>CAKUYM010000013.1 GCA_934716785.1 uncultured Bacteroides sp. | reverse complement strand
CCAGTGTGCTGATGACTGTTTCCAAAAGCTGTTAGGACAGTATCCGGATAAAGAGCGGCACGGCAGAAATCCAACACCATGGGTTAGCTGCGCCGCCCGTTTAGAAATTGTATAACTCCCCGTCGTACGGAATCCAACCCGAAATCGTTCGGATTAATCTCGGAGAGAGGCACGAAAAAAGAATCGGCTACATCATCCATTGCGGAGAAATGGCTCAGATCTTCTACCGTGCAAAGAAAAAACATATCGAGCGTATGCACCGGGAAACCGGAATAGATATAGATATTGGGCAGCGTAAACTGATAAACGGCTTTCTTCACTATCAATCCGGTTTCTTCCAATACTTCGCGGGCAACCCCTTCTTCGCCCGTCTCATTCATGTCAATGAACCCGCCGGGCAGGTCAAGCGTACCTTTGGCGGGCTCTTTGGCACGCCGGCATACGAGCAGCTCATTCTTTTCATTCAGTATAAACGCCACAGTGGCGGCAGAAGGGTTGAAGTAATAGACAAAACCGCAATCTGCACATCTTTTGGACTTCTCGTTGTTGATTTCAAAATGGGAAGAGCCGCATTCGGGGCAATATAAGAATTGGGACAGGGGATGTTTCATAACTGTATATATTCCAAGTTTTTGTTTACTGCGGCAAAGTTATAAAATGCTTTTATTAATTTCATCTATCACTGCATAGATTTATTCGATTGGCGTCTTTTTGCAAGGGCGGCATCTCCGTGCCTATCTTTACTCCCAGAAACGAGAAACAAAACGATGTTTCCGGTGTTATAAGTCAAATCAATTAATAACAATAAAAGCAATAAAGATTATGGAATCGATTTTAAATTCCCAGCTTCCTGAATTCAGTGTTCAGGCATTTCAAAACGGAGCTTTCAAGACTGTAACCAACAATGACTTGAAAGGCAAATGGGCGATACTGTTCTTCTATCCTGCCGATTTCACTTTCGTATGTCCTACCGAGCTGTTAGATATGGCTGAAGCGTATGACCAATTTAAGGCGATGGGCGTAGAAGTCTATTCGGTAAGTACGGACTCACACTTCGTGCACAAGGCTTGGCATGATGCTTCCGAAAGTATCCGCAAGATTCAATACCCGATGTTGGCAGACCCGACCGGTGCTCTGTGCCGTGCGCTCGGAGTATATATCGAAGAGGAAGGAATGGCCTATCGCGGCACATTCGTCGTCAATCCCGAAGGGCAGATTAAGGTGGTGGAACTGAATGACAACAACATCGGCCGTGATGCGAGTGAATTGCTTCGCAAGGTAGAGGCGGCACAGTTCGTTGCGACTCACAACGGTGAAGTTTGTCCGGCGAGGTGGAAAAAAGGCGGAGCTACCCTGAAACCAAGCATTGACCTGGTAGGTAAGATCTAATCATTCTTGTCAGATGCGAATAGATAATAAATACAAATAGATAATAGATATAAAAAGACAAGGGTATCCGCAACGGATACCCTTGTCTTTTAAATTGAAGCGAACCATTCTTCAGAACCATCCTTCAAGAACGGTTCATCGAACATTATTTCTTTTCTTCTTCAGAAGTAGTCTTTTTTTCTTCAGTAGCAGCTTTTTCTTCCTCAGGAGCTGTCATTACCACCTGAATCATATTATGCTGTTTCAGCAACTGTGCCAAGAAGTTCTGCACATCTTTGGCTGTGATAGTGTTGATTAACTCCTCATAACCCTTTGTGCTGTCAAAACCGGAGTAGAAGTAAGAATCCAGATTGTTGAGCCAGTAGCTGTTCTCTTTCTGTGCGTCTTTATACTTCTTCAGCATATACTCTCTGATCTTTTGCATATGTTCGGCAGTCGGTCCTTCTTTCGCCATCTTTTCGAGCTGCTCTTTCACGATTTCCACCATTCTGTCTTTCTTGGCTGGGTCTGTTTGGAATGAAACCTGCAAAGTCAACTGTGGTTTCGGATATTTGCTCAGGCTTCCGTCACAGCTTACACCGTATGAACCACCTTCCTTTTCACGGATTTCGGCTGTGTATACCATATCCAAAGCCTGGTCGAGGAAGCTGAGTATTACGTTGTTGCGTAGGTCGAATTTGCATTTGCCGCTGTAGAGGAGTAAGATGGTAGCCATCGGAGTCTCCTGTTTCTTGACAAACTCCTTGATGTGTTCACCCTTGCGCAGGTTAACCTTATTATCCTTGAAGGTCTCTTTGCGGTGAATAGCAGGCAGACCACCCAGGTATTTGGCAATCAGAGGTTTCACCTCTTCCAAGTTGACGTTTCCTACAAAGTAGAATGTAAAGTCGCTGGCATCTTTGAAGCGGTCTTTATACATTTCAAGGATGTGGTCGTAGTCAATCTTGTCCACCAAATCTTCTGTCATTTTGAAGAGACGCGGATGCTTGCCATACATCACATTTCTTGCCGTATCGCTGAAAGCTGTCATCGGGTTGGCGTCCGCATTCTGCAACTGTGCTTTCAGGCGGTTCTTGTATGACTGGAAGGCCTCTTCGTCCTTGCGCGGGGCAGTGAACGTGAGGTAAGTGAGTTGCATCATGGTCTCGAAGTCTTTGGGCGAGCAACTACCGGAAACAACTTCCGTCATGCTGCCGATGCCGGCACCTACCGATGCACGCTTGCCTGCCAAGGCTTTACCCAGCTCTATCTGGCTGAATTTGCCAAGACCACCTACCAGTGCTACACCACCCAGTTGGGAGATGTCGAGGATATCCTTGTCGGGGAACAAGCTCGTACCACCCCAGCTTGTACCTTTCATGATAATCTGGTCGGCTTTGAAGTCGGTAGTCTTCACATATACCTTTACACCGTTGGAGAGAACCAGTTTCGTTGATCCGTAGATTTCTCCGGACTTTTCGGAAACGATAGTTCCACCCTTGATCTCTTCCGAAATCAGCGGCTCGTTGGACACCTTGTCTTCGTAGGGCTGCAGGTCGAATGACTTGACGCTCTTCAGCAGGGCAATGATTTCTTCCTTGGTTGGATATTTCACCCCTTCCTTATCGGGACCGGACAGCAATACCACTTGGTTGTTATCCGTCATGAGTTGCTTCATCACTTGGTTGATCACTTCTACCGGAATCTGCGGAGCCAGTTGTTTAACCATATTATATTCAAACTCGATGCCGGGGATAGGCTCTTTGTCGAGGAAGTTGTTCACATACTCGCTTACATAAGCACCGCTTTTGGTCTTTTCGCGTTCTTTGTAGGCAGCTTCCATTCCTTCCAGATAATTGGCGCGTGCACGTTCGTATTCCGTAGCGGTGAATCCGAAGCGGCGTGCGCGTTCAGCCTCTTCCAGCACTCTCTTCATTGCCGGTTCGATGCCATCCAATTTGCTGTTTACGCTCAAGGTGAATGCCTCTTTCGTCTTGGCAAGGAAGTAGTTGCCATAGCCGGAGCTGGCACCGGTGAAAGGCGGGTTGGCAGTCTGCACCAACTCGCTCAAACGGTGGTTGAGCATAGTCAGCGCCATGCTGTACATATATTGTGTAGCATAGTAGCTGATGGTATTCTTGATAGAGTCCGGAGTAGCATTGTGCTTGAAGAAGAAACTTGCCGACGGAGATTTCAGCTCTTTGTCCGTGCCGATGTAAACAATCGGCTCTTGATTGTCCTCTACGGTATAGTATACACGCTCGGCAGGATTCACCGGAGCTTTCACGTCTGCAAACAGTTTTTTCAATTTGGCTTCAATTTCGTCTACATTGATGTCTCCCACAACGATGATACCCTGCAAGTCGGGGCGATACCATTTTGCATAGTAATCGCGGATATCCTTGTAAGGGAAGTTGTTGATGACGTCAATGCTTCCGATAGGCATACAGTCTGCATATTTGGAGTTGGGGTAGAGTGTGCTCTGAGCATTGGTCATGATACGGAGCATACCGCTGTTGCGGCTTCTCCATTCTTCACGGATAACGCCACGCTCTTTGTCAATCTCGTCGTCTGCCAGCAGGATGGCACTCGACCAGTCGTGCAGGATGAGCAGACAAGAGTCTACCACGTTGATGTTTTCGGTAGGCACGTTACTGATGTTGTATACAGTCTGTTCCACGCCCGTATATGCATTCAGGTTTGTTCCGAACTTGATACCTTTGGTCTCGCACCATGCTACGATGCCCAGTCCTTTCTCGTCACCGGGGAAGTTCTTGGTTCCGTTGAAAGCCATGTGTTCCAAGAAGTGGGCCAGACCACGCTGTTGCGGTTCTTCGAGGATAGACCCCACTTTCTGTGCGATGTAAAACTCGGCGCGTTTCTCAGGAAGGGCGTTGTGCCGGATGTAGTAAGTAAGTCCGTTGTCCAGCTTTCCGATTCGGACATTCTTGTCCACGGGCAATTGCTGCATAGGCTGTGCCAGCATGGACTGGAAACTGTAGCACACCACAAAAGCGGCTACAAGTAATCCACGTAATAAATGTTTCATTTTGTTATATAATTTAATTTAGATGTTTTCTTTACAATTTCTGGTCGGCAAATGTATAAAATAAACAATGTGTAGCCAAAAAGGGTACCTTGTTGTGATGAATATTTAATACATATTTATAAAAGATGAAGAATGTTGGTAAATGCAAATGAAAAAAGAAAGTGCTGTATCTTTGTTAAAGATGCAGCACCTTCTTTTTATAGGGCGCTAAATTAATAGCCGGAGAGTGTGATCATTATGCCGTCACTCTTGTAATATATACCTTGAATCTTACCCAATTTATCGCCATCAATGTGATAACGAACCAAGCGAGACTTGTTGTTCCAGTTCCAGTAGTTCTTGGCTGTGTTGGTACGGATAGCATAGAAATTTCCGTCTTCCAATCCAACAGACAAGAAACTGCCCGCATAGCGTTCACAGCAGAGGGCGGTAATCGGACTGCTGAAACTCAAGGCATCCGATACGCCTGCTTCCATATCCTGCATGTCATACAGATAAAGATCATTGCCACAGGCGGCAAACAGATAAGGATGGCTTGAACCGTCGAAGCCGGTGAAGCGTTCGGGCATAGCGAATTTTGTGTCGGCAGTGATGTGCGCAGCCAGCTTGGCAGGTACTTCTCCTTGTTCCATGTTGGTGACGTATGTGTCGGCACTGTTGTAACCATGTGTCACCTCAAACTTCTGATAGTAGTAAGTGCCGCTTGCCTTTTCGCGGATAATGGAGATACACTGCCAACCGCCGTAATCATTGGTCATGTTGTTCGAACCGGTGTAGATAACCTCATAGCCATCCATGTTGTTCAGCGGAGTGAAGCCTTCGGGCCATCCGTTACTGCTTTCCGATGTCAGTTCACTGATCTTACCTACAAAACTTTCATCTTTACTGGTCGACCAGTTGTGGAATTTCTGATCACTCATAGTCAGATAGCGGCTGTTCTTGCTGTCATACAGCAAAGCAAAGCCGCGGTATGTACCGGAAAAGACGCCCGGTATCAGTTTGATGCCTTCCAGTACTTCTCCTTTGTATTTCACCGGTTCGGACAAGAACTTCTGTGAGTGGAACAACTCGTCTGTCGTCTTACGGCGTTGGTACAAGTGTCCTTCGTTGTCTGTCACCAAGTCAAGCCATTGCATGAATTCTACGTCACGTATATTGCTGATAGGGGTAGAGAAGAATTCGCTGGAGCGAGTCACTTCCGTAAAGAGTGATGAACTGAAATCAATCAACTGATCTTCGCATACCGCCATCAACTGTGCCGGTTGTCCACTGCCATTATTACCGGGATCCCGGTGATAGTGCTCGTGTATCTTGATCGTGTTGCTCGGCAATGCCTCTTTGTTTACATCCTCGTAGATATTGATGAACTCCTCGAAAGGATTCTTCTCATACTCACTTTCGTCTATGTCCATGTGGCTGCCGGCAATGAACGAAAGCATCTTTTTTCCATCCTTTTCGCTCAGTATCAAGTATCCCATACCGGCATACGGCTCAGAAATAGTGATGCTGATGTCAGACAAGAAGTGAGTGCCATTGGTGGCATCTTCCATGTCGAGAATCAATCTCCCTTTCATGGCTTCTTTGGCTTCCCATTCCAGTGTCTCTTCATTGCCCAATACAATCTCTTGACCTTCTTCATCACGCAACTTCCAAGTAAATCTCAAGTCAATGTCTGCCTCTTTGGACAATTTATAGGCAGGCTTGATTTTCAGAGTCTCTCCGTAGCGAATGCTGAGATAGCTTGCCGTTGACTCTTCACCATCTTCATCAATGGTCACAAAATGATAATGATCGTCGTCAAATACGATTTGCGGCAAATCTTTGTAGTCATAGTTGCCTTTGTCTTCGTAGCAGGCGGTGCACAGCAGCATCGACAGGGCGGCTATAACGGTATATAAATTATATTTCCTCATAACTCTTCATGTTTAATAAATAGGTAATTCGATAGGACTTCCATCATCTTCGGTCCAGTGGTTGGCTTCGATGGCTTCTTTGAACCGGATGGCCAACTCCATCTTCTGTGTTCCGGTGTAGTCGCTCAAGTCGAGCACTTCCCCGTTGCAGCTTTGTATGAACCAGCGGTATTTGGCAGGAGTCCATTCGCCCAAGTAGTTGGTCACGATATCTTCATTCCACCAAGTGGGCTGTGCAATCTTGTTGTCGAACGTGATGGTGGCGTTGAGTGATTCCACAAGTTTATCATCCAAGTAAGTGGCCTGTCCGAAGTTCTCGTTAGCCTCTATGCGCAGAATCAGCTTGAGAGTCTGGTTGTCCATACGTGCGCTCTTTTTCAGCGTCACTTTCACTTGATCAACAAGTTTTCCCTTATGGAATACCTGTTCTGCATCCAATTGATATTCATCGGCCGAAGCTACAACCGTTTCGTCACCTTCTTTCGCTTCCGGAGTCACGGTGCTTACCTTGAACTTCATATCCTCAGTAGGTGCCAGTCCTACCAAGTGTACATCGAAGTATACATCGATTGTGTTGGCACCCGGATGATGTTGGAATGTGACATACTTGGAGTTTACGTAGTCTCCGTCATCGTTGGTTTGCTGTATATATAGATAGCGTGTATTTGCATCGTACATTTCCACCCCCTCTTTGCTGCAAGAAGCAAGGGCGAGAAGCATACATCCTATCAAAAAAATATTTTTCATCATAATTTATTTATACTTTCAATGAATGATGTGATTATAAAGCCTCATTGTCAGGAAGCGGCCATACGAAGCTGTCGCTTGACTTCATGTTGCTGGGCAGGACATTCAGCTTCTTGTAGTAGAAGTAGAGTTGTCCTTCACCGATAAATGCTCTGCATGCCTCTTTCAGCAATTCTGTCTCAAAGCTTCCTGAGAGTCGGCCTGTGGTACATCCGTATCCGCCACGAACAACGTCCAGTTGTTGGAAGGCTTCCTGGTCGTTACCGATGTTGTGGTAGTACTCGGCACGGATATAATACATTTCGCTCAGACGAATCATCGGAAGCATATTCTTGCAGTAAGCCGCACAGCTACCGCCTGTTTCAAGATGCTTTCTCGAAAGTAGCTGGTAGTTCTCTTCTTTGAACAATTGGCGGCGTGAATCGGATGCTTGGTCGAAGATGGAACTCAAACTTCCGTTCAGGTAGAGGTGCTTGTCGCCACTGTAGTAGGGCTTATAGTTTTCCAGCAATTCCGTATTCGACAAAGTGAAGATTACTTCATCATACGTCATTACGTTGTCATAACCATAGTCGGGGTTGATTTTGTAAGATGAGGTAAAGCCGAAGCAGTTGTAGTAGGAGCCATACTCCGGATACGGGCTGGCATTGATAACCTCTTCCGTCTCATCGAATGCTTCCTTGTGCATGCCGGCATAGTTGTACACACGTGCCAGTAAGGCACATGTCGCATAGTAGTTCATACGGAATCCTCTGAAAGTGAAGAAAATATCGTCATCTACAGGAGATTCTGCATTGGTGCCCGATCCTCCTTCGATACGATAGGATGTTGCCATATATTTGATGTTCTCCGTTTCATAAGGCTTCAGCAGTTCCTTGGCAGCTTTCAGGTCGGCAATGGTCTTTTCAAGGAAAGCGTTGTTGTCGCTGTATGCTTCGAAAGTGACAGGATATTTGTCTACATACGGCAGGTGCTGCTTGTTGTCGTTCTGCTTCATGGAAGGGGCAAACAGACGCAGCAGGTCGAAATGCAGATAAGCGCGCAGTGCCAAGGCTTCTCCCTTGATCAGGTTCTGTTCCATTTCGCCTTGGGCGAATTTGCTGCCATCTTCCTCGCTGATACGTTGGATAAGGTTGTTGCAATTGGCAATGTTGTTATACATATTCGACCAGATCTGCTGGAAGACAGGCTTTACATACAGATCGTCCGTATAGCGGTAGTAGTAAGCCACATATTGGTAACCTGTAGAACCTCTCAGTTGAGAAGCTTTATATTGCTGTGCAGCCACATCAACCATACCCCAACTTAACTCCTGACCGTAGAGTGCGGGATCTGACATTTGTGCGTATATACCGTTCAGAGCAATGCGATAGCCTTTTCCGGTGCCAAACAGTTCGGTATCCGTTGTCGTATCACTTGGCTCCAAGTCGAGCCAACTGTTGCAGGAGGTGAATCCTATCAGTGCTACAGCGGCCGCGATGAGTTTATATTTTAATGTATTGTTCATAATTTCTCGGATTAGAAGCTTGCTTTAAGTGAAAAATTGATGGTCTTGGAGTAGGGATAGCTCAATCCTCTCTCTTGCTTGACGCTGGACCAGCGAGCCAAGTCATTGGCACCGATGCCCAAACGGAGCATGTTGAGACCGAGAGATTTGATTAGTTGAGGCTCGAAGTCATACTCCAGTGTGATAGAATTGAGATTCATCCAGTTGTAATCCTGCACAAAGCGTGAAGTAGCTTTGGTGACAGTGACGCTTGTACTCGGCTTCACCTGTATGGCCTTGTAAGGAGCCAAGTCGCCGGCTGCTTTCCAACGTCCGGAGAGCACGCGTGAGTCTACGTTCTCGCGCAGGATGTCCACACCTTCCACCTTGTCCGCCAATGTCTGGTTGTAGCGTTGTCCGCCGCATTCGTACATGAAAGTAGTATAGAGGCTGAAGCGTTTCCAAGTGACGTTCAGACCGAAGCTACCTTGGATGGCAGGTTCTTCGTCACCTACCATTACCTGATTGGCCGAATCCCAGTGTTTGGTGACCGTACCGTCAGGGTTCAGATAGATTTCCTGACCGCTGGCAGGGTCGATACCCAAAGACTTCATCGCCCAGATAGCCGACTGTGAAATGCCTTCCTGATACTTACGGTAGCTCTTTGATTTTACCACTCCGGTAGAGTAGGGACTGTTCAATGCTTGGTCTACACGGTCGTTGTATGATTTCAAGCTTTCGGCAATCTTCAGGATCTTATTGTCGTTGTGAGCCAAGTTGCCGAACACGGTCACATTCCAATCTTTGGTGCGGATGAAGTTGCTCTGTACATCCAACTCGAATCCTTTGTTCTCAATCTCACCGATGTTGTCCATATAAGTGGTGAAACCCGTGTGGCTCGGGATGGTTACGGAGTTGATACAGTCTACGGTGCGTTTGACGTAGTAACTGCCGCGGAAGTAGAACAGACGTCTCAGCAGGCTCAATTCCATACCGACATCCAGTGTGTTGGTCGTTTCCCATTTCAGGTTCTTGTTACCCAGTGCGTAGAGGGTAGCTCCGTATCCGGTCTTATACCATTGGTCGGAGATGAGACGATAGGTCGTCTTTGCATCGTATGAAGCGAAGTTCACCTTACCGACCTGTCCGTAGCTGGCACGTACCTTCAGTAAGTCTATCTTGTCGAAGTCCTGCATGAACTTGTAGTTGTGGATGTTCAAACCGGCACCGAAGCTCCAGAAGGGAGCATACTTCTTTTCTGAACCGAATTTGGAAGAACCATCCATACGGATACTGGCATCAAACAGGTATATGTTCTGGAAGCTGTAGTTGATCAAACCGATGAGACCCATCAATCGTGAGTGTTCTTCGGAACTGGTCGGCTTGTTCACGATACGTTCTGCATAGTTGGGAGAGCTCAGGTTGCCTGAAGGGAATCCCTGGTAGTGGCTGCTCAGTCCGTTGCTCTTTGTTTCCATCACGTTGATACCGATAGAAGCATTGATGTTGTGCTCTTTGATAAAACGGTTGTATGCCAATGATGCCTGCCAGTCCAATGTGAAGAAATCCCCGGATGAAGTACTGAGCTCACCGGAAGTCAGATTGGTTGCAGTTGCCAGCGTGCTGTTCTTCTGCGAAGCCGGGTCGATAAAACTTTCCGACTTGTTGAACTGACGAGTCAAGCCCAATGTACTCTTCAACAGCAAGTAGTGAGTGAAGTTCCATTGCAAGCTCAGGTTGTTCACGATTTGTTCGTAAGACGAGCGGCTGTAGTTGCCCAAGGTCGATTCGTAAAGCGGGTTGTATTGCTCGGAGAAGAACTTGTTACCCCAAGTCGGCAATTTCTCAAGATACTTTCCGTTATCATCCTTGAATACATCGTAAGGCAACTGCTTGGTGTAGTCGGAGAATGTGCCGTAAGGAGATTCCTTAGAACGGTTCACGTCGTAGGTGAAGTGGTTGCGTACCACCAACTTGTTGATTGTATATTGGATGTAGGCACCTGCTCCCCAAACGTTACGTTCGGATCCTTTCATTACACCTTTGTCGTTGTTCAGGTTCAGCTCCACGCCAAAGCGCAACTGGTCCGAACCTCCGTCGATGTAAAGACTGTGGTTGGTGTTGAGCGAAGTGCGGAGGGGCTGGCTCAGCCAGTAAGTATCTACGCCGTTCTGCACGTTGTAGAGCTTCTGATAGTACAGCTTGTCCAGTTCAGTCTGGTTGCTGGTGTTCATGATGGATGCGTCGAAAGCTCCGGCTATGCGTTCGGCTTCCAGTTTTTCTCTGGCATTGAGCAGGTGGTAGTCGCTCAAGTCGGGCATTTCCACTTCACCGGTCAGACTGTAAGACACATTCAGTTTTCCCGGCTTGGGAGTGACGGTAGTGATGACAACCACACCGTTGGCAGCTCTCGAACCATAAATGGCAGTGGCAGCGGCATCCTTCAGGATAGTGACGCTCTCGATGCGCGAGGGGTCCATATCGTAAAGCTTGGTTACGCTGATTTCAAAACCATCCATGATGAATGTCGGCAAGTTCGGATTGTTTTTCAAAGAAGACTTGGATGTCACGTCCACATCCAGTTCCTTGATACCGATACCGGACTTACCACGGATATATACCTCAGGCAGTGAGTTCGGGTCCGAACCCCATGCACTGTTCTCGGCGATACGGAAAGAAGGATCGAATGCCTGGATAGCGGCAATCACATTGCTTTGTGATACCTTTTGCAGTTCGTCTTTCTTGATGGTTACTGCGTTTCCGGTGAAGCTCTCCTTTTTCAAGTTGGCATATCCGGTCACCACCACTTCGTTAATTTCATGAGTGTTCTCTTTCAAGGTGATAGTCACCTCTTTCTTGTTCTTCGGGACTTTAACTTCTTGCGTTTCCATACCGATGTATGAAATTTGCAAGGTTACGTCCTTGTCGGGCACGTCGATAAAGAATTTACCGTCCATGTCGCTGATTACTCCTTTGGTGGCACCCTTCAGTAAGATGGTAGCCCCCGGTAACGTGTGCCCGTCTGCATCAATCACCCGTCCGGTGATTGTTCGTACGTTCGATGCTTGCGGTGCGGGATGTGCGGCTGTGCCTTCGTTCGCAGCCCATACAGCGGGCGAAGCGGCTGTAAGCAGCATTCCGGCCAATAAGCATCGTACCAGAATTTTCCGTTTGTTTCTCATAAAACAAAAAAACTAATTAAACAATAACTCTCTATAGGAGGGGAATATGAAATTTGTATTTGTGATGTTATCCTTTCTCTGTTCCCCTCGTTAAAAAAACAATATTAATCTTACTTATTTCCTTCTCCGTTTCCACCACAGGATGAGGTAGGCGATGAGCAAGCTGCCGGGGAAGACTCCCATGAAGAATACCTTCACCCAAATATTGGCACCTTGGTCGATGCGCAGCGTGTCGTCTTTCGGGCGCGGACGGCTTGTGTCTACCGGCAGTTCGCCATACGACAGGTCACTGAAAGATTCGGTGATGATGGCGAAGTTGCCTCCTTGCAGATCCAAGCGGCTGGAAGTCAGCTCTCCGTTTCCGATACAGTCGGCATCACCGAACACGAGGATGCGCTGTTCCTTTTCTCCCACTTTGCGTGTGAGGCGTATAGCAACGGGAATGGAATCTTCTTTCTCTGTTGCAGGATCGATCGTCGGTTTGTCGTCGATGAAGTCGGTAGTCTGCAACTCGTTCCAAGCTCCTTTGGACGGAGTGGCAAACAGAATGCTGTCGTTGAATGCTGCCACATTTTCGTTCTGTGTGATACCCACAGCTCCTTGGAAGATGAATTTTCTGCCCCAGCGGTATTGAGTATAATAGCCTCTGCTTCTCTTCATGGCACTTTCTGTGGGGTCGAGAATCAGCATGTTGGCGGGGTAGTTGGGCGACGGCTGCACCAAGATACCTTGGTCGAAAGAGATGCCCAACGGTGCTACCAACGGGTTGATGAAAGACTGGTGAGCCACATCACCCATGATGAGTGCGTTGCCCCCTTTGGCTATAAATTTATTGAAACGCTCGGTCGCTGTCTCGTTATAAGCGCTACG
The DNA here is from genome assembly GCA_934716785.1 of uncultured Bacteroides sp. GTDB lineage: Bacteria > Bacteroidota > Bacteroidia > Bacteroidales > Bacteroidaceae > Bacteroides. The sequence continues at coordinate 20,811 of CAKUYM010000013.1, read as the reverse complement.
CGGATCGGCCAACACGATGATGTCCACATCTTCCGGGATCTCCTCTTCGTCGGGGTTCACTACGATAACCTTGTATCCTTGGTTCACCAATGCCTGGCGGAAAGTGAGGTTGATGGCGAAAGCACCGAATTCGCGGTCACCGCCTTTATAGATGTCACGTTCACCGTGGCCTGTCAGGAAGGCTACTTTCGGGGTTTTCATCACCATCTGCTTCAAGGCGGCGGTAATTTCCGTTTCGCTCGGCGAGCGTTGGTTGTCATTGTAGATACGCAGACGAGCTGTCTTTCCGTTGGCTGACTCGATGATACGTACAAAATGCCAGTCTTCGTCACTCAGGTCGATTATCTTCTCAATCTCTTTGTCGGTCATGAACATATCGTAATCGAGGTCGTGTGCCTCGCACAATTTCTTGGCAATCTCCTCGTCTGTTGCGTTGGGATTGTTGGCATAGAGCGACGGGTTGCTGGTGTGGTGCCAGTAGTACACGTAGCGCATCTTCGTTTCCGGTTTGAAGCGGATATACTGATTGAACTGCATCATGTCCCAGTTGCGCTGTGAAGGCAATCCGGTGCTGTAGTTCTCGTCAAGAAGGTTCACGTAAGTAGTGATGGAGAGGTCGCCGTCGAGCAGTTTCACAACCTCCTGGCTGGGAGGTGTCAGTGTGTTCGACTTGGTGGCGGTGGAGTCATGATAAACGATCATCGTGGGGCGGGAGGTGATGTATCCCAGCGCGAGTGTGGCTATTACCACACATCCGTAGATGCCGATTTTGCAGGCACTGTGTACGATGGTGCGGTCGAAACGCAACTTGAGAATGGAAAGGCTGAGGAACAGCCCGATGACAATGATGAAGTAGAGGATGTCTCCACTGCAAATCATACCTTCGAGGAATTGTCTGGAGCGTCCGGACAATGACAGCCAATAGGTGATGTCGCGTATAAAGTCATAATCCTGTCCCACTCTCTGCACGTAGTTGAGCAGTGCCAGGATGGTGAGCGTGCCCACAGCGGCCACTACCTGATAGGCGGTGATGGTGGACATGAACAAACCGATGGCGGCGTAAGCGCAGGTGAGCAGGAATATACCCAGCAAAGCGGTGAATGCGTGTGCATAGTCAAAATTATCGATAGTGGCGGCACCAAAGAAGATGAACACCAAAAGAATGAGCATGAGCACAGCCGAATAAGCCAGCATTGAGATGTATTTGCCGAATATAATCTGAGCGTTGGTAATGGGCGATGAATACAGCAGTTTGATGGAGCCGCTGCTATATTCCTTACTCATCAGTCCCATGGTGAGCAGCGGGATGTAGAGATAAAGGTTGTTCAGCATCTCCGAGAATACACTGCCGCCGTCGCGTGTCAGAATGGAACCGGTCAGGTGGTAGCCGTGCCCGTAGAGTGCGATATGCCGAATTTCATCGCTGATATTGTCACTCATGGCCAGTCCTGCCTGGAAAGTGAATATGATAAGAATCAGCCATGCGATAGGCGAGCTGAAAAGACTCTTCAGCTCAGCCGAGGCTATTTTCCATGTTGTCTTCATAATGATTTTATTGCTTTCAAGAGTTTGATTGATTGGATTGCCCTTCGGCTTTTACTTTGCCGGAGAGACGTGCGAATATCTCGTTCAGAGAGAGACGCTCGATGCGTATCTCTTTCAGTCCCCAGTGCCGTTCAACGTCCATTGCGATGAACTTCTCGGTGATGTCCTTGTTGGACGCATCGTAATGGATGCGGTAGCTGTTGTCGCCCAAGGCTTCTACTGCCGTAGCGCCTGCGGTTTTCAGCTCTTCCGGATTCACCTCTTTTTCTAAGGCAAGTTTGAACGAAGTAGGAGCCACGTAGTTGTTGAAATCGTCGATGGTACCGGAGAATACGATATGTCCGTTCTCCACCATGCGTATTTCGTCGCAAGTAGCTTCCACTTCCGGCAGGATGTGGGTGGAGAGCATCACGGCGTGGTCTGTGGCAATCTCTTTAATCAGGTTGCGTATTTCCACAATCTGGTTGGGGTCAAGTCCGTTGGTCGGTTCGTCCAGTACCACAAATTTGGGCTGGTGCACGATGGCTTGCGCAATGCCCACACGTTGCTGGTATCCTCCGGAGAGGTTGCGCAGCAGGCGTTCGCGGAAGTGAGTGATGCTGCAACGCTCCATGGCGCGTTCTACAGCCTGCGGAATATCTGCCTCGTTCATTAAGCGCAAGTTGGCGCAATAGGTCAGATACTCTTCCACGCTCAAATCGGGATACAACGGCGGACGTTGCGGCAGGAAACCGATAAACTTCTTCGCTTCTACCGGATTTTCGCGCAGGTTGATGCCGTTGATGTAGACATTTCCTTCGGTTTGGTTCAGTACGCCACAAATAATATTCATGGTGGTGGACTTTCCGGCTCCGTTGGAACCCGACAGACCGAAAATTCCTTTATTCTTTACCTCAAAGTTGATATCGCGAATCGCCCAATCCACACTATAACGGTGCGAAAGGTGTTCTACTCTTACAATTGGTTCTTCCATATTGGATATATACGTTTTAGTGTGTTCTGGTTTTAGTTTCTCTTTCTGCGGATACGGATTGTCACTCCGATGATTACCAGCAACAGCGGGTAAACAATGTAGAAACCATATCTCACCCACTTGAAGGTGTTCTTGGTAATGTTCAAGTCAGTATCCTCAGCTCTCGGACGTTCTGTGTTCAGCGGATATTCATCGTAAGAGAGCCAGCGGAACGTGCCTACCACGACAGTGAAGTTGGTAGAACTGTATCCTCCGTGGCTGCGTCCGAATTCACCATTGCTCACGCAGTCGGCATCACCCGTGATAACGATGCGTTGGTCTTTGCCGTTTATCTGGCGGTGCAGAGCCATGGCAGTGGTGTAGGCCTTTTTCACTTCTCCGCTCGCCTCGTTGCAGACGGGGATGCTGTCTACGAAGTTGGTGGTCTGCAGTTCGTTCCAGTAAGTACTGTCACTGCTTAGGATAGGAATCATCTGGAAGCCTTTGGATGCGTCAAACTGCAATCCCGCAGCCTCGGGCATAGTCACAATCTGTCCGTATTCTCTCGGACGTTCGTAAGTCTTGAAGTTATCGGCAGCCTCCTTGGTGATATGCGCGATAAGCAGTGAGGGATTCTCGGAACTGTCCTCTCTCACGTCAGAAACCAATGTGCCGGGGCAGAAGGAAACGCCGAACTGTCCCACAATGGAGTTCATCGCCTCCTGACGGCGCACATCTCCCAAGATGAACAGGTTGCCTCCACGGTTGATGTAGTTCTCCAAGTGTTGGCTTTCTACCTCAGACAACGGGCTGCGCAGGTCGGCAAGCACCACGATGTCTATGTCTTCCGGAATGTCACCGGCGGCAAGTGAGCAAGTATCTACATCGAATCCCTGATTCTCCAGTGAGTAGCGGAAATAAATATCTTGTGCAAACCGGCTGTAGCCGCGGTCGCCCGTACTCTTGATGTCACGCATGCCATGTCCGGTGAGGAAAGCCACCTTTGGTGATTTTACGACAAAGCGTTTCAACGCAGCCGAGATTTCAGTCTCCGACGGGAATTTCTGATTGTCGTCATACAGGCGGAGGTAAGACTTCTGTCCGTTTCCTCTCTCTATCAGTCGGATGAAACGGTGTCCTTCGGGAGTCAGGTCCAGCACCTCCTTCATCTTGTCGGGCGTGAGGAACATGTTGTAGTTGATATTCATGGTCTTCGCCATGCGCTGAGCCTTCTCTTGCAGGCTCAGCCCTTCGGGGAAGAACTGCTCGCTGCTCGACGGGTTGGTGGATTGGTCCCAATAATACACATACTCCATCTTGATGTCCGGTTTGAAACGGATGTAGCGTTCAAATCTCTCTTGGTCTTCGTTGCGCATACGCGGCAGTCCGGAGTACACGTCACGGTCGAGCAGGTTGACGTAAGTCGTGATCTTCAAGTCGCCGTCTATCTTCTTCATGATGTCTTGGCTTTCTTGTGTCAGTGTGTTCGATTTGACTGCGGTAGCGTCATAATAGAACTTGCAGACAGGCAATGAAGAGATATATCCAAAGAACAGGGCTGCTACGATGGTGCCCGCATACATGCCCCAAGTCTTGGCGGGGGTGTTCTTTTTGTGGCGGGTGTGGAGTCTTTCAATGGAAAGAGTGATAAACAAAGCTATCACGATGAGGAAGTAAAGCACGTCCTCGCTGCATATCATACCATCTATAAACTGGTGGGCACGTCCTGAAATGGAGAGCCAATAGGTGATGTCGCGCACCAATTCATAATCACGTCCCACAGCTCCCACATAGTTGAGGGCTGCCAGCACGATGAGTGTACCTACGGCTGCCACTACCTGATATTGCGTGATGCTCGACATGAAGAGGCCGATGGCGGCATAGGCGGAAATAAGCAGGTAGATACCCAAGACACCTGTCAGAATCAACGGCACGTCTGCATCCTTGATAGTGAACCCGCAGAATACGGTGATGATGAGCAGGGGGAGAATCAGCACCAAGTTATAAATCAATACTGAAAGATACTTGCCCAAAATAATCTGCCTGTCGTTGATAGGTGACGAGAAAAGCAATTTGATGGAACCGCTGCTGTATTCACGGCTCATAAGCGCCATGGTGAGCAGAGGTATATAAAGATAGAGGTTGGGCAGATAAGTGGGGAATATACCTCTCCATCCTGTGAAGATGGAGCTGGTGGCTTGCCACAAACTGTACCCCATCGCTATTCCTTGTGCTTGGCGCATGAAAGCATCGGTAAAGGTGATGCCTACTTGCACTGAAAAGATGACTAATATAAGCCATGCCACCGGTGAGCAGAACAGGTATCTGAGTTCTGCGGCAGCTATTCGAAGTGTTGTTTTCATATCTTAATATACAATATATGCCAGAGATATTCTTGTGATAAAATTCGTTCGGATGTGATTTATTCGTTGTTTTATGATTGCTGTTTCGCCTTTTTGCCCGATAACTGCGCAAAAACGATGTCCAGTGAATCGTGCTCGGGGATAATCTCGCTTGCTTTCCATCCGTTTTGTACACTCAGCTCGGCCATGCGTTCCACCATATTGGCGTCAGTGTCGGCAAAGTGAAGACGGAAACGGGTAGAAGTGATATGTTCCACCTCCGTGATGCCCGGAATCTGGCGCAACACCTCGATGGCAGGCGGATTTTCCAATACGGCGATAAAGGTGCTTGGAGTGACATAGTTGTTGAATTCCTGAATTGTTCCTGAGAATACCACGTTGCCGTGCTCTATCATTTTGATCTCGTCGCATACGGCTTGCACCTCCGAGAGGATGTGTGTGGAGAGCATTACGGCGCGGTCGGCTGCTATTTCTTTGATGAGTTGTCTGATTTCGATAATTTGGTTGGGGTCAAGTCCGTTGGTCGGTTCGTCCAGCACAACGAAACGCGGGTTGTGCACAATGGCTTGGGCGATGCCTACGCGCTGCTGGTAACCTCCTGAAAGTGCGCTGATGAGTCGTTTGCTGAAGTGGGCGATGCCGCATTTCTGCTTGGCTGTTTCCACCATGTCACGGATGCGTGATTTTTCCACTTGGCGGAGCTGCGCGCAGTAAGTAAGGTATTCGTCCACAGTTGCCTCGGGATACAATGGCGGAGTTTGCGGAAGGAAACCAATGTTCTTTTTGGCTTCTACCGGATTCTCACGTAAGTTGATTCCGTTCAAGTAAACTTCTCCTTCTGTTTGGTTCAATACACCACACATGATATTCATAGTGGTGGATTTACCGGCTCCGTTTGAGCCTAAAAGACCGTACACGCCATTTTTGCTGATTTCGATGTTGATATCGCGAATGGCCCATTGGACGCTGTACCGGTGGGACAAATGTTCTATTCGAACAATCGGTTCTGTCATAATTTAAAAAATACTCTAATATGTTTCTTATTATTCGTTCTTTCGTTTTTAATAACTTTTTTCAAAAAAATCCCGAAAACAAACCAATCGAAAGTCATGACCCATATTTTGTCAGTATGGCTTTTTTCTTGTTATATATGTCGTTTTTTGAATCAGTAAAGGAGAAAAAATAGTCTAATTATTAAAGATATATGAAGATGTTGCATCTTTGTGTTTTGAGTAAATAGGGCATATTTCTTGCAAAATATGTGTATTTGTAAGAGAATAACTCTATATTTTATGAAAAATGAGCATTTTCTCTATCTTTATTATTATTTTGTTTCTCTCTGTTGTAAATTATTCAAACTTGCGCTGCAAAAGTACGCATACCTGTATATAAATATACATATTTATGCATTCGTTTCTCTTGTTTTATCTTATTTTAAGCAACGGGTGTGAACAAATGTGTAATCGGCTACGTTTATAAATGTTGTTTTTATTTTGTGCCGGCTATCCTGATTATTTGTAGCATTTTGTTTTTTCATTACCTTTGATGCATTACCATTTATAAAAACACATACTATATGAACAAAAAAAACAGTTACAGCAATGTGCCTAAAAGTTTCTTGTATTGCGCCCACAATAAATGTCCTCGCCGTGGCAATTGTCTCCGTTATCAGGTCGCACTTAGCGTTTCGCAAAAACTCCCTTACTATACGATAGTGAACCCGCAATACGTAGCCGGGAAAGAGGCTGAGTGCGATTACTTTAAATTAAATGAAACCACGCACTTTGCTTTTGGGATGAGCCATTTGCTGGATGATATTCCACACGCCACGGCTGTTGCCATTCGTAAGGAGATATATTCGTTGATGGGGCGCAGCATGTACTATCGTATCTTGAATAAGGAACGGTTGCTGCATCCGATCGAGCAGGAGCAGATAGCTGATATTTTCCGGCAATACGGGATTAGTGCAAAGCCTGCATTCGATGGTTATGTAGACAAATATGACTGGTCGTAAGAACGTGAAAATACTCATAGGTATGGGAATTTATTCTCATCGCGATGGAACTATTTTCTCATCACGATGAGTATTTTTTCTCATCACGGTGAGAAAATATTCTCATTGCGATGAGAATGCTTTGAGAATTGTAGCATGGAAATTGAGGCTTTATAGAGTCTTGGATCTTCATTGGAAAAAAGGAAAATATGAATAGAATGAGTCTGTATATGGATACTCTTCGTGTGTCGTAACCTGCTAAATTTGCAGCCGATTATAGAACACATATTTATGAAGAGGCTACTGTTTATTTTTTCTTTTTTCAGTTTGTTTGTCGCGAATGGAAAAGCACAGGGGGTAGAGACCCTTACATTGGAGGATTGCCTGCGGATAGGTATAGATAACAACCTGTCGTTGGAGAGCAAGCGCAAGGAGATGCAGAAGAGCAAATACGGTGTTTCGGAAAATCGGGCGAGACTGTTGCCGCAGATCAATGCCGTGGCTGCTTATAACAATAACTTCGATCCGCCGGTATCTGTGACGGACGGCTCGTCTTACGGCGTTCCTTACAATATCACCCATACATTGCAGCACTCTGCCGTAGCCGGACTGGAAATGCAGATGCCGCTTTTCAATCAGACTTTGTACACTTCCATGTCCATCGCCAAAATCATGGAGGAGAACAGCCGCTTGTCCTACGGCAAGGCGCGTGAGGACATCATCCTGCAAATCAGTAAGATGTACTATCTCGGACAGGTCACTGCCGAGCAGATAGTGCTGATAAAGGCGAATATCAACCGCTTGAAGGAACTGCGTGACATTACCCAGGCTTTCTTCGACAACGGAATGTCGATGGAGGTAGACCTGAAAAGGGTGAATATCAATCTGGAAAATCTGGAGGTGCAGTATGACAATGCGCAGGCGATGATGAAGCAGCAACTCAATATGCTGAAGTACGTCATGGACTATCCCGCTGAAAAAGAAATCGCCCTGACACCGGTAAATACAGACAGCATCACGACGGTGGCTCTGACCGGTCTGTCGGAGAATCTTTACGAACTTCAACTGACACAGTCGCAGGTGAAACTGGCGGAGCGGCAGAAGCGCATGGTGAGCAACGGATATATCCCTTCCCTCAGCTTGACGGGCAACTGGCGGTATGCGGCTTATACCGATAAGGGCTATCACTGGTTTCACTCCGGACCGCCCAACCACTGGTTCCGTTCCTACGGCTTGGGACTGACTTTGCGTGTCCCTATTTTCGACGGACTGGACAAGACCTATAAAATAAGGAAGGCGATGATTGACATCGAAAACAAAAAACTGGCATGGGAAGACGCCCGGAAGAATCTTCAGACCCAATACTTGAATGCGGTGAACGACTTGATGAACAATCAGCGCAACTTTAAAAAGCAGAAAGATAACTATCTGTTGGCGGAAGACGTGTACACCGTCACTTCCGACCGCTATCGGGAAGGCATCGCCTCGATGACCGAGGTGCTGCAAGACGAGATGCGGATGAGCGAAGCGCAGAACAATTATATCAATGCACATTATAGTTATCGGATCACCAACCTGATGCTGCTCAAACTGACCGGTCAGATAGAATCATTAATCAAATAATACGCGTAATACGTATAATACACATAATACGCAACTAAAAAATCGAATCATAAAAAACGAATCATATAAAGTATGGAAACAATGGAAAACAATATTCCTTCCGCTACTCATCAGGAGCAAGCGAAGAAAATGAAGAAACTTCGCCGTTGGCAGATTGCAGTCAGCTTTTTGGGCGTGGCTATTATTGTGTGGGGAGTAATCGAGGTGGTTTGCCTTTTCCTGAGTTATAGCCGGACGGAAACCAGCAATGACGCGCAGATAGAGCAATATGTGTCGCCTATCAACTTGCGTGCATCCGGATATATCGACAAGATATATTTCACCGAACATCAGGAGGTGCATAAAGGGGATACCCTGATGGTGCTCGACGACCGCGAATATAAAATCCGCGTAATGGAGGCCGAAGCCGCACTGAAAGATGCTCAGGCAGGTGCTACGGTGATTAATGCCACGTTGAATACCACGCAGACGACTGCATCCGTGTATGATGCCTCCATTGCCGAGATTGAGGTGCGCCTTGCCAAACTGGAGAAAGACCGGAAACGATATGAGAATCTGGTGAAGCGGAATGCGGCGACTCCCATCCAGCTCGAACAGATTGTGACGGATTATGAGGCTACACGCAAGAAACTGGAAGCGGTGCAGAGACAGAAGAAGGCTGCCCTCTCCGGCGTGGATGAGGTGTCTTACCGCCGTGTGAGTACCGAAGCCGCTATCCAACGGGCAACGGCAGCGCTCGAAATGGCACGTCTGAACCTCTCTTATACCGTTGTGGTAGCTCCTTGCGACGGTAAGCTCGGTCGTCGGGCGTTGGAGGAAGGGCAGTTCATTTCGGCAGGGCAGACGATTACGTATATTCTTCCCGATACTCAGAAGTGGATTGTGGCGAACTATAAGGAGACGCAGATCGAGAATCTGCATATCGGACAGGAGGTGTCTGTTACGGTAGATGCCATCAGCGGCAAGGAGTTCACGGGAAAGGTGACATCCATCTCAGGGGCAACCGGCTCCAAGTATTCGTTGGTGCCTACGGACAATTCGGCGGGCAACTTCGTGAAGATACAGCAGCGCATCCCTGTGCGCATTGACTTCACGGATCTGTCTAAAGAAGATAACGAACGGCTTGCGGCAGGCATGATGGTGGTGGTAAAAGCTAAACTCTAAATGACTGATTCGATGCCTTCATTTCCTAAGAATTATCCTTTTTATGACTGGATGCCCAAGCCGTTGGGCATTATCATCCTGCTGTTTTTCTTCCTGCCGATTCTTACGGTGGGCGGAGTGTATTCGGTGAACAGCACCGAGATGATGAGCGGGCTCGGCATTATTTCCGAGCACCTCCAGTTTGCCAACTTTGTGACCTCCATCGGCATGGCGGCGTTTGCCCCGTTCCTCTATCGGCTGGTATGTGTACGCCGGGAGAAGATGATGTGCATTGTAGGGTTCGCCTTCATGTATATATTCAGCTATATCTGTGCCAAGACCGACAGCATTTTCCTGTTGGCGCTTTGCAGCCTGCTGACCGGCTTTTTGCGCATGGTGCTGATGATGGTCAACCTGTTTACATTAATATGGTATGCCGGTGGCATGGAAGCCACCCGTAATATAACCCCCGGTCTGGAGCCGGGAGACGCTGCCGGTTGGGATAAGCTGGACATCGAGAGATGTGTGAGCCAGCCGGGTGTTTATCTGTTTTTTATGATCTTAGGGCAGTCGGGCACGGCACTGACGGCTTGGCTGTCCTTTGAATATGATTGGAAATACGTGTACTACTTCATGATGGGGATTCTGCTGATATCTATCCTTATCATATTTATCACCATGCCCAATTATAAATTTCCGGGGCGTTTTCCCATCAATTTCCGCAAGTTCGGCAATGTTACCGCGTTTTGCATCTCGCTGACGTGCCTCACTTATGTGCTGGTGTATGGCAAGGTGCTCGACTGGTATGACGACAACTCCATCCGTTGGGCAACTGCCGTGTGCATCCTTTTTGCCGGGATATTCCTTTATATGGACGTCACCCGCCGGTCGCCCTACGTCTTGCTGGATGCATTCAAGTTGCACACCATCCGCATGGGAGCCTTGCTCTATCTGCTGCTGATGATTGTCAACTCCAGTGCCATGTTTGTCAATGTATTTGCCGGTGTGGGGATGCATCTCGACAATCTGCAGAATGCCTCGTTGGGCAACTGGTGCATGGTGGGCTATGCCATCGGTGCCGCGATAGGCATGATACTGGGCGGCAAGGGACTGCACTTCAAATATCTTTTTGCCCTTGGCTTCTTCTTCCTCTCCTTGTCGGCCGTCTTCATGTATTTTGAAGTGCAGACGGCGGGGATGTATGAGCGCTTGAAGTATGCGGTCATTATCCGTGCCACCGGCATGATGATTCTCTATGCCCTGACGGCTGCTTATGCCAATCAGCGCATGCCCTTCAAGTACCTTTCCACTTGGGTATGCATCATGCTTACCGTCCGTATGGTACTTGGTCCGAGCATCGGGGGAGCGATCTATTCGAACGTTTTCCAAGAACGGCAGCAGCACTACATCACCCGCTACGCCCAGAATGTAGATATGTTGAATCCCGATGCTTCCGCCTCTTTCCTCGGCACGGTCAGAGGAATGAAGTATCAGGGGAAAAGTGAGACGGAAGCCCGTAATATGGCTGCCATATCCACCAAAGGACGGATTCAGGTGCAAGCCACACTCTCCGCTCTCAAGGAAATGGCGGGCTGGACAATCTATGCCGGCTTGATTTGTATGATATTCGTGCTTGTTGTTCCGTATCCTAAACGAAAATTGCCAACTTGACGGTTGTCCTTATTTGGTTTGATGTCTCTATGATTAGGGGTATTATATATAATACTCCACCATCTCTACCAAGCCTGCGCGTAAGGCGTATTTTGTCGCTTCATACACATTGTTTACCCCCAACTTCCTGAATATATTTTTCTTGTGGGTAACTATGGTATGAATGCTTGAAGTCCTCTCCAAAGCTATTTCCTTAACGGATTTGCCGCGGGCTATCAGTCTGAGGACATCTATTTCCGTGGCGGTGAGGATAGAATGCGTTTCCGGTTTGTTGGGTTTACTTATCAGCAGGCTGGTTATCTGATGACAAAGAAAGCACTCTCCATGAGCCATACATCTCAATGCGGAGCGGATTTCCTCACCGGAGTTCTCCTTAAGAACCATACCTATATTCTTTTCTATACTCAGTCTCCGGATAAAGTCCTCACTCAGTTCATTTGAGAATAATAGCCAGCGGGCGTCCGGAAAGCGTTTTTCTATAATGAGCAACTCTTCTATGCCATTCATGTCGAACAGTGTATAATCAAGAATGACAATTCCTTCATTATATTTTGTCAAGATTTGGACAAGCTGCAGTTTGTCCATCACGTCCTCGGTACGGCATTCTCCGAATAGGTCAGAAATATATCCATGCATTCCTCTTCTGGTTATATCCTGATTGTCTGCGATTATAAATGTTAGATCGGTATTCATTGCTGTCCTCTATTCCTGTGGATGATTTTTACTGTGGATTGATGGCGGCAAAATTACAATAGGCGAACAATTTGCCCAATATATATTGGCAGAAATAGAAAATAACACTGTATTAGGCCTTTCTTAAAGAATAATCATCCGGTGATGGATATTTATGCCTTTGGCTTATAGAATATTATTCTAAATAATGCATGCATTGTAAACATTTTGTCTACGCCTATTACTTGGATTGAATTTTATATCTATATTTGTCCCGTTTTATGGAAATTCATAATATTATATGTACGATAACGAAAAAAACGATGAAAAAACAGACCCAGGCTATTCATACCCAGTTTCAACGTCAGGATGCTTATGAGTCCTTGAGCATGCCTGTTTACCATACGGCAGCCTATGAGTTTGATGATGCCGACAGCATGTCGGACGCATTCTGCGGACGGACAGACTCTCCGGACTATTCACGGGTGATGAACCCTACGGTAACTTTTTTTGAGAATAAGGTGAAGGCACTCACCGGTGCTACGGAAGTCATAGCCCTTAGCTCTGGTATGGCTGCCATCAGCAATACTCTGTTCTCGGTAGCAGCTGCCGGAAGGAATATCGTTACCTCACGTCATTTGTTCGGCAATACTTATTCCCTTATTACCGGCACATTGCAGCGCTTCGGGGTATCTTCCAGGCTGTGCGACCTGACCGATATCCGAGCTGTAGAGAGTGCTGTGGATGAGGATACTTGCTGCATCTATCTGGAAATCATTACCAATCCGCAAATGGAGGTGGCAGATTTGCAGGCGCTTTCCCATATCGCCCGAAAAAAGGGCGTTCCTCTCATAGCCGACACTACGCTTATCCCTTTCACGGAATTCAGCTCACACAGTTTGGGGGTGGACATAGAGATCGTTTCCAGCACCAAATATTTGTCCGGTGGTGCCACTTCCATTGGCGGATTGGTCTTGGATTACGGAACCTGTCCTGGATTCGGCAAACGTATGCGTATGGAGATGCTTCTTAACTTGGGGGCTTATATGACCCCGCATGTGGCCTATATGCAGACCATCGGCTTGGAGACATTGAATGCACGCTACCGGGTGCAGTCTGCCAATGCCGCTTTGCTTGCGAAGCAGCTTTGCACCTTGCCTGCCATACGGTATGTGAATTATGTGGGGCTGGAGGATAATCCGTACCATGCGTTGGCGCAAAGGCAATTCGGACCTACGGCAGGTGCCATGATAACGATAGACCTCGAAAGCCGGAATGCGTGTGTCGACTTTATCAACCGTCTGAAACTGATACGCCGCGCCACCAATCTGTTTGACAATAAAACACTTGCCATTCATCCGGCAAGTACAATTTTCGGGTTGTTTACCGATGCACAGAGACGGGATATGGATGTGAAGGATACGACTATCCGCATTTCCGTAGGGTTGGAGGATACGGATGACCTGTTGGAAGATATCGTACAGGCACTGGGTGAGTAGTCATGTAAAAGTTATCATTAAAGGTAAAAGCAAGTTATGGGAAAATATGATTTTGATAAAATTGTGAACCGCCGAGGGACAGGTGCCCTAAAGGTGGACGCTCTGCAGGAGCGTTACGGCAATGCCGACCTGCTTCCTCTATGGGTGGCCGACATGGACTTTGAAACGCCTTCATTTATTACAGAGGCGTTACGTCGGCGACTGGAACATTCATTGTTCGGCTATACGGTGGAACCGGAAGAGTATCGATCGGCTATCGTTGAGTGGATTGCCTCCCACCACGGCTGGAAGGTGGAACCGGATTGGCTGGTTTACATCCCGGGAATAATGAAGGGAGTCGGACTGGCTATCAATATATTTGTGAAAGAAGGTGAGAAGATTATTATCCAGCCTCCTGTCTACCATCCTTTCCGTCTAATCCCCCAAGCAAATGGTCGAGAGGTGGTATATAACCCCTTGCATGAGAATGAGGACGGTTCCTATAGCATGGACTTTGACAATCTGGAGGCAGTGACTGACGAGAAGTGCCGGATGCTGCTTCTTTCTAACCCGCACAATCCGGGCGGTGTTGTATGGGATAAGGAAACACTTGTCCGTCTGGCTGATTTCTGTCATCGCCACCACATTCTTGTCATCTCCGATGAGATTCATTGTGATATGGCGTTGTGGGGCAACAAGCATATTCCATTTGCTACGGTCTCGGAAAAGGCTGCCATGTGCAGCATTACTTTCGGTGCACCCTCCAAAACCTTCAACATCGCCGGTATCGTCAGTTCCTATGCTATTGTTCCTGATAGAGATATACGCCACCGTTTCTTCGGCTGGCTGAAGGCGAACGAACTGGATGAGGCTCCACTTTTTGCTCCCATAGCCACCATCGCAGCCTTTCGGGAGGGAGAGCCTTGGCGCAGAGAGATGCTCGGCTATGTGGAAGGCAATATCGATTTTGTAACGGATTATTGTAGGAAGCATTTGCCCGGCATTAAGCCATTGCGCCCGCAGGCATCATTCCTGATATGGATGGATTGCCGCAACTTGGGATTGGAACATGAACGGTTGGTGGATCTTTTTGTAAACAAGGCCGGTCTGGCATTGAATGACGGCAAAATGTTCGGTATCGGTGGCGAGGGATTCATGCGGATGAATGTGGGCACTCCCAGAGCTGTGCTTCAACAGGCAATGGAACAACTTCGGCAGGCAGTGGAGACATTGTAAATAGTCTCTTCGTTTTCCTATATTGTAGAAATACCGCGGATGCGGTATGTGAAAATGCCGTTTATATGGGATTGTACGACTTTCTGCTACTATCTATCTTTGCACCATCAATTTAATACATCATAAAAGGTGATAATGGATATTAAGTTTAAGGTAAAAGGAAAAGAGATGGAAAGAAGCAGAAAGTTAAATCAATCCCAATGGCAGACAACTTATGTCTGTAGTCATATCAGTATGCGAATGTGCCGTCAGGCACAGTTATGAATCATGGAGGGATGCGTCCCTTCTACACATCAAGATTAAATAACCATCGTACACTAAAAAATAATCGCTATGACTACAAATATAAAGTTTTTTTTCAGATACATATTCATTATAGTTTTGCTGTCAGTTTTTTCTTCTACACATGCAGCTGACAAGTCTCAAGAAGTGATTACTGTTACCATTCCCAAGTTCGGCAGCGAATTGGTGAGCACTTGGATCAAAAAATATACAGAGACACATCCGGAGGTGCAGATTCGGGTTGTGGAAGGAAATAAGGGACAGGTCGATTTGGAGTTTGTTTCCGAAACTCAGGACGGTGACAATGAGAGGTTCATCACCTATGTGGGACGTTATGCGCTGCTTCCCGTTACTACCACCGAAAATCCCCTATACGAGAAGCTCTCTCGTAAACGACTCGATGAGAGAGGGTTGAAAGATTTGTTTTTTCAAAAAAATGTCTTGCAGAAAGCTGGAAATGATCGCAAGGAGGCTTTCCCGTATGAAGGACTGACTGTTTATTCTGCTATAGGTCGTGTCTCAGGAGCGAATGCCTTCGCTTCCTATTTCGGATATCAGGCTTCTCAGTTTCGCGGCAAGCGCATTGTGGGCGACGACCTTTATCTTCTCACCGCTATCAATAAGGACCATACCGGGATTACCTTCAATAATCTGGCTTACATATTCGACCTTCAAAATCGCAAGCTGAAGCCTCGCCTGTGTCTGATTCCGCTGGACATCAAAAAGGAGCAAAGAGATGTGTTGGATAATGGTGATTTGGATGAGACGTTGCAATTGCTGGAAAACAATGACGTAGCTTTGATTCCCTTGTCTAAAGTGGGATTTACTTATAGTGACAAAGCCTCTGTTGCCGATTTTCTGCGGTGGATTGTCAATGAGGGACAGCAATATAACCATAGATTCGGCTTCCTGACCTTGGATGAGAAGTCGGTTCGTAAGGAACAGAAGCAGTTGGAGGGGAATTTGTTGACCGATCGATGACGATATGCTCCGGAAAGAGTATTGTAATCCAAGTATGAATTAAAAGAGAAATTCAATATGCAAATCATATATCGTTTATTGGCTGTCTTGCTGGTCGGCGGGATGGCAGGAGGAGTTTTTGCGCAAACTCGGATCAGTGGTAAGGTGGTGGATGCGCTCAACAATGAACCTGTAATAAGTGCGTCCATATCTGTGGTCAATGAAAAGACCGGTACTTTAACCGATTTGGATGGAAATTTCGAACTTGAAGTAAAAGAGTTGCCTGCTACTCTTCAAGTGAACTTCATCGGTTATCGCGAACAACAGATTGATGTGTATGATAACAGCGAACCGGTTGTCATTGCATTGAATGAAGCAACAGATGTGCTGCAAGAGGTTGTTGTGGTGGGCTATGGCACCCAAAAGCGGAAAGAACTGACAGGATCCATCGCCTCAATAGGCAAAGAGTCTTTGAAACAGGTGACCACTTCGTTCGACAATCTGCTGGGTGGAGCCGTATCCGGATTGAACGTCTCGCAAAATTCGGGTTTGCCGGGTGCATCATCAAGTCTGCGCATACGTGGAGGCAACTCCATTACAGGCAAGAATGAACCGCTTTATGTAATAGACGGCATGCTGATATACAATGACAATGCAACCACTAACACGGGAGTCACCCGCGCCACGTCCGACTTCAATCCGCTGGCTGCCATTAACCCCAGTGACATAGAGAGCATAGAGGTATTGAAGGATGTATCGGCTGCCGCCATTTATGGAAGCCGTGGAGCGAATGGCGTGATTATCATTACGACCCGCAGCGGGAAGAAGGGCAAGAATAACATTGAATATCAATACAGCATCGGTTGGCAGACTGTCCGCAAGAAACTCGACCTGATGAGGGCGGATGATTGGGGACGCTTGTATCTGGAAATTGCCACGCCGAACCAACTAAGTACTTCGGGGCTTACGGAAGAGATCGTATCGGCTTGGGGAGCGGGAGCTGATTGGCAGGATGCCGCCTTGCACACTGCTGCGACTCAGAATCATCAGTTGAGCATCAGTGGCGGTGATGAGAAGACGCGCTATCTTATCAGCGGCAACTTCAGCGACCAAGATGGTATCTTGCTCAATACCGGCTTCAAACGATACACGGGACGTGTCAATCTGGAACGGGATCTCTTCAATAACTTTACGGTCGGGGTGAACATCACGGCAGGTAAGGCGATACAGAACGGTATTACCGATTTCGACAGCTACAACTCTTATGTGGGTGGCAATAGCAATGCTTTTGAATATGTGGTACGTATTCCTCGGGCAGTTCCTATCTACAATGCCGATGGAAGTTACAACTTTGCCAATCCTTATGAGGTAGGCGATATCCGTGTGGGAGATCAGACTCCGAATGCGATTGCCGACTTGACCGAGGTGACCTCTGAGGCCAAGACGAACAATTTGTTGGGCAATGCTTTCGCACAATGGCGTATCATTCCGGAACTGACATTGAGATTGAGTGCTGCTGCCAACTTGGTGAATACGACCCAGAATTATTACGCACCGTCTACCTCTGCCGCCGGCATCACGGTGGGGGGCTATGGAACAGTGGGCAACAAACGGTACGACTCTTACCAATATGAGGCTACATTGAACTGGAATAAGAATATCGGTGTTCATGCTTTCAATGTTTTGGGTGGATATACTTCGCAAGTTACAGATATAGAATATACCACCGCTTCGGCTGAAAAGTTTGCCAATGAGACATTAGGCTATCACAGCCTACAGACCGGTTCTCTGTTGGTTCCTCCTGTATCGGGCGGTTCGAAGTCAACCCTCCATTCGGTATTGGCACGTGTCAACTATACGCTGCTCGAACGCTACAACCTGACAGCAACACTGCGTGCCGATGGTTCCAGCCGTTTTGCTGTCAACAAGAAGTGGGGATGGTTTCCATCGTTGGGACTTGCTTGGAACTTGGAAGAGGAGCGTTTCCTGAAAGACCATCCGGTTATCGACAAACTGAAGCTACGAGCCAGTGTAGGTACGGTAGGTAATCAGGAGATCGGCGACTACAGTTTCCTTTCCACCTATGGAACCGTGCGCTACTACTTCGGTGGTGTCGGCAATACAGGCTATGTACGCAACAATCTGGAGAATCCGGACTTGAAATGGGAGTCGACTACCCAGTACAATGTAGGTTTTGACCTAAGCATCCTGAAACAGCGGCTTAACTTCACATTCGATTATTACAGCAAGAAGACAAGCGACCTGCTACTCAATATTCCTGTGGAGGAGACTACCGGATTCTCTTCCCAACTTCGGAACGTCGGTAATGTGGAGAACCGAGGGGTGGAGTTTGCTGTAAATGCATTGCTGATCAATACCAAAGACCTGTCATGGAATCTCTCCGCCAACATCGCCCATAACAAGAATGAGGTTACGAATATCGGTTCACTCGCCTCTATCAAGAATACGTATACCATTATTAAAACAGGAGAATCCCTCGGCTCATTTTATGGATGGCAATTCGACGGTGTCGTGCAGAAAGGCGATGACTTGAGCAAGGTTCCCTCGCCTTCGCCCAAGCCGGAGGTGGAATATGGAGATGCCAAGTTTGTAGACCAGAATGGCGATGGGGAGATTGACCAAAACAACGACCGTGTCATTCTCGGTTCTATTCAACCGGATTTCACATACGGTTTTTCGATGACTCTGAATTATAAGCGCTGGAGTCTTTTCGCCGCTTTCCAAGGCAGCCATGGGAACGAGGTGTATAACAGCTTGCGTCAACGATTGGAGACAGCAAGTACCAGCTATAATGTCTCTACGGCTTTGCTGAACCGTTGGTCGGAAACCAATCCCTCCAACACGATTCCCAAGGCACATGCCTCCAACAACTATACCAACTATCTGGATAGCCGGTTTGTGGAAGATGCCTCCTATTTGCGCCTGAAGAATGTGACTTTGAGTTATACGTTGCCTGTCCGTATCGGTACAACACAGAATCCACGTCTCCGTCTGTTCGTCAGCGGGCAGAACCTCCTTACCTTTACTGGGTACAAGGGATATGATCCGGAAGTAGCGAGTGGAATTGATACAGGAGCTTACCCCACAGCACGCACCTATACAGTTGGTGTGAATATTTCCTATTAATTTAAAAATGAAAATAGTAGATTGAGATGAAAAAGATTATATATAGTATTCTTGTCGCTGCAAGTCTTGCCTCCTGCGGCGACTCCTTGGAACAGACACCGATCGGTGTACTGGCTCAGGGTAACCTTCCGGCAAGCGATGAAGATGCCATTGCATTGGTGAATGCCGCTTACCAAGTCAATGTCAACAAAAGTACGGCTTTCGGATACATGACTGATTTGGTGACGGAAACAACCATTTCAGGAGAGAATCCAAACGGTGGTGGAGGTCTGCTGGGACTTCTAAAATGGGATGGAAACAATAGTTACATTACTGGTATGTGGCGTGACCTCAACCGTGGAATCGCTGCTGCCAACGATGCTATCGATAATGTACGGGACAATGATCTCATTTCATTCTCTACACAAACACGCGTCATTGGCGAAGCACGCTTCCTCCGCGCTTACTATCTAAACTATGCAGTGCAGTTTTGGGGTGATTTCCCGATTGTTCTTCATAACATAGAAGGAAGTGGCGTGACCCGCCAGCCCGTTGACAAAGTGTATGAGCAGATTGTGGCCGACCTGCGTGATGCCGCGGAAAAGCTACCAGTAGTCAGTTCTTACTCCTCTGCCGATAAAGGACGGGCAACACAAGGTGCTGCTTATGCGCTTCTTTCCAAGGTTTTGTTGACGTGGGGACAGGTTTCTCCCACACTCGATGTCGCTGGTAGAAAGGAAAAGTATGCCCAAGCAGTGGAAGCGGCCAATCTCGTGACTGGCTATGAACTGGAGGAGGACTTTCTTGCCAATTGGGACAATGGCAATCGCAATGGAAAAGAGAGTATCTTCGCCACACAGCATGAAACCGGTTCGGCTGCAGACGGGACGGGGGGCAACCACCTTTGTCACTGCGCTTTCTCCAGCGGGTTTTCTGATGAATTGCCTCACGTGGTTCCTGCCAACCGCGATGTAGTCGACTCCTACGAGGCTGGTGACCAACGTCGTGAGGGCTCTTTCGCTGAATCACTCTACAATCCGGAGACCGGGACTTACTATCACTTCAAACTTCCCCGTTTCCGCAAATACATAGATGCCAGCGATCCGCAGGCAAGTGCCAATAATCGGAATGTCAACCGTTCCATTTTGCGCTATGCCGAGGTACTGCTCGTAAAGGCGGAGGCCATCAATGAACGCGACGGCACTCCCAATGTAGAAGCTTACGAGGCAATCAACCAAGTGCGTCGACGGGCTTTCCGGAGTTTTCCTGTGACAGCGGCCTCTGTTCACGACCTGCAGAAGGGGCTTGATTATGAAGGCTTCCAAAAAGCGATCCAACAAGAACGCACGTGGGAATTTGTCTATGAACAGAAGCATTGGCTTGACCTTGTACGTTGGCGCATCCTTGTAAAGACAATCAAAAATAGCACGGTAGCGCAGGATCCTCAATACAACAAGCAGACCATCGGGCTGAAACATTATCGCTATCCCATTCCTCAAGCTCAACGCGACCTCAACCCGGAAGGACTGTGGCAGAACTGGGGATATGATGGATATGACGAGGCAAAGACGGGAGCGAACCCTTATGCTTCTTATGAATGAGACGGCAGATTGTTTTACTCTTTTAATATTTGATTGAACATGAAATATAAAATAGTACTTTTGGTGGCAGTCGCTTTGACTCTTACTAATTATGTCCTGACTTCGGGAATATCCTTTTGTTCTGCTTATATAAAATATTTTTTGTCTGATAATCAGTAAGATGGTA
>CAKUYM010000012.1 GCA_934716785.1 uncultured Bacteroides sp. | reverse complement strand
TCGCGCACGTTATCCGAAACTGACGATGCAGGCCTGTGCAAGTGGTGGCGGACGTGTAAATTACGGGGTATTGCCTTATTTCGATGAATTTTGGACAAGTGACAATACAGATGCTCTTCAACGCATTTATATCCAATGGGGTACATCCTATTTCTTTCCGGCTATTGGAATGGGGGCACACATAAGTGCAAGCCCCAATCATCAGACTTCACGTTCTGTCCCATTGAAATTTCGTATTGATGTTGCGATGAGCGGTCGTTTGGGGATGGAAATGCAACCTGAAAGTATGACGGAGGAGGAAAAGACTTTCTGTAAAAATGCCATTGCTGAGTATAAGATGATACGGCCTGTAGTGCAATTCGGAGATATTTATCGTTTGCTTTCTCCATACGATAAATTGGGCGCAGCTTCATTGATGTATGTTTCACAGGAGAAGGACAAAGCGGTATTCTATTGGTGGAAAACGGAACACTTTTGTAATCAGCACCTCCCACGAGTAAAGATGGCAGGTCTTGCTCCTGATAAATATTATAAGGTACATGAACTGAACCGTATTGATAGCGAACCTTTGAGTTTTGAAGGTAAAACTTTCAGTGGCGCTTATTTGAATGCCAACGGCTTGGAAATACCTGCTAACCACAAAGTGGAAATCTCGAAACGAAACGAATACTCCAGTCGTGTACTTTATTTGGAAGAAGTTGCTTCTTCATTTTCTGACAATCAGACACCACAGCAATGTCCGTTGCGTGTTCTTTGCTTGGGCAACTCTATCACTCGTCACGAGTACAAAGCGGATATTGAATGGTTTTCCGAATGGGGAATGGCAGCATCTAAAGAGGAAAATGACTATTGTCATCAATTGGAGAAGATGCTTTCGCAAAACCGTCCTAACACAACTGTTACCCCACTGAATATTGCGTATTGGGAACGTAACTTGAATTGTAGCATTGATTCATTGATTGGCACTTATGCAACGAACAAGGATGTGATTGTTATCCGTTTGGGAGAGAATGTACAAGATAAGGAAGCATTCAAAACCGGTATCCTCCGATTGGTGGAATATTGTAAGCAAAAAGCAAGGAAAGTAGTCATTACTGGTTGCTTCTGGAAGGATGATGAGAAAGAACGTGCTATCATCAACGCTGCGCGTATGTATGGGATCACTTTTATTCCGATTGATTGGATAGACCGCTTGTATGATTCACGTCCGAAAGTCGGAGATACCCTCTATAATTTACAAGGAGAGCCATATACTGTAACCAAAGATTTCATTATCGCCCATCCAAATGATGAAGGCATGAGAAAGATAGCGGAAATGATATATGGAGCTCTTAAGTAACTGTCTACTATAACAATAAATGGTGATTATATGAAATTGATAAAACTTCTATTTTGCGGGCTGTTTGTGTTGTTGCATTCAGGTTATGCACAACAGAACCCTCGCACGGAGATTCAACAGGATAAAAAACTTTCGGGAGCCAATTTCTTGGCTTATCCGGCACCGGAGCAAACTACATATTCTTCTGCTCCAAAGGGATACAAACCGTTTTATATCAGCACGTATGTCCGGCATGGTTCCCGCTTTCATATCAACAAACACGACTACATTTATGCGCTGACTCCATTGGAAAAGGCAGACTCGGCAAAAGTGTTGAGTACTATGGGAAAGGATGTATTGCGGAAGATTGCCCGCGTACTCCAGCTTTCTGACGGGCGTTTGGGCGAACTTACCCCCTTAGGCGCTCGTCAGCACCGAGGCATCGCAGAGCGTATGTACCGCAATTTCCCGGAAATATTTGCCAAAAACATTGCAATCGACGCACGTTCTACAGATGTTGTGCGGTGTATTCTCTCTATGACCTCCGAGTGCCTTCAGTTGCAGGCTTTAAATCCGAAATTGCGTATATCCAATGATGCCAGTCGTCATGATATGTATTATATGAATTATGATGATAAGTATTTGGGCGGCTTGCGCTATCGGGAGAAACAGGAATTAATTAAAGCATTCAAACAACGTCATGTTCATCCGGAACGATTAATGAAGGTGCTGTTTACGGATAGTACTTACGTGGAGGAGAATGTTCGGCCGCATGACTTGATGCAGTATCTCTTTTTTGTTGCGATGAACATGCAAAGCTTGGATGAAAAAGAGTTGGATTTTTATGATTTGTTCACTTCGGAAGAGTGTTATGAGTTATGGAGCTGTTGGAATGTAATATGGTATCTGGAGGCAGGGAATACGCCATTGACTGAAGGAATGATGCCATATAAAGAAACTAATTTGCTTCGAAATATATTGGACACGGCCGATAGCTGTATTGTTAAGAAAGAACCAAGTGCTACCTTGCGTTTCGGACATGAAAGTTGCCTGCTGCCGTTGGCTGTATTGATGGAACTGGGAGATTGCGGTTATGTGACGGAAGATTTGGAGACATTGGCGGATCATTGGCAATGTTACCGCTATTTTCCGATGGCATCGAATATTCAGTTGGTCTTTTATCGCAAGTCAGGAAATGACGATGTTTTAGTGCGTGTACTGTTGAACGAAAAAGAAGTGCTTCTGCCGATAGAGACGGATTGCGCTCCTTTTTATCATTGGCGTGAATTATCAAAATATTATCGCAATAAACTGACACGGTATACTCCGGGCAATTAGTTGGTCTGTCTCCCGTCTGCCCCCCACATCATTTTGCTGCGAAGTGTATCGAAAAATATATGGTTGAAGCGTTTTACTACCTTCACGCTATAATCGGCACGGCGGATGGTGAGTCTTGTTGTCTCTTTGCAAGTCTCACTGTTGCCGTCCACGGCAACTAAGAAGTTGTGGCTACGGCTTTCTACGTCCAATGTTATCTCCCAATCGTCGCAGATAACGATGGGACGCACGTTGAGGCTGTGCGGGGCTACGGGAGTGATGACCACCGTGTTGGAGTGGGGGACCATGATAGGACCGCCCACACTTAAAGAGTAAGCCGTGGAGCCGGTTGGCGTGGCAATCACCAATCCGTCCGCTTGATAGGTATTCAGGAATGCCCCGTTGATGGCGGTATGGATAGCTATCATGGAAGAACTGTCTCGTTTGAGCACGGCAATCTCATTCAGCGCATACGGAGAAACCTGCAGGCGGGTATCGTCACAGATGAGTTGCAATACGCTTCGCTCTTCCACGCTGTATCGTCCTTCATGAATTTCATTCAGTGTCTCTTCCATCTCTTCGGGAGAAATATCGGCGAGGAATCCCAGACGCCCCGTGTTAATGCCAAGGATAGGAATCCCTTTTCTGCCTACCCTGCGGGCTGCTTTAAGAAATGTGCCGTCTCCACCGATACTGATCACCATATCGGCGGTAAAATCATCACCGTCCAATAGCTGGTCGGCTTCGATCTCCATGTGTTCTGAAATCAAAAACTGGTAGAACTCCCTGCACACGCAAATCTCCGCTCCGTGCAGCTTCAACAACCGGAACAGATTGGCGGCGTGAAAGGACTTCTTTGCCTGATAGGTGTTTCCGAAAACGACAAATTTCATAAGCTCTAATCATTGGTTTCGGTTGCAAATTTGGCATTTTTTCTTGGATTTCTGCTTTAAATAACCAAAAAAGAACCGAGAATGCGTTTCGGATTATTAGGCTGCTAATGATAATATTTGTATTTTTGCGGCAAATATTACGTAGAACTATGACTAAATTAAGTGTAAACATAAACAAGGTAGCTACGCTGAGAAATGCGCGCGGTGGAAATGTGCCCGATGTCGTGAAAGTGGCGCTTGATTGTGAATCTTTTGGTGCAGACGGTATCACTGTGCATCCGCGTCCCGACGAACGTCATATCCGTCGTTCGGATGTATATGACTTGCGGCCTTTGTTGCGGACGGAGTTCAATATAGAAGGTTATCCGTCTCCGGAGTTTATCGACCTTGTGTTGAAAGTAAAGCCGCATCAGGTGACGCTGGTGCCCGACGAGCCGTCGCAGATTACGTCCAATGCCGGATGGGACACGAAGGCGAACCTCGAATTCTTGACGGAGGTTCTCGATCAGTTCAACAGCGCCGGTATCCGTACTTCTGTCTTTGTGGCTGCCGACCCCGAAATGGTGGAATATGCGGCTAAGGCGGGAGCCGACCGCGTGGAACTTTATACCGAGCCGTATGCGACGGGCTATCCGAAGAATCCGGAAGCGGCTATCGCTCCGTTTATCGAAGCAGGCAGGACGGCACGCAAATTGGGTATCGGGCTGAATGCCGGACACGACTTGAGTCTTGTGAATTTAAACTATTTCTATAAGAACATTCCTTGGTTGGACGAAGTTTCCATCGGGCATGCGTTGATTAGCGATGCGTTGTACATGGGGTTGGAACGTACCATTCAGGAATATAAAAATTGTCTACGCTGATGAATGCAATGATCTTGTTGGCCCAAGGGGCTATGAATATGGCCGACTCGCTGGATACCTCCAATCCTGTTCTCACGGAGGTGAACTCTCAGGAGATGAAAATGCTTGATATGGCTGTCAAGGGAGGCTGGATTATGGTTGTGTTAGGGGTGCTGTCCGTGGTTTGCTTCTACATTCTTTTCGAACGCAACTACATGATTCGCAAAGCGGGAAAGGAAGATCCCATGTTTATGGAACGGATAAAGGACTATATCCATAGCGGTGAGATAAAGGCCGCCATCAACTACTGCCGCACGATGAACACTCCTTCGGCACGTATGATTGAAAAAGGTATCAGCCGTTTGGGGCGTCCCATCAATGACGTGCAGGCTGCTATTGAGAATGTCGGTAACATTGAAGTGGCAAAGTTGGAAAAGGGACTGACGGTGATGGCAACCATCTCCGGTGGTGCTCCGATGCTCGGATTCCTCGGTACGGTGACCGGTATGGTGCGCGCATTCTACGAAATGGCGAATGCGGGCAGCGGAAATATTGATATTACTCTGCTTTCCGGCGGTATCTATGAAGCTATGATTACTACGGTGGGCGGTCTGATTGTCGGTATCATTGCCATGTTTGCCTACAACTATCTGGTGATGCTGGTAGACCGTGTGGTAAACAAGATGGAGTCTCGCACGATGGAATTCATGGACTTGTTGAACGAGCCCACATAAAGGCAGAATGAAGCCCGCGTAAAAGCAGGAAAGCAACTGAGAACGTTAATCATGAATCACTAACCACTAATCGTTAATAAAGTGGGATTAAAAAGAAGAAATAGAATATCGCCCAATTTCAGCATGGCTTCCATGACGGATGTCATATTCCTGTTGCTGATATTCTTTATGATAACCTCTACGGTGGTGTCGCCCAATGCCATAAAAGTGTTGTTGCCGCAAGGCAAGCAGCAGACTTCCGCCAAACCGCTGACAAGAGTCGTTATCGATAAAGACTTGAACTTCTATGCCGCTTTCGGCAACGAGAAGGAGCAACCGGTGGCATTGGACGAACTGACTCCTTTCCTGCAGAGTTGTGCGGAGAAGGAACCTGAAATGTATGTGGCATTGTATGCGGATGAATCGGTGCCTTACCGTGAGATAGTGCGGGTGCTGAACATCGCAAACGAGAATCATTTTAAGATGGTGCTGGCTACGCGCCCGCCTGAAAATAAATAGAGAGAATGATGGACGGAAGAAAAAAGGGTGAATACATAGGAATACTGGGTGCGCTGCTGGTGCACGTGGCAGTGATTGCTCTTTTGATTCTGGTGAGCTTTACTGTCCCCCAGCCGGATGAGGATGCAGGCGGTGTGCCTGTGATGATGGGGAATGTGGAATCGGCACGAGGCTTTGACGACCCTTCGCTGGTAGATGTGGACGTGCTGGACGAACAGGCGGCGGCACCTGCCGAAACTGCCCCGGAAATTCCTTCCGAACAGGACTTGCTGACGCAGACCGAGGAAGAGACGGTTGCCTTGAAGCCGAAGACGGAACCGAAGCAACCTAAAAAGGAGACGGTGAAGCCTAAAGAGGTGGTTAAACCGAAAGAGCCTGTAAAGAAGCCTGAGAAGACCGAAGCGGAGAAAGCTGCGGAGGCCAAGCGGCTTGCCGAAGAAAAAGCGGAACGTGAACGCAAGGCTGCCGAGGAAGCTGCAAGGAAGAAAGTGGCGGGCGCATTTGGTAAAGGTGCCCAAATGGAAGGAAACAAAGGAACATCTGCCGCCGGAACGGGTACGGAAGGTAGCAAGGATGGAAATTCTTCTACCGGAGCCAAGACCGGAACGGGCGGTTACGGGACGTTCGATTTGGGTGGACGGTCGTTGGGTACGGGTAGCTTGCCGAAACCTGCATATAACGTGCAGGAGGAAGGAAGGGTGGTGGTAAACATTACCGTAAATCCTGCCGGACAAGTGATTGCGACCAGCATAAATCCTCGGACGAATACGGTAAACTCTGTGTTGCGCAAGGCTGCCGAGGATGCTGCAAGGAAAGCTCGCTTTAATACCGTGAGCGGGGTGACCAACCAGACGGGAACGATTACCTATTATTTTAATTTGCGATAGGAGATATATAGAAAAAGAAGTATCATTAACCAAAAAATAAAAAAAGGATTATGGGAACTGTATACGCATTTTTTGCAGATGGTTTTGAAGAGATTGAAGCCCTGACTACTATTGACGTCTTGAGACGCGCCGGAATGAATGTGGAAATCGTGTCCGTGACACCGGATGAAATTGTGGTCGGAGCACACAACGTGTCTATCCTTTGTGATGTCAACTTCGAGAATTGTGATTTCTTTGATGCTGAACTGTTGTTCTTGCCGGGTGGAATGCCGGGAGCTGCAACACTCGACAAGCATGAAGGATTGCGCAAGCTGATACTCAGCTTCGTGGAAAAAGGAAAGCCTGTTGCTGCCATTTGTGCCGCTCCGATGGTGCTGGGCAAATTGGGATTGCTGAAAGGCAAGAAAGCGACCTGCTATCCCGGCTTCGAGCAATATCTGGAAGGTGCGGAGTGTGTCAAGGAGCACGTGGTTCGCGACGGAAACATCATCACCGGTATGGGACCGGGCGCTGCCATGGAATTTGCTTTGGACATCGTAGACTTATTGGCAGGTAAGGAAAAGGTAGACGAGCTGGTAGAAGCGATGTGCGTAAAACGCTAAGCCGGCTGTCCATGAAGAAGTCTGTTATTATTGTCGCCGGTGGAAAGGGGCTGCGGATGGGAAGCGAACTCCCGAAACAATTCCTTCCCATCGGCGGCAAACCTGTATTGATGCATACCTTGGAGGTGTTTCGGAGGTATGACGCTGCACTTCATATTATATTGGTGTTGCCCAAAGGACAACAGGACTTTTGGCGGCAGCTCTGCAAGGAGCACGGCTTTGATGTGGAACATTCCATTGCCGATGGTGGCGAAACGCGCTTTCATTCCGTAAAGAATGGGTTGGCATTGGTGCAGTCGCCCGGATTGGTGGGGGTGCACGATGGTGTCCGACCGTTTGTATCGGTGGAGGTGATAGGCCGTTGTTATGATTTGGCAGAGGAGCGGAAAGCGGTGGTGCCGGTGGTCGATGTAGTGGAAACACTGCGCCATTTGACGGATAAGGGAAGTGAGACGGTGAGCCGGAATGACTATAAGTTGGTGCAGACACCGCAGGTATTTGACGTAGATTTGCTGAAACAGGCTTATGCACAAGAGTTTACCCCGTTCTTTACAGATGATGCGTCTGTAGTGGAAGCGATGGGTATACCGGTATCCCTCGCAGAAGGCAACCGGGAGAATATAAAGATAACAACTCCTTTCGATTTGAAAATAGGAAGCGCTCTGCTGTAAATGTTCGATTTAGCCACACGCGACATAAAATTTATCTCCGGGGTAGGACCGCAAAGGGCTGCCGTGCTGAATAAGGAGTTGGAAATCTACTCCTTACGCGATTTAATCTATTATTTCCCCTACAAATACGTTGACCGGAGCCGCATCTATTACATTCACGAAATAGATGGCAATATGCCGTATATCCAGTTGAAAGGGCAGATTCTCGGTTTCGAGACTATCGGTGAAGGACGCCAACGACGTCTTACGGCTCATTTCTCGGATGGAACGGGAGTCGTCGACTTGGTGTGGTTTCAAGGAATAAAGTATATCTTAGGCAAATATAAACTTCACGAAGAGTATATCGTCTTCGGCAAACCGACTGTCTTCAACGGACGCGTCAACGTAGCCCATCCCGATATTGACAAGGCGGATGAACTGAAACTCTCTTCCGTGGGACTTCAACCTTATTATAGTACGACGGAAAAGATGAAACGCAGTTTCCTCAATTCTCATGCGATAGAGAAGATGATGACGACTGTGATTCAGCAGATACAGGATCCTTTGCCCGAAACGCTTTCGCCGGGGATATTGGCGGAGCATCACCTGATGCCGCTGACGGAAGCTCTCCGGAATATTCATTTCCCTGCCAACCCCGATTTGCTCCGTAGGGCGCAGTATCGCCTCAAATTCGAGGAGCTGTTTTATGTGCAGCTCAATATCCTCCGGTATGCCAAGGACAGGCAGAGAAGATATCGTGGCTATGTATTCGAGAAGGTGGGCGATGTATTCAATACGTTTTATTCGAAGAACCTGCCTTTCCAACTGACCGGCGCACAGAAACGGGTGCTGAAGGAAATACGTAACGACGTAGGGAGCGGCCGGCAGATGAACCGGTTGCTGCAGGGAGACGTGGGTAGCGGAAAGACGCTGGTTGCCTTGATGAGTATGCTACTCGCACTGGACAATGGCTATCAGGCGTGTATGATGGCACCGACCGAGATATTGGCGAACCAGCACTACGAGACCATAAAGGAGTTGCTTTTCGGAATGGATATCCGTGTCGAACTGTTGACCGGCTCCGTCAAGGGGAAAAAGAGGGAGGCCATTCTTGCCGGGCTGTTGACAGGAGATGTGCATATCCTGATAGGAACGCATGCCGTCATTGAAGATACGGTCAACTTCTCTTCATTGGGCTTCGTTGTCATCGACGAGCAGCATCGTTTCGGCGTGGCTCAGCGTGCCCGTCTTTGGAGCAAGAACGTCCAGCCGCCTCATGTGCTTGTGATGACTGCAACCCCCATCCCCCGCACATTGGCGATGACGCTCTATGGCGATCTCGATGTCTCTGTCATTGACGAGCTTCCCCCCGGCCGGAAGCCGATAACTACCGTCCACCAGTTTGACAACCGTCGTGACAGTATGTATCGTTTCGTGCAGAAACAGATAGACGAAGGGCGGCAGGTCTATATCGTTTATCCGTTGATAAAAGAGAGCGAGAAGATTGATTTGAAGAATTTGGAAGAGGGCTATCAGCATATTCTTGAAGAATTTCCCGAATGTACGGTCTGCAAAGTGCACGGCAAGATGAAATCTGCCGAGAAGGATGAGCAGATGCAGCTTTTCATATCGGGAAAGGCGCAGATAATGGTAGCCACCACGGTTATTGAAGTGGGGGTGAATGTGCCGAACGCCTCCGTGATGATAATAGAAAATGCCGAACGTTTCGGACTTTCGCAACTGCATCAGTTGCGCGGGCGGGTGGGGCGTGGCGCCGACCAGTCTTATTGTATCCTCGTCACCAACTACAAACTGACGGAAGACACCCGCAAACGGCTTGAAATCATGGTGCGCACTAACGACGGCTTTGAAATAGCGGAAGCCGATTTGAAACTCCGCGGTCCCGGCGACCTTGAAGGCACGCAGCAAAGCGGCATCGCTTTCGATTTGAAGATTGCCGATATAGCCCGCGACGGACAATTGCTGCAATACGTCCGCCGCATAGCCGAAAACATAGTCGATCAGGATCCGTCTGCTCAGAGGCCGGAGAACGAGATATTGTGGAAGCAACTCAAGGCTTTGCGGAAAACGAATGTTAACTGGGCTGCCATTAGTTGAAAAACGGTTAAACATACGCTTTATTTGCGGAAATATGTTGCATAACATATTCTGTCTCTATTCTCCCTATTTATAGGAGTTTAGAGAGGATATATCCCTCTATTATGATGCTAAACGTCTGAAAAATAGTTAATAACTCACTTGCCGTATCAAATGAAAACACTATCTTTGAGGGAATTTTTTAGTAAATGTATCGTTTAACCATTAAAAAGTCGAGATTATGCTTGAAAAAACGCTGGTCATTTTAAAACCATGTACCCTTCAGCGGGGACTGACAGGTGAAATTATTCACCGTTTCGAACGAAAGGGATTACGGTTGGCCGGCATGAAGATGATGCAACTGACTGATGAACTGTTGAGCGAACATTATGCCCACCTCAGTGGCAAGCCGTTCTTCCAACGGGTGAAGGACTCCATGATGACGGCTCCTGTTATCGTTTGCTGTTTTGAGGGTGTGGATGCTATTCAGACTGTCCGTACGTTGGCGGGACCGACTAATGGACGTTTGGCTGCCCCGGGAACCATTCGTGGAGATTATAGCATGAGTTTTCAAGAAAACATTGTTCATGCTTCTGATTCACCGGAGACCGCAGCCGTTGAATTAACGAGATTTTTTAAACCGGAAGAGATATTCGAGTATAAGCAGGCTACATTTGATTACCTGTATGCGAACGACGAATATTAAATGAATTGACAGAATGAATTTTTATTGTATTCTTAAAACTGGATTGGTGGCTGTAGCGGCTATGGTTAGTCTGAGTTCTTTCTCTCAAGACTTGATTGCACGCCAGGCACCGATAGACAAGAAGTTGAAAACCGTAGACTCTTTGGCATTGCAAAGACAGATTCGTGCCGAACAGTCCGAGTATCCTGCCTTGAGTCTTTACCCAAACTGGAACAACCAATATGTGCATGCTTATGGGGATGCTATTATCCCTGAAACTTACACTATCGACCTGACAGGCTTCCGCATGCCGACTCCGAGTACGAAGATTACTTCACCTTTCGGACCTCGCTGGAGAAGAATGCACAACGGTCTGGACTTGAAAGTGAATATCGGCGATACAATTGTAGCTGCTTTCGACGGTAAGGTGCGTATCGTGAAATACGAACGCAGAGGATATGGTAAGTATGTCGTTATCCGTCATGATAACGGACTGGAAACGGTGTACGGTCACTTGTCCAAACAGTTGGTTGAAGAAAACCAGTTGGTGAAAGCCGGAGAGGTGATCGGCTTGGGTGGTAACACCGGACGTTCTACAGGTTCGCATCTGCATTTCGAGACTCGCTTCTTGGGAATCGCAATCAACCCGATTTATATGTTCGACTTCCCGAAACAGGATATCGTTGCCGATACTTATACATTCCACAGAACGAAAGGCGTGAAACGCGCCGGCTCGCATGATGTGGAGGTTGCCGACGGCACAATCCGGTATCACAAAGTGAAGAGTGGCGATACTTTGTCACGCATTGCCAAATTGCGTGGCGTATCAGTCAGCACGCTTTGCAAGTTGAACCGTATCAAACCGACTACGACTTTGCGCATCGGACAGGTTTTGCGCTGTTCATAAAAATATACCTGCTTATAAATAGTAATACAATAGCTTTTGAAGAGGGCACTTTAATATAATTTAGAGTGCCCTCTTTCTGTTTTTACTTAATTATTGTTACCTTTGCGCACTTTTTGGAAGAAATTGAAAGATACCAAGCAACAATTTGAACATGTCATCGCTTTGTGCCGTGACTTATTTTCCAAGAAGCTGCACGATTACGGTCCTGCGTGGCGTATTCTGCGTCCGGCTTCCGTAACCGACCAAATTTTTATCAAAGCCAACCGGATTCGAAGTATCGAGACAAAGGGGGTGACTTTGATTGACGAAGGAATCCGCTCCGAGTTTATCGCGATTGTCAATTATGGGATTATCGGACTTATCCAACTGGAATTGGGGTATGCCGAGTCTGCCGACATCAGCAATGAAGAGGCGTTGGCCTTATACGATAAGTATGCCAAAGAGGCTATGGAACTGATGCTTGCCAAGAATCATGATTATGACGAGGCGTGGAGAAGCATGCGCGTCAGCTCTTACACAGACCTGATTCTGATGAAGATATACCGTACCAAGCAGATTGAAAGCCTGTCCGGCAATACATTGGTGTCCGAGGGAATTGACGCCAATTACATGGATATGATCAATTATTCTGTATTCGGACTGATAAAGATAGAATTTGAAGGATAAGAACTTACATATCATCCAGCAAGTCGTGGCGAATGCCTGCCGTTTTCTTTTGGCGGCTTCATTCATCTTTTCCGGATTTGTAAAGGCTGTTGATCCGCTGGGATTTCAGTATAAGATACAGGATTATCTGGCGGCATTCGGAATGGCTTCGTGGTTTCCTTCTTTCTTTCCTCTGTTGGCGGGAATAGTGCTGTCCGGTATCGAGTTTTTTGTAGGCATTTCTATGTTCTTTGGCACACGGAGAACGCTTACAGCCTCATTGGCGCTGATGCTGATGATTGTCATGACGCCGCTGACATTGTATCTTGCCCTCTTCAATCCGGTTTCGAATTGCGGGTGTTTTGGTGATGCCTGGGTGCTGACAAACTGGGAAACATTCGGCAAGAATATACTGTTGCTGCTCGCGGCGATTGTGACATTCCGATACAGGGCTATGTTGATCCGGTTTATCAGTGTGAAGATGGAGTGGTTAGTCTCTTTGTATACATTGTTTTTTGTATTTGCCTTGTCATTCTATTGCCTGGACCGTCTGCCGGTTTTAGACTTCCGTCCCTACAAGATCGGAACGAACATCTTGAATGGAATGACAATACCGGAAGGAGTAAAGCCCAGTGTATACGAAAGCGTCTTTATCTTGGAGAAGGACGGAGAAAAGAAAGAGTTTACACTGGATAATTATCCAGACAGTACATGGACATTTGTCGATACGCGTACGGTACTCAAAGAGAAAGGATACGAACCGGCTATTCACGATTTCTCCATGATGGACTTGAACACCGGGGAGGATATCACGCAGGATGTACTGACCGATATGGGTTACACTTTCCTGTTGGTTGCCCATCGGGTGGAAGAAGCGGATGACAGCAACATTGACTTGATTAATGAGGTATATGACTATTCGGTAGAGCACGGCTATAAATTCTACTGCCTGACAGCTTCGCCGGAAGACCAGATAGAACTGTGGAAGGATAAGACCGGAGCGGAATATCCTTTCTGCGAGATGGATGATATAACGCTGAAAACGATGGTTCGCTCCAATCCGGGATTGATGCTGATAAAGAACGGGACAATACTGAATAAGTGGAGCGATGAGGATATACCGGATGAATATGTGCTGACCGATAGGCTTGAGAACTTGCCGCTGGGACAACAAAAGGTGAAAAGCGACATCCACACGGTGGGATATGTATTCTTGTGGTTTGTTATTCCGTTGTTGCTGGTACTGGGAGTGGATGTGCTGGTTGTGCGCCGCAGGGAAAGGAAATCTGCGAAGCGAAAGCAGCAGGAAGCACAAATAAAAGAGCAGGAAGTATAAATAAACGAAATAGCGAATAGTAAATAAACGAAATAGTAAATAGAAAAATAGTAAATAGAAAAATAGTAAATTTATTAACCCTTTAAATAAAGAACAAAATGAGAAAGAACATTGTTGCAGGAAACTGGAAAATGAACAAGACCCTTCAAGAGGGTATCGCTTTGGCTAAAGAACTGAACGAAGTATTGGCTAATGAAAAGCCTAACTGTGATGTAATCATCTGTACTCCATTCATTCACTTGGCTTCTGTTACTCCGTTGGTAGACGCTGCCAAGATCGGTGTAGGTGCAGAAAACTGTGCAGACAAGGCATCCGGCGCTTATACTGGTGAAGTATCTGCTGAGATGGTTGCTTCTACAGGTGCTAAGTATGTAATCTTGGGTCACTCTGAACGTCGTGCTTACTACGGTGAAACAGTTGCTATCCTTGAAGAGAAAGTGAAATTGGCTTTGGCTAACGGTCTGACTCCGATTTTCTGTATCGGTGAGGTTTTGGAAGAACGCGAAGCTAACAAGCAGAATGAGGTGGTAGCCGCACAGTTGGCATCTGTATTCTCTCTGTCTGCTGAGGACTTCTCTAAGATTATCTTGGCTTACGAACCGGTTTGGGCTATCGGTACAGGCAAAACTGCTTCTCCTGAGCAGGCTCAGGAAATCCATGCTTTCATCCGTTCGGCCGTTGCTGACAAGTATGGTAAGGAAATCGCTGACAATACTTCTATCCTTTACGGTGGTAGCTGCAAGCCTTCCAACGCTAAAGAACTGTTCGCTAACCCGGACGTTGACGGTGGCTTGATTGGTGGCGCTGCTTTGAAAGTTGCCGACTTCAAAGGTATCATTGATGCTTTTAACGCATAATTAATCACCTTTTTCACCACGGATTATACGGATTTTCACTTTCTTATAATCTGTGTCGGTCTGTGTAATCTGTGGTGAAACTTATTCTTTATAAGATGAGAAAATTTACTTTACTTACTTTGTTGCTGTTCCTGACAGGCGTCGGCATGCAAGCGCAAGGCATTGTCAAAAGCTTGGAACGCGTGGTGCCGGGACAGGGAAAGGTGACTATCCATCAAGATCCCCGTATCGGTGCTTTGATTGGCGTGGAACGTCTTGCAACAGGTGAACAGAAAGTAATAAAGGCTTCCGGATACCGGATACAGGCGTATGCCGGTAATAATACCCGCCAGGCAAAGAATGATGCTTATCATGTGGCTTCACGCATCAAGGAGTATTTTCCGGAGTTGCCGATATATACTTCATTTACCCCGCCCCGCTGGCTTTGCCGCGTAGGCGATTTCAGGAGCATTGAAGAGGCGGATGCGATGATGCGCCGCTTGAAGGCTACCGGTGTGTTTAAAGAAGTCTCTATCGTAAGAGATCAGATAAATATCCCTTTATAAATCTGTCATGTTAGAAAAAGAAGAAATTGTCTCTCCGAATCTGGAAGAGTTGAAAAGCCATTATCACAGTATTATAACTTTGTTGGGTGAGGATGCCGAACGGGAAGGGTTGTTGAAAACGCCTGAACGGGTGGCGAAAGCGATGCTGAGCCTGACAAAGGGGTATCACATGGATCCGCATGAGGTGCTTCGCTCCGCTAAATTCAAGGAGGAATATAGCCAGATGGTGATTGTGAAAGACATTGATTTCTTCTCTCTTTGCGAACATCACATGCTGCCGTTCTACGGAAAGGCGCACGTGGCTTATATCCCCAACGGTTATATCACCGGGTTGAGCAAGATTGCCCGCGTAGTGGATATCTTCTCTCATCGCTTGCAGGTACAGGAACGCATGACGCTGCAAATCAAAGAGTGCATTCAGGAGACGCTGAACCCATTGGGAGTGATGGTGGTTGTGGAAGCGAAACACATGTGTATGCAGATGCGCGGTGTGGAGAAACAGAACTCTATCACTACTACTTCCGACTTTACCGGTGCCTTCAATCAGGCAAAGACGCGCGAGGAGTTTATGAACCTTATCCAGCACGGACGGGTATAAAACGGGTATAAAATCGGTCTCTTCTCTTCTATGGCCGGTTAGTGCAACACGACGCGGTCTCCCAGCCGTTTTGCCATAATGCTTTGTACGGCTCTCAGGTCATTATAGCGTTCCATCAGTGCATTGCACTTCTCGTTGTCGTGGGCAAGGGCAGGGTCTTGCAATGCATAAAGCATATGCTTCAGCTCTTCGGTCACGATGGCGTATTTGAAGTTGATCATCAATGTAGGGACCAGTTCATAGAGCCGTTCTTCATCTGTTACAATCTTCTGTGACTTGGAGTGGTATTTGCTTAATTGATAACGTTCGTTTATCAGTTCTACACTCAATTTACTGATGGCAGGATCGGGATGCGTCAGGAAATAACGCTCTGCAACAAATTCCGGATCATGCATGTGCGTGGCTGCTTCCGCCAACATCTGTCGGTGCTGCGGATTATGGAAAGCTAAATCATCCTCCTTCAAATCATTGACGACATACTCTATGACAGTCACCGGAATTTCATTTCCTTCCTCATCTGTCAGGTTGCACATGACTTTCTCGCCATAGCGGACTACTGCCTGCAATATCAGTCGCTCGAATATATAAAACTCCCGTCCCTCTTTCCCTTCCTGCGGGATAAAAGAGGCGTAGTTGTCTTCCGGTAGCGGAAAAGGAGCTTCCGTATATTCGGCATCGGCCACTTCCGGAGGTAACGTGACATTGTTGTCGGGCGTGGTGACGTTGCCATTTGCGTCTCCTTGCTGACCTTGTTGAGTCATCGAAGCTGCCCTTTGAGCGATACGGCGGTCACGCTCTGTCTGTTCAGCCCGCTTCTCTGCTTGTGCTTCCCGCCTTTTGGCAACTTCAGACACTAACAGTTTATCTTCCACATGCAACAGTTGGGCGCACTCTTTGATATAGACATCCCGCACAATTGCCTCCGGTATGACGGAGATGCTTTGCACTAAGTTGCCGATAAGCTCCGCCCGTTTGATCGGGTCTTTCCCTGCATCTTCCAGCAACAAGTTGGTCTTGAAGCGGATGAAGTCCGTTTCATGCTCCGATATGAATGCTTGAAATTCCGCAGAGTTATGCTTGCGGGCAAAGGAGTCGGGGTCGTCACCGTCGGGAAGCAGGCATACTTTGATATTCATGCCCTCCTCAAGCAACATGTCGATACCGCGGATGGAGGCCTTGATACCTGCCGCATCACCGTCATAGAGCACGGTCATATTGTTGGTGAAGCGGTGAATCATGCGGATTTGTCCCGGCGTAAGTGCCGTTCCCGAAGAAGCGACTACGTTCTCTATGCCGGACTGGTGCATGGAAATGACATCCGTGTAACCTTCAACGAGGAAACAGCGGTCTTGCTTCACAATCGCTTGTTTGGCAAAGTAGATGCCGTATAGTTCGTTGCTCTTATGATAAATCTCGGATTCGGGTGAGTTGACATATTTGACTTTCACACCTTTCGTGGCACTGGCGAGCACACGTCCGCCGAAAGCCACCACTTTGCCGGAGAGTGTATGGACGGGGAAAATGACGCGGCCCCAAAAACGGTCGCGCAGGCGATGGTCGTCTGTCTCGTAGCAAAGTCCCGTCTTTATAAGGTATTCCTTCTTGTATCCTTTCTGCAATGCTTCTTTGGCAAAGGCATCGTGACTGTCCGTGCAGTACCCCAATTGGAACTTCTCAATGATATCGTCGCGGAAACCGCGGTTGCGGAAATAAGCCATACCGATGCTCCGGCCGTCTATGTGATTCTTCAGTATATTCTGAAAATAATCGCGTGCGAAATTGTTGACGATGAACAGACTTTCGCGTTCGCTTTGCACAAGTTTCTCCTCACTGCTGAGTTCTCGTTCCTTGATTTCGATATTATATTTCTTGGCGAGGTATCTCAGAGCCTCCGGATAAGACATCTGTTCGTGCTCCATGATGAAGTGCACGGCGTTTCCGCCTTTACCGCAGGCGAAGCATTTGCAAAGCCCCTTGGCGGGAGAGACATAAAAAGAAGGTGTCTTGTCGTCGTGGAACGGGCATAAGCCCACGTAATTGACACCTCGCTTGCGCAGGGTGACAAAGTCCGAAACGACATCCATAATTTGTGCCGCATCCAATATCCGGTCGATGGTGGCTTGATCTATCATTCCTCTTTCTCCTATGAATCCTTTTTTGCGGATGCAAAGGTACATATAAAAAAAATCCCCTGCAAAGAACTTTTTGCAGGGGAGCGTTAAATCTTATTCTCCGTCGGTTGCTGATTATTTAATCTTTTCCCGGATTTTAGTCAGGTACTTTTTCATTCCTTCCGCATCCTTGTTCTCGATAATTTCGAGCAGATTCTTCAACTCGGTACGGATATTGGCCACTTGTCCCGGGGTGCGCGGATTGAACAGGATTTCCTGAAGCAGGTAGTCGTCCTCGCTCAGCAGGCCTTTGGCGATAGCCATATGCTTCTTGAAGGTGGTTCCCGGAGCCTCCTGATGCTTCATTACGGCTGCGAATACAAAGGTCGAAACGAACGGAATGGAAAGCGAGTAGGCCACTGTCTCATCGTGTTCGTCGAACGTGTATTCGAAAATGTTCAGCCGTAGCGTCTGGTAGAGGTCTTTGAAGAATATCTTCCCCAAATGGTCTCCTTCACTGATGATGATGGCATTTTCGTTGCTCAGATTATTGAGGCTGGCAAAAGTGGGACCAAACATCGGGTGGCTGGAGACGTATCGGAAGCCGCTCTCTTCATAAAATTTCTTCAAACCTGTTTTCACAGAAGCTATGTCGCTGATGATACAGTCTTTGGGAAGTACGGGCAGTACGTTGCGAAAAGCCTCCAGCGTATATTTTACGGTAACGGCGTTGATGACCAGTTCCGGCTCAAATTCCTTGATCTCCTCTAATGTGGTGAAACGGTACGTGTTATAGACAAAGCGCAACTGATGCGGGTTGACGTCATACACGGCCGTCTCGTGTTGAAAGCTCAATATATCGGTAAAGAAGGAGCCCATCTTGCCGGCTCCAAGGATTAATATTCTCACGTTTGTTAACGATTAATGGTTAATGATATGCGACTTGTTTATCACTTATTGATAATTTCCATCTGCTGGCGGACAGATTCTTCATGGATGGCTTCGAATATCTTCTTCATAAATTCGGCATCCATGCCGCACTGCTCACCTTGCGTACCGCGTTTTTCAAGAATTTCGTTGTAACGTCCTGTCTGTAGTACGGTGATGTTATGCTCTTTCTTATATGTACCGATTTCACGGGCCACACGCATTCTCTTGGAGAGTTCTTGGATGATGTTGTCATCACATTCGTCAATCTGCTTACGCAACAGGCTGAGGCTTTCCGTAGATTGGGTTTCGGTACGGATAACCAACAGGTTGAGGATGTAGTCGAGCACATCGGGAGTAACCTGTTGCGAAGCATCGCTCCATGCGCAATCTGGGTTACAGTGGCTTTCCACAATCAGTCCGTCGAAATTCAAGTCCATCGCTTGCTGGCAAAGCGGAGCTATCAGTTCGCGCTTGCCGCCGATGTGGCTCGGGTCACAGAAGATAGGGAGGTTGGGAATGCGGCGGCGCAATTCGATAGGAATGTGCCACTGGGGAAGATTACGGTAAATCTTCTTATCGTAGCTGCTGAAACCACGGTGGATAGCACCCAGACGTTTCAAGCCTGCATTGTTGATACGTTCCAACGCTCCGATCCATAACTCAAGGTCGGGATTAACGGGGTTCTTTACCAACACAGGGATGTCGACACCTTTCAGGGCATCAGCGATTTCCTGTACGGCGAAAGGATTGGCAGTGGTACGCGCACCTACCCAAAGGATATCGATTCCGGCTTTCAGACATTCGTAAACGTGCTTGGCTGTTGCCACTTCGGTAGCGACATACATGCCGGTTTCCTTCTTAACCTCTTTCAACCAGGGAAGTCCCTCTACGCCGATACCTTCGAAACCACCCGGTTTGGTGCGTGGCTTCCAGATTCCTGCACGGAATATCTTCTGGCCTTTGGCAGCCAACTGTCTGGCTGTATCCATCACTTGTTCTTCTGTCTCTGCGCTACATGGGCCGGCAATAACGATCGGTCTTTTAGCTTCAATACCCGGTAATAAAATTGATTCGAGTTCCATATTCTTATTTGTTTTTACTTTTATACTTGTTTATTATGATTCAGATCCTTTACTCTTTGTCGCTCATTACTTGTTTATGGCTTAGAGCTTTTTGATTCTTTCCAATGCTTCCGCCAGTTTTGCATCTTTGCAGCAGAGGGAAATGCGGATGTATCTCGCTCCGTTACTGCCGAAAATAAATCCCGGCGTGATAAACACTCTTGCTTCATGCAGCACTTTTTCCGTCAGCTCTTCTACATTCTTG
Organism: uncultured Bacteroides sp.; assembly: GCA_934716785.1. Classification (GTDB taxonomy): domain Bacteria; phylum Bacteroidota; class Bacteroidia; order Bacteroidales; family Bacteroidaceae; genus Bacteroides. The sequence goes on along the minus strand of CAKUYM010000012.1, from coordinate 14,406 downwards.
TATGATGCCGGAATCTTTCCCCACAAGAACATTCCTACCTGTTTCTCATCATAGGTGCATCCTAATGTCTTCATTATCTCACCGGCAAGGTGGCGGCGGTTGCGGTAATTTGCATTATTGCCTTCATACCAGTCTGCCTCGGCTTCCAAGGCAGTGGCTGCCGCCAGTTGCATGGCGCGGAACATCCCGCTGTCGATATTGCTTTTCACTTTCAGTATCCATTGCACGAATTCCGCATTTGACGCTAACATACCGATACGCCAGCCCGGCATATTGTGACTCTTGCTCATGGAGTTGAATTCGATACAACACTCTTTGGCTCCCGGCACACTCAGAATGCTGATGGGCTTCTCGTTCAGGATGAAGCTGTACGGGTTGTCATTCACGATCACGATATTCTTGCGGCGGGCGAAGTCAACAAGACGTTCATATAGTTCGGGAGTGGCATTAGCGCCTGTCGGCATGTTCGGATAGTTGGTCCACATCAGCTTCACACGGCTCAGATTCATCTTTTCCAATGCATCGAAATCGGGCATCCATCCGTCTTCCTCTTTCAAGTCATAGTTGACGACTTCCGCACCGAGTATCTTGCTCAAGGAAGTATAAGTGGGATATCCCGGATTCGGAACCAACACTTGCTCACCCGGATTGACGAATGCCAATGTGACGTGAAGAATACCTTCTTTCGAACCTATCAACGGTTGTATTTCCGTGTTCGGATTCAACTCCACCCCATACCAGCGGCGGTACCAGTTGGCGAAACCTTTGCGAAGTTCGGGAATGCCTACATACGGCTGGTAACCGTGCCCGTTCGGGTCTTGGGCATTGCTGCACAACGTTTCGATGGTCTTTGCCGAAGGCGGCATATCCGGACTGCCGATGCCTAAGCTGATTACATCTTTTCCTTCTGCATTCATCTGAGCTACTTCTTTCAACTTTTTAGAGAAGTAGTATTCGCTTACATTTGCCAGTCTGTCGGCAGGAGCGATTTTATACGTTTGATTTACCTTCTGCATATTCGCCTAATAATTTAAGTTCTTTGGTTAATGGAGCAATTGCCGCAATAGACTGCTTGTATCTCAGATAATCGTTGAAAGCTACGTCTACGTAAAACTGGTATTCCCATTCACGTCCGATAATCGGCAACGATTGTATTTTTGTCAAGTTTATGTTGTAGAAAGACAGGATAGATAATACCTGCGACAGGCTGCCTTCCGTATGCGGCAGGGTGAATACGATACTTGCCTTATTGATAGCAAGGGTGTGGTGATGGCGAAGTTCGTCCACTTGCCAGGGGTCGGCAACGACAAGGAAGCGGGTGAAGTTGCGTTTGTTGGTCTCGATGCCTTCCTGAAGGACTCTCATTCCGTATCGTTCTGCCGCCGCTTTGGAACAGATGGCTGCATGTCCTTTCAGATTGTCTTTTTTGATGATTTCGGCACTGCGGGCAGTATCTTCGCACTCTACCACTTTCAGTTGCGGATGCTGGTTTAGAAAATCACGGCATTGCATCAGGGCGATGGGGTGGGAGTTGACTTCCGTCAGATCTTCCCAGCTTTCGTCGGGCAGACAGACGAAGCTGTGCGAGATGCGCAGTTTGTATTCGCCTATGATCTGCGTACCGCTCTGTCTCAACAACTCATTGTTGTGCAACAGGCTTCCGGCAATCGTATTCTCGATAGCTAACATTCCGATAACTTGGCTGTCTTTACGTATCGAAGTAAACACATCTTCGAAGCTGGCGCAACAGATCAACTCTATTTCTTCTCCCTCGAAGTACTTGTGTGCGGCGATATCATGATATGAGCCGAGTGTTCCTTGAATTGCTATTTTCTTCATTGTTCTACATGTATTATATAAAAAAAATCCCGCATCCATATCGGAGCGGGATTCATATGATTGATTTTCTATTCTGTCCTTAAGCATCACTGTCACTTGATACATACAAACTCCCGCTCTACTTTGCTGCTAAAGTAAAAGTAAAAAAAGAAGTAATATGCATAAGTAAATGATCTCATAAGAGTCTCAGTTTTTCTTTGGTTATTAATTCTGGGGACAAAAGTAATACTTTTCTGTCAAACGCAAACAAAAAGTGATGTTTTTTTTGTTTTCTTGCTCAAAATATATAAAAAGGACACTTAGAAGATACCAGGAAGCGTCTCCGGTTTGGGCTCAAGGCTCTTGAATTCACCGTTCAGCCCGGCTTCTTCTTTCGGATTCAGTTCCAGTGCTTTCTTCATATCCTCCACGGAGCCTTCTTTATCTCCGTTCAGCAGTTTGGCACGTCCGCGTTCCTTGTATGCTTCTGCAAAATTAGGATTCAGTTCAATGGCTTCGTCAAACACCCCGATGGCTTCCGTCAGTTTCTTCTGATTGATATAAAGCAGTCCTAAATAAAGGTAAGCCTGTTCGTTGAAAGGATTTATCTCCGTCACAAGCCGGTAGTCGGTCTCCGCTTCTTCTACCTGTCCGTTCGCTTCTCTCACTTTCCCGCGCAGGAGTATGGCGGTTTCTTCTTCCGGATTCTGTGCAAGTACGGCATCGATGTCTTCCAGTGTCTCTTTGTACTGTTTCAACTTTAGGAGAGCTTCTGCACGCAATAGGCGGGCTTCAATAAAATCATCTTTCAAGGTGATGGCTTTTGTGAGATGGGCGATGCTCATCAGATCATCGTTCTGTCCCTTGCATGCTTTCCCTAACAGATAATGAGCCACGGCATTTCCTTCTTCGATGGCAATCGCTTTATTGGCAGCCTCTTCCATTGCTTTGTAATCTTCCTGAATGAAACATACATTGGCCAATGTCAGGAAAGTATTTGTGATATTCGGTTCCATTACCGTCATCTTCTCCAAGAGCTCGCGTGCCTTTACCATATCTCCGGTTTGGATATAGAGTTGGCTGAGATATCCCATCGTTTCGAACTCTTCCTCGATGGCAAGAGCTTCGGTGAAACATTTTATGGCATAGTCCGCACGTCCCATCCGTTGCGCCCGCAGCCCGTCATATTTGAAGATCTCGAATCTTTTCTGATCGTTTTTTTGCTTTTCGCTTTCCGGAGTTTCAGACTTCCCGGAGAAGAAAGATTTAAAAAAGTTCGGCATGATATGTTGTTTTTGAGTTTATCTGCAAAAGTAATAACTTATTTTGAAATACATATCATTTTGAAATATGTATCATTCCGTCCTGCATCTTCAATGCACCTTCTTCCAATAAATGATGGATGACTTCGGCTACTTTCTCTTTCTCCACTGTTATTTTATTGGCTATTTCTGCTGGAGTCTGCGGATGGGTGGCAAGCAGTTCCGTAATTTCCCGTTTCAGCTCTTCAAAAGAATCTTCGGATAGAGAATCTGTTGCGTGGTGGCTGAGACAGACATCACATTGTCCGCAGTTGTGTTCGTTCTTCTCTCCGAAATAACGGAGCAACATCCGGCTGCGGCATATATCCTCCGAAGTGACATATTCTTCCATCGCTTTGATGCGGGCTTCATAACGTGCCTTGCGCTCTTCATAGACCGCAGGCGGTATATGTACGGAGCTGAGTTCTTGCCGCTCGCGCGTATATATAATATAAGGTGTCTTTTTATGCGGTATATAATCTACGATACGGCGCTTGGTCAGCATCACGAGTATATTGTAGATTTGTTCGCGCGTCAATCCTGTGCGTATGGACAAGGATGCTTCGCTGATATAGGCATAGTCTGTAAATACTCCCGTGTATGAGCGGAGGATGGCTTGAATTAGCGTTTCGGCTGTCGGTCCCATTTCGCGCAACTTGTACAACTCGTCACGGCGAAGCGTGAAAAGAATGCGTGAAGCATTGTCCTGCTCGTCCGTATATTCCAGATAACCGGCTTGGGTAAGTATCTTCAGTGCACTGTCCACCGGGACGGGGAAGTATTTGAACTTCCGGCAGAACTCTTCGATATTGAATTCGCGGACACACTGAAATCCGTCTCCCATCGCCATCTGATAATAATACTGCAAATGCTCGTAGACATCGAGAATGTATTCTTTGTCGGGAAAAGTATCCGCTATCCGTTTATGCAGGGTCGTTTTATCCGATTTGGCATACAGGATGATGGCATACGCCTTTTCCCCGTCTCTTCCCGCGCGACCGGCTTCCTGAAAATAAGCTTCGGGAGAATCGGGAAGGTCGAGATGCAGTACAATGCGGACATCCGGTTTGTCGATGCCCATTCCGAAAGCGTTGGTAGCCACCATTACACGGACTTCTCCGTTTTGCCAGCGTTTCTGTCGGAGGTCTTTTACGGCATTGTCGAGTCCGGCATGATAGAAATCGGCGGTGATGTCTTCATTTACCAGCAGTTCGGTGATCTCTTTGGTACGTCGCCTGTTGCGTACATAGATAATGGCGCTACCCGGTATTCTTCGTAAGATATGCAGCAGTTCGCTTGTCTTGTTATCTGTCTTGCGGACAATATATGCCAGATTTTTCCGTTCGAAACTCATACGGAAAACATTGCCATGATGGAAATTCAGGCGGGTCTGGATGTCTTTTACTACTTCCGGAGTGGCAGTCGCCGTGAGTGCCAGCACAGGGACTCCCGGCAATAGATCACGTATCTCCGCTATCTTCAGGTAAGCGGGACGGAAGTCATATCCCCATTGCGAGATGCAGTGGCTCTCGTCTACCGTGATCATGGAGACCTTCATGGAGCGGAGCTTGATGCGGAATATGTCTGTATTCAAGCGCTCCGGAGAGATGTAGAGGAATTTATAATTGCCGAAGATGCAGTTCTCAAGTGCGGTGATTATCTCTTGCCGTGTCATGCCTGAATATACGGCAAGAGCCTTGATGCCGCGTTTGCGCAGGTTATGCACTTGGTCCTTCATCAAGGCGATAAGCGGGGTGATGACGATGCAAAGTCCCTCTTGGGCGAGGGCGGGAACCTGAAAGGTGATGGACTTGCCGCCACCGGTCGGCATCAGCCCCAACGTATCTTTGCCTTCGCCGATACTGGTAATGATCTCTTCCTGCAAGTCGCGGAAAGAGTCATATCCCCAGTATTGCTTTAATATTTCCCGATACTTATTCAATTGGTTTTATATCCTCGATTTGAAGTTGCACTTCACCTCGCTTGTGAGTATTTTCTTCAATAGTGTAACAGATGTCAAACGAACGTTTGGTCTTGATATAACGCACGTGCGAGCTTTGCCCGAATGCGATACCGTTCATTACATTGTTTGACTTATTATCCACCAGTTCCAGCTTGATATGTTCCTGGTCGCGTCCCACCACCTTGCTTGTTCCGTAATCATACACATGATGTGTACAGAAAACAGGCTTTACATTATCGGGACCGAAAGGATTGAATTTCTTCAGGTCGTTGAAGAACTTGGTAGAGATGTCCTTGAAGTCGATCTCGGCATCAATATCTATGACGGCACTGGTCTGCTCCGGCAAGATATGTTGTGAGACGTATTCCTCAAACCGCTTGGTGAAAGCATCTACATTCTCTACTTTCATAGACAATCCGGCAGCGTAGGTGTGTCCGCCAAAGTTCTCCAATAAGTCGCGGCAATGCTCAATCGCCTTATATACATCGAAACCGGATACTGAGCGTGCAGAACCTGTTGCCATGTCCCCTGTACGGGTCAGCACAACGGCCGGCCGGTAGTAAACTTCCGTCAACCGGGAAGCTACGATACCGATCACTCCTTTGTGCCATTCCTCATTATAAAGCACGATGGAACGGCGGTCGGCAAGACCATCCAGATTGGCGACGATCTTGTTGGCCTCTTCCGTCATGCTTTTGTCGAGGTCTTTTCGCGTCTCGTTATATTGATTGATCTGTCCGGCTTTCTCAAGCGCAGCCGAAAAGTCTTTTTCCGTCAGTAAGTCTACCGCTTCTTTTCCGTTTTGGATACGTCCCGACGCATTGATGCGCGGTCCGATTTTGAATACGATATCGCTGACGGTGATTTCTTTTTCAGAAAGCCCGCATACGTCGATAATGGCTTTCATCCCGATGCTCGGATTGCTGTTCAACTGCTTCAGTCCGTGGAAGGCAAGAATACGGTTTTCGCCCATGATAGGGACAATATCCGATGCGATGCTCACCGCTACGATATCGAGCAGCGGAATCAGATGATGAAACTCGATGCCGTTGCTGATGGCAAATGCCTGCATGAATTTGAAGCCTACACCACAACCGGAAAGGTGTGTATATGGATATGTATTGTCCAAGCGTTTGGCGTTCAGAATGGCTACGGCTGGTGGCAGGACATCATCCGGCACATGGTGGTCACAGATGATAAAATCAATGCCTTTCTCTTTGGCATATGTGATTTCTTCTACCGCTTTTATTCCGCAATCGAGTACGATAATCAATCCTACACCGGTCTCAGCGGCATAGTCCACCCCCTTTTTTGAAATGCCATATCCCTCGTTATAGCGGTCGGGGATGTAATAATCAAGGTTCGAATAGAACTGTTGAATAAACTTGTAGACCAATGCTACGGCAGTAGTACCGTCTACGTCATAATCTCCATAAATTAGAATACGTTCTTTCTTTCCCATCGCCTTGTTCAGACGTTCTACCGCAATATCCATGTCCTTCATCAGGAACGGGTCATGCAGGTCGGGCAATTGCGGGCGGAAAAACTTCTTGGCATCCGCTGCTTTCGTAATTCCCCGCTGCACCAAAAGTCGTCCAAGTATCGGGCTAATCCCCAATTCTTGGGCCAATATCTGGCTTGTCTCTGCCTGTTCGGGTGTAATGGGTCGATAATTCCATTTGTGATTCATTTTATATATTATTTTTTCTTTTTCTGTTCTCAGGGGTCAGAAAGGCACTTCTTTCCAACAAGGGGTAAAATTACGAAAAAAACCGGAAGTGTGTAGTAGATATGACGAAAATATTTCAAAGGCAGTAGAAAACCAGTCGTTTGATTGGGACTGTCTTTTAGTTTTTATGGTTGCTTTTGGGAAGACAATTTTTTTGATTTATCTTTGTTCCACAATAAGAATTTGATAAATGAGTAAGTCGGATAATATCATAGACTCTAACATGACTTTTGATAATATATATTCAGAGTATTATCAACGTTGCTTTTTATTTGCCAAATCATATCTTCATGATGAAATGCTGTCGAAAGACATTGCTTCCGAAGCGATGATTACTTTATGGACAACGATGAAAACGGAAGAGGTGGATAATGTCCGTGCTTTTTTGATGACCGTAATAAAGAACCAGTCGCTGAATCATCTGCGGAACGAACATCTGCGAATGGAAGTACGTGAGAATATTCTGAATGATGAACTCTATGAACTTGATTTCCGTATCTCTTCTTTGGATGCCTGCAATCCGATGGATATTTTTTCGGAAGAGATAAACAGGATTGTTGACAAGACATTGGATACTCTGCCGTTGCAAACCCGGAATGCTTTCAGAATGAGCCGTTACGAAAACAAATCGATAAAAGAAATAGCCGATGCGTTGAATATCAGCGTTAAAGGTGTTGATTATCATATCGGTAAGGCACTGAAAGCCTTACGTGCCAATCTGAAGGATTATCTTTATCTTTTCTTTATATAGATAAGGAGAGAAACTGTATTTATCCGGTCTGTAATAACTTACAGTTTGAAGAAAAAATCACTTTTTTCATTTTTTCGACTAGTGAACTTCTTTTCTGGTGTGTCTATTATATACAAAGCTGAAAAATGCTTTTATAATGAATGACCATATGGATATAAGACTACTTAATAAATATATTGCAGGTGACGTTTTTCCCGAAGAAAAAAGGGAAGTGATACGCTGGATGAAGGAGAGCGAAGAACATCGTGAACAACTGATGCAGCTGCATCGCATTTATAACGCGACCCTTTGGAACGGAAACGGCAATAGGCAGAAAATAGAAAAGAAAAAGCCTGTAATGCGGTATCTTTGGATGTCAATGAAGATAGCGGCGGTAGTTGCTGTACTTGCTTTCATTATCTATAGGGAATATTGCTACTATCGGTTGGAACATTCTACCGATATGCAGGCTGTGACTGTTCCGGCAGGACAGCGTGCCAATCTGATATTAGCTGACGGAACAACAGTCTGGTTGAATTCGAACTCCACATTGAAATATCCTGCCAACGGCTTCCACTCTAAAAGCAGAAAAGTGACTTTAGAGGGAGAAGGTTACTTTGAAGTGACGCACGATGAAAAACATCCTTTCATTGTTGAAACGAAAAAATATGATATCCGTGTACTGGGAACTACCTTCAATGTATCCGCCTATCCGAATTCCGATATGTTCGAAACATCTCTGATAGAAGGAAAAGTAACCGTTTATCAACCGGATACACAAAACGAGATAGTGCTGAAACCGCATGAGAAAGTAGAATCAAGAGGCGGTAAACTGTATAAAGAGACATTCACTTCGGACAACGATTTTCTTTGGCGGATGGGGATATATTCCTTTAAGAATGAGCCTTTGGAAACGGTATTCAAGAAACTGGAGCAGTATTATGAAGTGCGGATTATCAACAATAATAAGGAGATAGCTTCTCGCCAATGTACAGGCAAGTTCCGTCAGAAAGAAGGCATTGAACATGTGATGAAAGTATTGCAGAAGTACGTTAAATTTAACTATATGCAGGATGATGAGAAGAATCAGATTATCATCTATTGATTAAATTATCATCTATTGATTAAGAAGTATGAACCCTAAAAAGAAAAATATGAGAACAAGAGCACCTGTCTGTTTAAAATAAAAAATATCGGTAAATGCTGCAACATTCACCGATATGTGAGAAGTCAATAAAAAAGACTCGACTTTCATTCCAAATCTTTATGTATTAACTTAATAACTCTATGCAAAGATATGAAAAATAATCTTTGGTTTGGACGTATTGTCCATAGAAAAACACACTGTACTCAAATTTTAAGAATTATGAGGTTAACTGTCTTTTTCCTGTTATTCATTATTTTTGAGACATATGCCTTGGATGGCTTTTCTCAAAATCAGACGGTTAGGATGGATAAAGGAACTGCAACATTGGGCGAAATCATCAAGCAGATTGAGAAACAAACAGACTATTTGTTTATTTATAATGAACATGAGGTTAGTTTGAAAAGGAAAGTTCTTGTTCCCACTTATAATACGACAGTCGCAAACTTGCTGCTGAACGTGTTGAAAGGAACAGGACTGTCGTATGCCATGGAAGGAAAACACATTATTCTGACCAAAGAGCAGGCGAAGGCACAAGCTGTCATACAGACGAGAAAAGTGACAGGACAGGTGAAAGAGCTTTCCGGTGAAGTTGTTGTTGGCTGTAATGTGACGGTGAAGGGTACTACGATTGGTACAATTACTGATATAAATGGAAAGTACAGTATTGATGTACCCTCAAATGCTATATTGGTCTTTTCATTCTTGGGCTATAAGAGCGTGGAGTATCCGGTGAAGGAACACTCTATAATCAATGTGACGTTGGATGAAGATTCAAAGGCACTCAATGAAGTGGTGGTAGTTGGATATGGTACACAACGTAAGGCGTTGGTGACTAACGCAATCAGTTCTTTTAAGCCCAGCGAATCGAATATGCGTCCGGTGCTTAGTCCCAGCGAATTGTTGCAAGGACGGGTGGCAGGTGTTACCGTGTCTACCGGTTCCGGCAACTTGGGAAGTTCCGAAAGAATGAGTATTCGCGGTGCTGCTTCTTTGAGTGCCAGCAATGAACCTCTGTACGTGGTGGACGGAATACCCATACTCAATAGTAATGCTTCCTTATTCAATATGGGAGAGAATTTGAGTTCAATGGCTGTATTGAATTTAACAGACATCGAATCAATAGAAGTCCTGAAAGATGCCGCTTCAGCTGCTATTTACGGCTCGCGGGCAACGAATGGCGTGGTGGTGATTACAACCAAATCCGGTAAGGAAGGACGTTCGGATATTCGTTTGAATGTGAGTACGGGAGTCTCCAAATTCGCCAATAAAGGGCGCATTAAATATGCGGATTCTGACTTGTATGTGGAAACTTACAATGATGGAGTAGAACGTTACAACCGTCAGAATGGCTATACCATAGGTTCTACAGGATATGTAGTGCCTATCTCCAACCCATTTCAGGGACTGCCCGATACAGATTGGTTGGATTTGATTACTCAGGTGGGGCATTCTTACAATGTAGACTTATCCTTTTCCGGTGGAAGCAAGAAAACCAAGTTTTATGTCGGAGCCAATTACAATTATCAGGAAGGTATTATTAAGACTAATGATATAACTAAAATTAATCTGAAAGCGAAGATTAGCCATGAAATGACTTCGTGGCTTGAAGTCGGTGCTAATGTCAGTGGTAACTATCTGAAAAATAACCGTGTGCCGGGAGCCAATATCGGTTCTACCATCGTAGCTCGTGCCGTTGAACAACGTCCTTTCGACCGTCCTTACAAGCCGAATGGAGATTATTATTTGGGCGGGACTGATGAACTGACACGCCATAACCCGCTTCAGATTCTGAACGAGGAAGTTTCTTATATTGACACCTATCGTTATTTGGGGACATTCAATGCCGACTTGAAGTATAAGAAGTTCAGTCTGAAGAACTCTGTCAGCACTGACATCGGATATACATACGACTATGTGTACTACAATGAAAATCATCCTTATGGAGCGGGTGGCGGACGTATCGTTGAGTACAACCGTTTGGTAAAGAACCTATTGATTGAGAATGTATTTAATTATAATGATAAGTTCGGCGATTTTGAAGCGGGGTTGATGTTAGGACATTCTTTCCAGAAGATGTCCACCCGTACGTCTTCTATTGATGGACGCGGTTTCCCGTCTCCGGTATTCGATACGGTTGGCACGGCTTCCGAAATATATAATGCTTCAGGCGGCATCTCAGAGTTTGCTATGGAATCCTACTTTGGACGTATCAACCTGTCTTATTTAGACCGTTATATTCTGAATGTGACCATGCGTTCGGACGGTTCATCCCGTTTTGCTCCTTCCGATCGTTACGGGTATTTTCCTTCTGTCTCTTTAGGTTGGAATGTTTCAAAAGAATCTTTTTGGAAATTTCCACAGACAGACTTAAAGTTCCGTCTGAGTTATGGCAAGACCGGAAATCAGGATGGCATCGGTAACTATGCCTGGCAACCGTTAATGTCCGGAGGCATCAACTACGGCAATAATAGTGGTATGGCTGTCACCAGTATGGGAAATAATAAACTGACATGGGAAACTGCCGATCAATATGACTTCGGATTCGACTTGGGCTTTTGGAACGGTAAACTGAATATGATAGCTGATATTTATTTGAAGAACACGAACAATCTGCTTTATTCAATGCCACTGCACGGAACAAGCGGTTTCACCAGTATCACCAGCAATATCGGCTCGATGCGAAACTATGGTGTAGAATTTTCTATTAACGGGCATCTGAATATAGGGAAAGTCAACTGGACTTCTTCTTTTAACATCTCCCATAACAAGAACAAACTGACTAAACTGTTGGGAGACGACTTACTTCCGATAGGTTCGAATCGGGCATTGAAAGTAGGCGAGGAACTGGGAACTTTCTATTTGTTCCAAATGGACGGACTTTATCAATATGACGGTGAAGTACCGCAGCCCTTGTATGATTTGGGGGTTCGTGCCGGGGATGTGAAATACCATGACGTGGATAATAATGGTATTATCAATGATAATGACCGTGTACTGACAGGCTCTTCCAATCCGGATTTCTTCGGTGGATGGAATAATACTTTCAAATATAAGGGATTCCAATTGGATGTTTTCTTTACTTATATGTATGGGAATGACGTGTATGCCGAATGGGCGGTGACAGCTACTCGTCCCGGATATCGCATGGCTATTACGGAAGATGTCGCTAAGAATCGTTGGACAGCTCCGGGAAGTTCTAATAAATATCCTCGTGCAGTCAATACATTGTGCGGTCATAATAGTAAGAACTCCACCCGCTTCCTTGAAGACGGCTCTTTCATCCGCTTGCGTTCTCTTACGTTTAGTTATACATTCCCACAGGTGATGTTGCAAAAGATTCGGATGAAAGGTTTGCGTCTTTATGTGCAAGGGGATAACCTGTTACTGTTCTCCAAATACTCAGGTTGGGATCCTGAAGTGAGTAAGAACATGGATCCGCAGTACTTTGGCGTCGATTTATATGGAGTACCGCCTTCTCGTTCGGTCAATTTCGGAATAAACCTTAGTTTCTAATCATAAACGCTCATAATGATGAAAAAGATTATTACTATATTTCTGGGATGCCTGCTGCTGGCTTCGTGCAGTGGTATGCTTGATATCGAGTCTCATTCTGCCGTATCACCGGGAAGTGTGACAAATAAGGACTTGTCTGCTTTGCGTATGGGAATGTATAATAAAGTACAGAATTCTCCGACACGCGAATCATATATAACCTTTGATATATTAGGCGGAGACTTGATGCAGAGTTCTGGAGATGCAAAGAATTTGATAAATACCGTACTTTCTTCTTTGAACTCGATTGTTTCTGCCAGTTGGAATGGCTATTATAATGCTTTGTATCAAGTAAATAACGTCCTCTCAATAGTAGAAGGACTTCCGGAATCGGACTTACGAAACGTGGTCATCGGTGAAGCGCATTATTTCAGAGCTTATATATATCATTCATTGGTGACACGCTGGGGTGGTGTACCTATTCAAAAAGTGAATACGATGAATAAGCCTTTTCGTGATCCGGAAGAAGAAGTTTGGGCATTTGTAGAAGAAGAACTCGAAACGGCTCTTGCTTTCTTAGGAACTTCTTCCAGCTGTTACTATGTATCTCATGATGCAGCCCTTGCATTGAAAGCTCGTGTCATGCTCGAACGTGGCAAGAAAGCAGAAGCGACTGCATTGGCAGAAGGTCTGATAAAAGATGGAAAGTATAAACTCGACAGTTTTGATAAGATATTCAGAGGAGGGGCTAATACGGAGGTAATCTTCTCTTTTCAATGTTTGGCAGAGGAGTCTAATATAACGATTTCTACCTTATTTTATACATATGCTCATCCCAATCATGGCAGCTATATATATCGTCCCACTAATGAAGTCATGAATATGTATGAAGACAAGGATAAACGAAAGGAAGTCTCAATTATCAGTGTCGGTGCAGAACCTTGCATTAATAAATACCCGAGTGGACAAACCGGAACCGATCCGGTCGTGATGAGTCGCTTGGCGGAAATGTACTTGATAAGTGCGGAAGCGCAGGGGCTACCCAAAGGTTTGGAACGTCTGAACGAATTGCGGAAAGAGCGTGGACTGGATGCCGTGAATCCGAAAGATGATGAGGAATTTATAGAGTGCATTCTGGATGAACGTCGGAAGGAACTGCTTGCTGAAGGCTTTAGGTATTATGATCTCGTACGTACAAATAAGGCGAAGACAGTACTCGGTTTGAAAGATTATCAATTGGTATTGCCTATACCGGGTAAGGAGATGATCTCGAATCCAAATTTGGAACCGAATCCGGGATATTAATAGTGATTGTAATATTTATACTTATTAAGGAGATAAAAATATGAAAAAAATAATATATGATTCTGCTCTTTTTCTTTTGGTGTGCCTGTTATGGACGGGATGCAATAATGATGAAGAGTTGACCGTCTATTCAACAGAGGGTGCGAAAACGGAGTTAGGGCAGAAGATAATTGCCGGAAGTGATGGGTATGTCGGACAATATTTCTCTGACTCTACTTATACATTGGCTCCGGGTGTGAAAGCCTTGGAAATGAAAATTCTTTCTGCTACAGGTTTGGCTGTGAAGATGTTTGTGTTGGAAGTGGATTTAAAAGACACGCATTTGACGATAAAGGCCTCATCTCCCAAGGATGAAGGCACATTGAAAACCAGGCAACAAATGACATTGCAAGCATTGGCACACGATAAACAGGGGAGCCGTGTATTGGCAGCGGTAAATGGTGATTTTTTTACTACTGATGGAACGCCACAGGGAATTTATTATCGAAATGGGGTCTGCCTGAAGAGTACAATGTCTGATAATGTTTGTACTTTTTTTGCTGTAACAAAAGGTAAAAAGGCAGTGGTTGGTTCGTATGATGAATATGATACATATAAAGACGAGATTCAGGAAGCGATAGGCGGTCGTGTGCGTTTGATGACGAACGGCAACGTATTGTCTCAGACATCGACAGCACTTGAGCCTCGGACAGCTATTGGTGTTACAGATAATAATGTCGTTTATATTTTGGTTGCCGACGGGCGCAATTTTTGGTATTCCAATGGTATGAGGTATACAGAAATGGGAAATGTTCTGAAAGCATTGGGAGTAAAGGATGCTATAAATTTGGACGGAGGTGGCTCATCAACTTTCATTATCCGCTCGAAGACAGGGTTTGAAGAGAATCGTTTTGCTGTTCGCAATTGGCCTTATGATAATGG
>CAKUYM010000011.1 GCA_934716785.1 uncultured Bacteroides sp. | reverse complement strand
ATGCAAAAGAGGCCAACGGACAGAAAGTATTCTGGAGCAGAGGAAACGGATGGGTTTATTCAGGACTGACCTTTATGCTGGACAACGTACCGACATGGCATGCCAGTTATAACTATTACCTCAACATCTTTATGGAGATGACCGATGCAGTCATTGCCTGTTGCGATGAGAAAGGATCTTGGCATGCCAGTATGCTTGATCCTGAAGCATACCCTCATCCGGAGAACAGTGCATCAGGATTCTTTATCCATGGGCTTGCTTGGGGAATCAATAAAGGGGTTTTAGACAAAGCGACCTATCTGCCAATTGTAGAAAAAGGATGGAACACCCTGAAAAGCTATGTTGATGAAAATGGGAAATTAGGATATGTACAGCCTATCGGTCATGCTCCTAATGCAATAGACGGCAACATGACAGCACCTTACGGAGTAGGAGCTTTCCTGCTGGCTGCAACAGAGGTTATGAAGTTGAACAAATAAAATAAAAAATCACCCCTGCTACACATTACTATGGCAGGGGTGATTTCGTTTTTAGAACTTATAAGAAACTCCGGCACGTAGAAAAGCACCGGTATATTCCAAGTCGTATACTCTATTTCTATTGCCCATATAAGTAAAGGCACGTGCATTAAGGACATTCACTGCTTCTGCATAAACTGTCAGTCCTTTAATAATGGAATAAGAACCGTTCAAGTCGAGCTGCCAACGTTTGTCAACCCACAAATCTTCATCCTCGTTACTACCCATCGCATACATGAATTTACCATTGTAGTTGAGCGATGCCTGTAAGGTCAACTTCTTGGTAGAATAAGCCAAAGAGAAGTTTGCCGTATGGTCAGCTTGTCCGGGGAAACGCATATCTCCACGTGACTCAGTTTTCGCTTTTGAATGCGTGTATGTATAATTACTTGTGAACATCAAGTTCTTAAAGTACCAGGGCAAGAATGTGAGAGCAGAGTTCAATGTTATTTCCGCACCATATACTTTTGCGCTCTTTCCGTTCTTATACTGCACCATTGTGTACTGTTCATCCGATGTCGGGTTCCAATAAGGATTGCTCGGATCACTGATCGTTCCTTCGCTTTTATAAATAAACTTATCTATTGCCTTATAGAAGACACCACCGGAGATCAAGCCTACCCGTGACAAATAATGTTCAAACAAGAAATCGAAATTGTGCGCATAAGCTGCTTTCAGTCCCGGATTACCCATTTCTACTTTCTCAAGTTCCTGATTTACATTCACCGAAGGAACCAAGTCCTTAAAGTTTGGACGAGAATAGCCCGTTGTCCACGCCAACCGAAGTACCGTGTTCTTGTTCAAATCATATTTGAACTGCACGTTGGGCAGCAATATCGCATAATTCAATGCAGAGTCTGCCGGATTCGCTTCGTAAGCATTGTACGCATAATCTTTGCCCGGCACCTGCCCACCGTTATAGTGCGGATCTTTGTTCGTGTTTTCAGAATAATCCAACACCGCCTTATCATAGCGGAATGTAGTATTAGCCTTATAAGTTACATCCGTCCGTTCAACACGCAGACCGACAATGGCCATCAATTTATCAAACTGCGTACGGTTCATTACATATCCTGCCAATACATTCTCCTTTACTTCATAATATCCTGATGCCATGCTAAAGCCTGTTCTATAATCATTCAATGTCATTGCATCCGGATTATTATCAACATAATTCTTGATCTTGTCCAATGACGGTGCCAGACCAAAAGTCAGGTTATTGCCCAAAAACTTATCACTTAGTCTTTCTGTATACAAGAAATCATTCAACTTCGCTTCATTACTATTGGCTGTATACACAGTAGCCGACTCCGGTTTGTATCTTTCATTGTACATAAATTTGCCCTTTGCACCAAAGCTAAACGCAGAGGAGAATTTATCAAACAACTGATAGTCCAATGAAGCATTGGCACGTACCGTAGCATTGCGTCCTTTCAGAATATCATCATTGTTTACCAATTCATAGAAAGAGTAGCGGGAAGCATCGTCATAAGCAAGCCCGTCGGGCATCTGATAAACACCTTCGGATCTTAGATAATTGGAAGAAATTGAAGGAATCTGCGCAATCACGTTTCCCTCCGGAATCTTTATCGGCTTACCTTTTCCATTGTCTGTACCAGTTATATTTTTATTGTTTGCTCTCCAATCGGGAGTTTGAAAGCCATACATCGCATTCTTGGCATCTTTCTTTGTCTGAGAATAAAAAACTCCTCCATCAAGTTTCCAGTTCCCAACGATAGTCTTTGCATCCAAGTTAAGGTTATAGATATCTACCTTAATATCCTGATCCGTTACCTGTAGAATAGATGTCACCCGGTCGTTGCCGATAGCTCCATTTCCCATATCGTAAAATTTTCCGCGATAACGGGCACGGCTGCGATAGCGTGTATCATCTTCATAACGGTTTGTGTACATACCACTAAGGATTATCGACGTATTCAACGTAGGTGCATAGTCGAAAGTCAGAGTTGCTCCCGTACGTGCACGTGATCCTTCTTGATAGCGGTAACGGAAATCGAGCGGCACATATCCTTCCGAATCCGGAATCTTTTTCCCATCCGTACCATAGAGAGTTTTCTTATCCCATGTCTGCGCTTCCAATCTGTCATATCCGTTGTATGTACGATAATAGCTGGCATTGGCCGCAATACCGAATCGTCCCTGAGGATTCTTTGCACTGGGCGAAAATCTCTTCTGCCACCCGGCCTTTATATTATACGGCAATTT
This sequence comes from uncultured Bacteroides sp., assembly GCA_934716785.1. GTDB lineage: Bacteria > Bacteroidota > Bacteroidia > Bacteroidales > Bacteroidaceae > Bacteroides. The sequence goes on along the minus strand of CAKUYM010000011.1, from coordinate 32,020 downwards.
CTCGCGCAAGATATTGTATCCACTGCTCACGTCTATCGAAAAACGGTTTTTCAGTGTACGTGCAGTAGCTGTACGCATGTTGATGATACCGGCAATCGCATCACCGTCGTTTGACGGAAGAAGCGTTTTCTGCACCTCCATAGAAGCAAGCACATCGGACGAGATAACATCGAGCGTAGCATTACGCGAACCGTCATTCGTTCCCATCAACTGCTCACCATTCATTTGAAGATTCACAAAATTGGCAGGTGTTCCGCGCAACTGGATCTCGGCACCTTCACCACGCGAACGGGTAATGGTGACTCCACTAAGCCGCTGCAGTGATTCTGCAACATTCAAATCCGGGAAGCGTCCCATCTGGTCGGCAGAAACGACCTGCATAACATTATCCGCCACCTTCTGCTGGTTAAGCGCCCGCTGCTGGCCATCCATTACAGCCGATACGACAACCTCATTCAAAGTCGTATTGCTTTGATTCATCTTGAAATCAACAACTGTAGTCTTATTGGCTACAATCACCACCTTTTTTACAACAGGAACATACCCTAAATAACTTACTTCCACTTGATAGCTTCCTGCATTAATGCCATGCAGATTGTAAAGACCATCCAAATTTGTAGTGGTGCCTTGCGTAGTACCTTTCAGCACAATGCTGGCTCCCGGAAGAACTTCGTTTCCCTCATCAACCACTTTTCCGGTGAGGATACCCTTACCTTGGGAATACCCATAATTTGTTGCGCAAAACAACAGTAAGACCATCATTGCGCACATTCTCAATAAATCTTTCATAATGTTTATTATTAGATTAACGTAAATTGAATTATTCTGATTCTGTGTATATTACCTTTACTTGTTATTTAGAAATCTTCTTTTCCCTTATCGTCCCGTCATCATTTATAGAAACCTTACAGCGTATGGCACTTTCATTCAGGCGAACATCATAATTGGTGAATCCTTTGTTCTTTTTCACAAGAATCCTTGACTCGTCTACCGGAACTGTCCCTATCAGCTTCGCTATAATATCACGCGTTTTCTCCGGAAGGTCAACAAAGTTCACCGCCTTAGTCTCCTCCGTGGAGAGTATTTTTCCGTTTTCATCTATCCGGGTAGTCGTTATCGTAAAATCATCTTTACTCCGATAAGAGGTAGACTGCATGGTATAGACATTCTCCGCGAAAGACAGCCTGTCGAGCAACCCGCCTTCTGCCGCATTAATAATAGTTTGGGCGACTTTAGCCGACGGATCGAAACCCAAGAAATTCCGAATGCACGATTCGCCTCCCTCAATCGGAGAGCGCCTGCCGTTAAATGCCATATATCCATTCAACTTTTTGTCCATATTCCTGCCAACCATTATCCGCCGTTGCACACCAGCCACTTTCTCACCGTTTTCCAATGTGAGAATCGGTTCTAAGATATAGCATCCGTTCTTCTTTGGTGCTGTAAATTTCATTTGCACAGAAGATGATGCATATGGAGGCAGAATAAGCTCCGAACACTGGCCGCTGATCTTCTCACCATTCAATGACTTCACATTCATCTCCACAACCACCTTCGTATTTTTTCCAAAATCATTCCATGCCACAACCTCTTTACCATATTCTTCTCCCGGCTTATACAGTTTCTTTTGCTTGTACCATTCCTGGCATTGAAGCATATCTATCGAAACCCCCACCGGTTCGTTCAGACGTATCAACGACAGTTTCATATTAGGCTGCACAGTCAAAGAATCCGCGATATCGCCAAGCAGAAAATTCTGTCCGTTCACACATCCGCTGAGCAGTGCAAAAGGCGCCCAAGCCTGTAACCGCTCTTTCCTATAATATGTACCTATGTCAGCATGCAAATCGGCCAGCAGTTGCCCTATCATATCCTTATCGAAATAGTAAACTCCCCATCCGGTAGCCGTACGGCTTGTTTTATAATTTTCGCGAGGTTCCAATAAGCCAAACTCATTTGTCCACAGCCGACACGATTCAAACACGGTTGACGGGCGGTCTTCTGCCTGCTTGAAGTAGGGAGCAGGTATAACCTGCTCCGAATAGTCATAAATATGCTTAGCATAAAAATCATCTTCACCCCACAAACGGGTAGGATCATAAGTCCTGAGTTCATTCTTCAGGTTCTCAATCTTTACATGCCCCTCATTTTCCTGATCCCAAGCAACAATGGACGGATGGTTTACATTCTGCTTCACCCAACGTCTGAACTCTATTTCCGTCTCCTTAAGGGCCTCCCCTACCGGTTCATCATCATGCATATATCGCCATTCATCTTGAAGCATTATGCCCTCTTGGTCGGCTATTTCATACCATTTGCTGTATGCATGCCCTAAGTGAATGCGCAAATAGTTGAAATTATAGTCTTGGACAGCTGCACGCAAGAAACGACGTATCCATGTCTCGTCGAACATCACCTCCTGCCAGCGGGTCAGCGCCCTGACAAATGCTATATTTTCTGCACGAAACATCACTCGTTCACCGTTTATCCGGACTTCCTTACCCGCAACTTCTATATTACGGTAACCGAAGGTCACATCCTTATCCGAAACAATATTTCCTTGACGGTCTGTTGCACACACATTCATGCGGTACAACTTAGGATCACCCTCTTTCCCCGCACTCCAATAGCGCAACATATCCGATGGAACTTTCAATAAAGCCGTACTTTTGCCATGAGGAGCAACTTGAATATCAGTCGACATACTGCTCACCAATGCCTCACCGTCAAAAACAGACGCAACTATTTTCAGATTGGCATTTACATCCTGCCTATTCACCACTTCAGCGTCACAAAGAGTCAAGCTATTTTTTGTGTCGGGAAGAACTTTTATGTGCCCTATACCCACAGAGTTTCCTAACTCAATAGACACGTCATCCCAGATTCCGGGTGCCCTTGAGTTACGCCACCATTCCGCACTATTCTCTTTTGACGGATGAGATGCTGTGTTCCAACTACCTACCCGGACAACCAGTTCATTGGTTCCCTGATACTTTATAGCATCCGTAACATCAAATTCCGCATGAGAAAAGGTACAATGATGATCATAGCCTATTTCCTTTCCATTCAAAAACACCAAAGCATTATACTTAGCCCTAATCTTCAGGATGGCAGCATCATACGGTTTTTCGTCCATATTAAAATTAAAACGATACCACACGTAATTATAACCGACATCATCTTTCTGCTCATTTCCATGCAAGCCCTCTGCAACCAATGGAACCGACATAGTCAATATACCGGGTACGGGCACTTTCGAACTATATTGATTGGGCTTTGCATCTCCCATCTGTACATCCCAAACGCCATTCAAGGAAATTGATTTCTCCGGTCGAGTCCATTCTACCCGCTTTCCGTTCACCGATACCTCCTGCAGCAGGACATTCCGTGCATGTTGCACCCCATATCCTCCCGGAGTTTCTGAAACCGTCACATTTTTCAGTGTGACATTACTTACCGGCATATTTTTAAAGCCGTTGATCTCAAAAGCGTTGCGTGATGCATACTTACACATCACATTCTCAATTTCAAAACCTTTGTAACGTGTAGGATGGTTCTCTTTGCTCTCCGACTTATAGTCTGAATCGAATTTGATAGCTGTTTTCACAGAATCTATCGCAATATTCCGTACCCAGACGTTTTCAATGTATCCACCGCGATCGAGGTTGGACTTAAAATATATTCCATTGCTTGCCTTCGGAACAGTTACGTTTTCTATATACACATTCCGTACACCACCCGATATCTCGCTTCCTATACAAACTCCACTGGCAAGGCTCTCGAAAATACAGTCGCGTATAATGACATTCTCGGTAGGTTGTCCCATCCTCCAGCCATCTTGGTCGCGTCCGGACTTTATGGCTATGCCATCGTCTCCCGTATGGAAGTTACATTTTTCTATCAATACATTGGTGGTAGATTCAGGGTCGCAGCCATCACTATTGGGATTTAAGCTATCTATCGTTACACGACGAACGATAACATTATTACAAGCCACGGGATGTATCACCCAAAAGGTAGCATCGACAATCTTTATATCTTCAATAAGGATGTTGCGGCATCCTACCGGCTCTATAAAGGCAGGACGAAGTATATGCCCCTCACCAAACAAGCGTTCATGCACCGGCGTTCCCATGCGTCCCATGGCGCGTATCTGCCTCTGATCTTTTTTCTGGCGCGGCTTCCATGTCGCCATGTTTTTTGATCCCTGTCCGTTAAGCATGCCTTTTCCTGTTATCGCCACATTCTCAACATGATATGCATAAATAAGAGGAGAATAATTAAAAACTTCGGTACCCTCCCACCGTGTAAGCACAGCAGGAAGATAATCTTTAGCATCGCTACTGAACACAAGTTCCGCTCCCTCCGCCAAATATAAGTTGACATTGCTTTTCAAAACAATGGGTCCTTTTATAAAATACTTGCCGGACGGAACGAAGACCCGTCCGCCACCATTTGCACTACATTGGTCTATCGCTGCATTTATAGCGGGGCGGGCATCTTTCATCCCACCTTTCTCCGCACCAAAATGAAGCACGTTATAATCCCGATCGGCAAACACCGGAGATATGATATTTTTCTCTATCTCTTGAACATTCTGCCATCCTTGAGAAAAGCTTAATGCAGAAACGGTCATCAATAGTAGAAAAAGGAGTGTTAATCTTTTCATCTTCATTGTATATTATTTATGCTATGGATTGAATTCTATTCTATCGAATTTACTTTATCGCCTTAATGCCTTTGGTTATCGACACCCTCTTTTTCCAATCATTAAACATCTGATCCATACGTTTTACGATTTCCGGATACTTAGAAGCCAAGTCTATTGTTTCGGTGGGATCTTTTTCCATGTCAAACAGTGACCAAGGTGAGTCCAATCCCTGCTTCACCAACTTCCATTTTCCGTCTCTTACAGCACGTCCGTATTGCCATTCCCAATAAACGGGCTTTTCTCTTTCCACATTTTTACCAAGCATGGCAGGCAGCAAGGAAGTTCCTTCACACGGAAGGATAGTACGACCTTTGTATTTGTCCGGATAATCGGTTCCGGCAATATCCACAAAAGTCGGCATAATATCAACCATGTGACCTACAAAATCGGATTTTGTTCCTGCCTTAACTCCCCCTTTAGACCATGTAACAATCATCGGCGCACAGATTCCTCCCTGATAACTGATATTTTTATAATAGCGGAATGGAGTATTAGCGACATTGGCCCAATTCTCGCCCAAAGATTTCCAATTTGACACGGTTCCTATCGGACCATAGCTGGTGGGAACATTCACCACTTCTGCAGAAGCACCATTGTCTGACATAAATATGATAATTGTATTCTCATACTTGCCTTGCTCCTTCAGTTTATCTATCACACGTCCGATGTTCTGATCCATCCGGTCTATCATTGCAGCATAGACTTCCATTTTTTTCGCTTCCTCAGTCTGACGCTCGGGAGAAAGGCTTTCCCAAGCCTCATAGATAGGTTCGGAAAGTTTGTAACGCTTGTCTATTATACCCAATTTCCGTTGTTTCTCAAATCTCGCTTTTCGCACCTTCTCATAACCAGCCTTATATTGCCCTTCATATTTGGCAATATCTTCCGGCCATGCCATCAATGGATCGTGTGGAGCGTTGTAAGACAGGAAAAGAAAGAAAGGTCTTCCATCCGACTTATACAGGTCAAGCCATTTAAGCGCATTATCCGTGAAATGGTCGGTAGTGTAGAAGTTTCTGTCCGTCGGCGTGTACGGTGCATATTCCTTATCCTCAATGCACCATTTCCTTCTATGCGACTTTTGCGCAGGGACCTCTTCACCGTCGCGCTGCAGTCCGGGATTAAAATAGTTGCAGGCGCCGTCTTTCAACCCTATATAATGGTCAAATCCTCTGGTACGTGGATTTTCACTACCGTGATGTTTGCCGGACCACAATGTCAGATAACCGGCACTCTTCATATATTCACCCAACGTGATACAATTTTCAAGAGGACCGCCAAAGTGTTTAAAATATCCATTCTGCTGTGCATAAAGTCCTGTAAGCAGGCAGGCACGCGAAGGATAACTTTTTGAGCTATTGTGATATTGAGTAAACCGCATCCCATCTTTTGCCAAGCCGTCAATATGAGGTGTATGTATTTCACTTCCATAGCACCCTATATCAGACCATCCCAAATCATCCGCCAAAATCAATAATACATTAGGGCGTTCTGACACTTTTTCGCTTTGAGCCATGACTCCACACATCGGGGCCAACGACAATGTAATCAAACTACGATAATGTTTTTTCATCATATTCTATCTATTATAAGGAAATTTTCTCATTTTACCTACTATGCGCGGATAGCTCTCCCATATTTCAGGATTATCACCTACACGCGGATCACGCGTCTTTTCCAATTCAGCCTGAAGCATTCGCTTCATCTCGGCAACAATATCTTCACAACCGGGCTCCAACGCTATATTTTTCATACATGCCGCATCTTTTGCCAAATCATACAATTCATATTCGGGACGCTTGGCAACCGCCGCATCAAAAAACGGAGCGACCGCTTCTTCTTTGCGATGAAGTACCAGATAATCCTTGGACGGAGAAGAATCAATATCAAAATATCCCTTATGCATCTCTTTCAACTTGTCGTCCTTTCCTAACTCTTGCGGATCACCTGCCGGCCAAAGGAATGGGTGGAAATTATGAATCAGCAAGTAATTCTTCCACCGCAGACAACGCATCGGATATCCTAAATTGCCGTACCTCGAACAGGAATGACGCTCGCGTCCGGCAAAAATGCGATCGCTTGTATATTCAGCCTGATTCCCGGTAAGCAGAGGCAAAATATTCTTCCCTACATACGCAGCGTCTGACTTCATCCCTGTGGCTTGCAACACAGTAGGAGCAATGTCCACCAGGCTTACCAAATGTTCGATTGTTTGTGACGGTTTTATTCTCTTTCCCCAACAAATAGCCAAAGGAACATGAATACCGGCATCGTAGCAATTCGCTTTAGCATGAGGAAAGGACATTCCATTATCTGCCGTTACGATAATAATTGTATTCTCAAGTTCTCCAATTCTCTGCAATTCTTTTATGCAATTCATCAAATGATTGTCAAACCATTCTATCTCTACCGCATAGTCAAGCAAGTCGCCCTTTATTTCATCCGAAGCTGGCAAGAATCCCGGAACAGCAGCCATTGAAAGGCTATCCCCCTCTTTTACCCACGACAGGTTTTCATACGGGCGATGAGGCTCGTGCCCGCCAAGCCAGAAGCAGAAAGGCTGCCCTTTACCTCTCTTTGACAGAAATCGCTTAAAGTTTGCCGTATAGTCAATTTTAGAAATTCCCGTATATGGCGGATCAAGTTTACTGTCATTATATTCGGGACCTGCCGGGTTGTGCTGTCTGCCCGAAATTTCCCAATCACCCGGTCCCCATCCTTTTCCCGTAAACCCCACATGATAGCCGGCAGATGCTAAAAGATCGGGATAACAGGTATATTTTGCAGGGAATGAACTGGCATGAGTACCAGCCTCTTCAAGCTGCCAAGGGTACATACCGGTCAGGATACTGGCTCTTGACGGGCTACTTCCCGGAGAAGTGGCATAAGCGTTATGAAAAAGTGCCCCTTGGGAGGCTACCCAATCAAACCCCGGAGTGTGCACCATTTTACTTCCATATATTGACGCATCAGGATAAGATTGATCATCAGCAATGACAAACAGGATATTGGGACGAGCAGACTTCTGTTTTGCACACGAGACAGAGACTGCCGCCACCGGTGATAAAAAAGCGATGTATTTCAGTATTGTTCTCATAGTTACATATTTATATTCCGAGGTATAGCAATAGGAGTATCAAATTTGATTGCATACCCGTCTTGCCTTTTATTTATGGAAGGATTTATTTTAGCTAAATAGTCAAGCAGGCTCTTCTTCTGGCTTGCCGAGAGCTTGTCGTATTTTTCCGGATGAAGAAGTCTTAAAGCCTCCTCTATTGATGCAGCTACCGCTGAATAGCGATAAGTGGTATTTCCATATTGAATAGGAAGCACCTGACTTGATTTCTGCGGATTGCGGATAAACAGAATATCAAGTTCGCGTGGAATGGACTGAATATTTTTCTGCTCAGCATCAATATCCATAAGTTTGTTTTCAGTCAAAAGCCTACGCGAATAATAGCGGATAAGTTCTTTGGCGTAATCCGGATGGAAATTCCGGCTTTCAACAGTTCTTGTAAGAAGTCGAAGATCGTTATATGTTTTTGCAATAAAATTGTAGTCATCTTCAGTCAGTTCGCCGGATGTGCCCTGCAAATAAGAAGCCAACCGTTGAACCAATGTCTTGAACTCAAAGGTTTTTGTATCCATTTGCGGATTTTGTTCCGTTACATATTTACGCATAATCTCCTCATATTCCGCCAAAGAAGAGACCTGAATATGGGTAGGACTAAATACATATTGCATTTCCTGAACATATTCAACCGTTTCCTTGAACTGCTCATCTTTCGCTATGGAAACCATACGACCCTTATCAGACAATACAGGTTCCTCTATACCACAGAATGCAGTTCTGTCTACGGAAACGCTTTTTACTTTGATTTCTCCGCTTTGCAATCCGGGTGAAGACACACGCACGGTTATTACTCCAACTTTATTTGTAGAACGTATCACATTAGGAACAGGAGTAACGACATAGCCGCTTCCTTCTACTGCAAGAGTTTTGTTTATATCTGTATGATATTCATTGTGCCCCACAAGTTTTCCTTCTCCTGAAACTTCCCAAATTAACGGCTCACTGAAACCTACAACCGAATTACCCTTGTCATCAACAACATCCGCTGTTATAATGTCGATTCCACTTCTATCAGCCGGTATTACACCACGTTCCGCCTTCAACACAATGCGTTTCGGCATTCCGGCCATGGTCAATGTGCTCACCACCTTTGACTTGCCACGTGTAGCTACAGCTTTCAATGTTCCCTTAACAATTGTAATATCTGAAAAAGTCACTGTAAAGAAGTTTTCTTTGGACGGATACCGTTCTCCCACTTTCTTGCCGTTTGCAAACAGCTCAACCTTATCGCAATTGCTGTCTACTTGTATATCCTTCCTCTGTCCAAGATAAATTTCCCGCCAATAATGAGGCTGAATATGAACCATCGGCTTTCGGCAATAGTTAGCCTGCCACAAATAATACATATACTTGGGAATTCTGTATAAATCAACCCAGCCTTTATAGTTGATATTTTGTAGTGGCGAATCTTTATACATTCTGTCACAACCATGGTCTTCATAAAGCCAGCCCACCACATCTTTATCAATGCGTCCTCTAATACTGCCATTGTCCACCCGCGCCATCTTGTGTTGCCACTCCTCAGTGCCGGCAAATTGCCCGCTTTTGACAACTCCATTTGCGTCTGTAGGCTCCAAATCTTTTACATCTTTATTATACCATCCCCTGATTGTCACCCTAAGTAGATTCTCCATGTCAAGATTAGAAGCATGATGAGTCACATAATCGCCATAGTTTTCTGTTTTACGTTCGTGTATAATACGCGTAGAATCTTCTTCGTACACCCATCTTGAATCACCAGCATTGCTGCTTTCATTGCCTACGCTCCAAAAGAAGACAGAAGGATGATTGCGAAAACGGCGTACCATTTCTCTCATAGCCTTCTCCTGTATATCCCGCCCGAAATTTATAGGCTTTATATTAGGAGACTCAACTACAGTGATTATCCCGTGCTCATCATTAAAATCATATACCATCGGATCGTGCGGATAGTGTGCAGTACGCATAAAGTTGGAATTCATACCATAGCGAATATCCATCATATCACGCTCTGTCATCCAGCGAGGCATCGCATCCCCTACCCATGGATATTCCTGATGGCGATTTGTGCCATGTATATGTATCTTTTCCCCATTGACAATAAGTTTGTTTTCTGCAAAATTCCAGCGAAACCAGCGAAAACCGAGAGGCGAAGTATAAGTGTCACACAATTGTCCGTCGGTCCACACTTCTGTAAACACCGTATATAAATAAGGACTCTCCGGACTCCATAGTTTGGGATTTCGGATAGGGGATGATTGCTGAAGAAATTCGTGTGTCATACCGGGTCGGATGATTGCTGTAGATGACAATCTCTCTACGATCTTACTATCCGCATCTGTTATTATGCTCCTCAGCTCAATCTTCCTAACTTCCGCTTTTTCGTTACGAACGTAGGTCTTGATGCTCACTGTCGCACTGTCCTTGCACACTATGGGGGTTGTCACGAAAGTTCCTCCCTCATGTTCGTACGAACCCTGAAAAGGTATGTATATGGGATTCTTTATCACAATACGCACACTTCGGTAGATGCCTCCGTACACATTAAAATTTCCGGCTGTTGCCGGAGGAATCGTTCCAAATTTATCATCACGCCGATTGGATACGGCAACAGTCAGAAGGTTGTCTACTCCATATTTCACATAAGGAGTCAGGTCAAAATAAAAACCATTATACCCTCCTTTATGCTCTCCTAACAAGGTGCCATTGAAATATACCTTACTGTATTTCTGCACTCCGTCAAATTCAATGAAAATCTTTTTCCCTTCAAGTTCCTTTCCTATCACAAGATGTTTCCGATAGTAACCCCATCCATTCCACCAATACGGATCTTCACGCTCGGAAGCATACATTATATAAGGATGATTGTTTTTAGTCGTTTCATAAGTGGACCATGTGTGAGGCAATGCCACTGCTGTCCATTGCGAATCATCATAATCGCCTTTGGCTACCGAGACATCTTCTTTGCCGGAAGGAAAATAATTAAATGTCCACTCCCTGTTTATGGTTATTTCATTTCTCGCCTTCCGCGGCTTAAAAGACCGGGCGTGCACCCCAACCGTCACAAGGTAAAAAAGACAAAGACAAGATAAAATAATCTGCTTCTTCATATTTGATTTTCTATAGCATTAAATCTTCAGATAATTAATGACGCAAATATAAAGGGAATAAAAAAAGATGGCTGTTTCCAAATCTTGAATATTTAGTGGTTTGGCAGTGAAAATACACATTCCACACCTTTGCAAATCTTGAATTTTTAGATGAAAAAACATTCATACCATTCAACAATCAATTATATATCAATATATTACAAAAGGACTTTCATTCTACAGCAATTTATCTTATTTTCATCAATACTTAATGTCTTTTGCAAAAATAGCCAACCTGCATTTCAATATGGAACAGTAAATTTGCAACATTCATTTATTAACGATCAGACATGAAAAAATTAAAAGCCTTTTTGACCATTATTGCATTTGCGGCACTACTGCCATCAAAAGCTTTTGCCGATAATTCCCAGTTCCACATCACCCAACCTCATCCTCGCCTTTTTCTTTCCAAAGGCGGAGAAAGAGAGATTAAAAAGAAAATTGCAGCAAATGATTTCCTAAAACGGGCACATAATGCAATCATAGCAAACAGCAAGCAGATTTTAGAAGAACCTCCTGTTGAATTTGAGCCAATCAGCGACCTCTTTCTACGAGTTGCCCGTACGGCCTTTGAAAGAATCTACTACCTCTCATATTCGTACAGAATGACAGGAGACAAACGGTATGCGGAACGAGCCAAACAGGAAATGCTACACGTATGCCGATTTGACCACTGGCATCCCATACATTTCTTAGGTGTGGCAGAAATGACTTCTGCCCTGTCTATCGGCTACGATTGGTTATATAAAGAACTAAATGAGGCGGAGAAAAAGACAATAACCGAAGCTATCATCAAGAAGGGACTTGATGAATCAATGCCGGAAACTGTAAGCGACGAGGCATACCTCCATTGGCAAAAGAAAAGAAATAATTGGAATGCCGTATGCAATACAGGCATGGCCTTGGGCGCAATGGTTACATATGAAATAAACCCCGAGCGCTCACGAAAGATTATTCAGAGGTCTGTGGAACGAGTCAAAGGAATGGCCCTTGACGAATACCTTCCGGACGGAAACTATCCGGAAGGCTATACCTACTGGAGCTACGGAACCGCTTTTGCCGTAATTCTTATCAATGCGCTCGAAAATCTATACGGAACCTCTTTTGGAATGACAGACAACTCCGGATTTATGGCAACTCCATTCTACATCCTGCAAATGTCTGCACAAAACATGGGCTATTTCGCTTATTCCGATTGCGGCGTAAGCCGGAGCTTATCTTTCCCCATGTTCTGGTTTGCATCACGCCTCAACAACCAATCACTGCTATGGGGCGAGTGGGACAGACTTAATGTCATGCAGCAGCGGGGAGACAATGACAGCAAAATATATAAAGTCCGCTTTCTCCCGTCAGTGATGCTATGGGCATCGGCAGACACGTTCAAGGATCTCAAAAAGCCCGAAAAGCGTTTATATGTAGGACAAGGAAGCACCCCCGTTGCCATTATGCGAAACCACTGGGGAGGTAAAGACGAACTATATGTAGGACTTAAAGGAGGCATGGCATCCCACAACCACAGCCATATGGACATTGGAGGCTTTGTCATGTACAGAGGAGCCAACCAATGGGTCACAGATTTGGGCATGCAGAATTATTACTCTGTAACCAAATACGGAATAAACTTAGGCGACAGGAGCCAATATAGTAAAAGATGGGACGTCTTACGCTTCAGTAAAGACGTACATAATATCATGACCTTCAACGGCAACAATCAGATTGTTACCGAAAGAGCCGGCATTGACACTTACGGAGACCATGAGAATTTTGTTTTTGCGACAACCGATCTCTCCCGCATTGACCGCAATAGCGTAAAGAAGCATTTGAGAGGAGTGGCTATCACAGATGACAAATATGTGGTAGTTTGCGATGAAATTGAGAACCATTCATTTTTTACCGAAGCCAAATGGGCCATGCTAACTCCCGCCAACGTGGAGATTACAGGTGAAAATACGGCAGAGCTGTCCATGAACGGAGAGAAACTCACAATAAAAGTAGAAGGAAAACAAGTAAAGATGAACACATGGTCCACCCAACCCAGATTCGGGTTTGACGAAGCAAATCCCGGTACTGTTATGGTAGGGTTTACAACAACACTTGCACCCGATGAGAAAGCAGCAATAAAAGTATATCTTATACCAGAATCTGTTTCTACGGAAGAAATTAATACCCCACCGTCCATCAAGGCATGGAGCAAATAGCAGAACATCACTCCTTGCCTTTTTTCTGATATTGCGAGGGGGTCACTCCAAATTCCTTTTTGAAGCATGTGCTAAAATAACGCACATCCAAAAAGCCGACCCTCTCGGCAACTTCCGATATACGCAAAGCATCTGTCGCAAGAAGTTGCGCCGCTCTTTTCAGCCTTACGCTTTTAATCAAATCATTGGGACCCAAATTCGTTATATCTTTTATTCTTCTATAAAGCATTGAAGTACTTAAATGTACCGCCTCGGCAAAAGTCTCCACATTGAAATTCTCATTCTCCATATTTTTCTCTATGATGCCCATGCACTTAGCCAGGAATATCTCGTCCGATGACTGCATCTCGATTTCTTGCGGATTGGTAATAAACTCCCTCTTAATCTTCTTGCGCATATTCTCCTGATTCTCTACAAGAGTCAGGATTCTTTTCTTTAACAAACTTATGTCAAAAGGTTTGAACACATAAGCGTCACAGTTGGCTTCGTATCCCATTTCCTTATCCGCATCTGACGTATATGTGGTAAGAAACAGAAAAGGAATATCACTCAGCGCATCATTTTCCTTAATTTTCCGGCAGAGTTCCAACCCCTGCTTTTCACCGTCAAAAACAACTTCCGAAATAATCAATTTCGGCTTGACTTGAAGGACCTCATTATATAACTCTTCTGCCGAAAGAAAAGGTATCACCTTTAAAGACGGTGCGCAAACCTTTCTTATGAAATTGGTCATTTCCTTATCCGCATCCGCCAGATAGACCAATGGAGCGTGAGGCAGATACTCCCCTTCCGCAAAATCATCCAATGATTGCTGCTCCATATAATCCGCATAAAATTCTGATAGCGACTGCTGCTCCACATCACCCACCGCTTCCGTCTGAGTCTCTGGAAGAGGTTTTCCAGCCGATATCAAGAACGAAATTGTATTCCTTTTATCATCAACAACGAGTTTAGATTCGTGCAATCTCAAAAGTTCATCGGCAAGAAGAGTGCCTACATCCATAAAATGATTGCTATTCTTGTCCTGCTTCTCGCCATGCCTTGCCTTTTGAATCTCCAATACAGCTGTAAGTGTTTGTTGAGAGCCATCCGCCATACATTTAAAAGCAAGCCTATCACCGCTTAAAGCAGTGCCATAAACATTAAAAAGCAAGTTAAAGATAACCGTTTCCATTTTCTGCGGATCAAAAACAGCCGCAAACTTCTCTACATTTGCAGAAAATGATATTTCAACGCCTTTCTTGGCATACAAATCTGAAAAACCGTTGCACACAGTCTTCGCCAATGCGATAAAGTCACCTTTCACAGCCTCAAGTGCGGGGACCGTTTCCGATTTTTGCTTAAACTCTATCAACTGGTCAATCAGCAACGACAGCCTGTTACTATTGCGAAGCATCACCGCAAACATATATTTAATCTCTTCTTCAGACATTGCGTTGTAGTGTCTCGTCAAATTATTGAGCGGAGTCTTCAACAGATTCAACGGAGTCTTGATGCAGTATGCGATATCGGCATACAGATCAAGCTTGTGCTGAGCTGTCTTCTTTTGGATATGTATATCTATTTGCGCTTTCCATATTCGGAAAACGAACCATCCCACAATAAGCAGACAGATAAAAAGAAAAGTATAAAAATACCATGTCTGATAAAAAGCCGGCTTGATCTCGACAATCAATGATTCCGTATTGTCCAACCATTTACCGTTGAGATTTGTACTCCTTATATTCAATACATATGTACCGGGAGATAAATTGTTGTATGATATAACAGGTACGGAAGATTCAATAGATATCCAATCCTTATCCACACCATCGAGTTTGTAGGCATACTTCAGGTTGCTATCTTCCCGATTGTAAGTCAATGCTAAGAATGAGAATGAGAACTGGTTGGTATGATGGTCCAAAACAACCTTATCCGTAAAGTTCAAATCATCTTTCAGATAGGCAGAACCTACATCCAAACTTTTGTTGTTTGCCTTGAAGTCAACGAAGCGTACCGGATAATGAGTTTGGTCGGGCATTATTTCATCCGGGTCAAAATAAGTCAGTCCATTCACCCCACTCATATATATAATGCCATTCTGGTCGATATTGCAACTAAAGACAAAACCCGGTCGGGTGAGCACACCATCATACAATGAGAAAAAATAACTTCTGAGTTCCGAGATATTATATTTATAGATGCCCTTTGTACTGGCAATCCAAAGATTTCCCCTGTTGTCACTGATAATACCCACAATCTGCGCATTTCCATCGTCCGCTTCATTTAAAGTCATCGCAATGAAACTGTCTTTTTCTTCACTAAACTTATACAGTCCGACATCCGTGCCCACCCATATATTGTTGTACTTGTCTATATAAAGGCAATTCACTGAAACAGCCGTCTGATTCTGTCTCAATATCCGATAGAGTTTTGTTTCATACTCTTGTCTCTCGCCGTTGAACACGATTTTTAAAATGCCATTTGTCTTGCTGCTCGCCCAAATTGTGTTTCTGCTATCTTCCTGTATAGCGGTGCAGTTGTCCCAACCGGCTATACGAGAAGAGATTCTTTCCAGTTGCTTTTTCCGCTCATCGAAAACAAATAATCCTCCCGTCTGATATCCGATCCATATATTATCGCTGTGATCCCTATACAAGGCCCGCACAAAGCTATTGCCCTCCAATGCACTCTCCACATCCGGTTTTGAAAAGAACACATTAGTGGCGGGATTATAAAACTTGATATTTTTTTTAGTTCCTAACCACATAATCCCTTTCGAATCAATCACAATCTGTTCGATTTTATTTTCTTGGGCATGATTGATGGATGCTCTGTTGTCAATAAGCTGCCGCACTTCGATTTCGTCTCCCTTGTGCTGCAACCTGTTCAACCCATAGGCAGTACCAATCCATATTGTATTGTTTTTATCCACAAAAATGCTCGACACCGTATTATGGCTCAAAGTAACGGGATTGTTTATGTCATTGGTAATTGTATGCATATTACTTCTCCGCCCAAACGGCAACATAAAGAGCCCGTTTCTGGTTCCAATCCAGATATCCTCCAGCTCATCTACATAAAACACATTGGTTGTATTGGCAAGGTCGTCATACTGAAACGTTGCGAAAACCTTTTCCGTATCAACGGTTCTCCCCGATTCATCCCTATACAAAATCTCATTTCCCTGTCCTCTTCTGCACAGAACCACATTATTATCGGATAGCAGGCAGATAGCTATAATTTCCGCGCTTTTCGATTGCATATCTTCCAATTGTCCTTTTGCAGAGACTCTCGCAGTGGTCAGACTTTCCTTATCCCACATCCACATTACATTAAGGCTGTCAATCAGAATACGATGGTTCGTCGAAAATCTTCTTATCGTATCAACCGGAATTGCTTCTCCCCTATCAAAAGCCTCCTCCATACAAGAAAGGGATGGCAATCTTAACAAAAATCTATTGGTAGAAACCCAATATCTCCCGTGCATATCCTCGGCGGCAGATACCAAGCTCTGCTTGTCTAAAGAAAAAAGCCGATCTATTTTCTTGCTTTCGGGATAATAGCGCACAATCCCTCTGGAAGTGTTCAAATAAAAGGCATCATTTCCTCTTTTTATTGAGTTCACCCTCACTCTGCCCAATTCCGTCTGTTGCTCAAAATGATGAGTACGGATATTGTATGAAAACAAGCCGACACTGCTGCATACCCACAAAGTCTCCGGAGAAAAAAACGCCAACTGATAAATAGCCGCCCTACCGTTAAACAACGTATCCAGCCCCTCTCCTTCCACCTTTAAATAAGAATAACCGTCAAACCTCACCAACGCAGAGGATGTAGCTACCCACAAAAAGCCCTTGGAATCTTTCGTTAAAGCGGATATGGCATTGTTGTCGAATAAATCTTTGGATATCCTGTTGCTATAATCAATCAATCTGCAATTTACGGTGGCGCAGCAAAAGATGAGGAACAGCAGCAATACAAAATATTTTTTCATAAAATCGAACTTGTTTTTCTATAGGAACTTATTTAAAAGTTCACTACAAAAGTAGTAATTTATTTGAGTAAACTAAAGAAGAGGCAAACAAATATACAAAACAGTCTCTCACAAGAAAAGAGAGAAAGTGCACCAAGTTTCCTTTATTAGTCCAAAAATGATTATCTTTGCAAATTAAAAATGAGCAACTCGATAATAAAAGAAATAATAGACTAATATGGCATTGCAATGTGGTATTGTAGGACTACCGAACGTGGGTAAGTCAACACTTTTCAACTGTTTGTCGAATGCGAAAGCACAGGCGGCAAATTTCCCTTTCTGTACAATTGAACCGAATGTGGGTGTAATCACCGTTCCCGACGAACGCCTGAATGCACTGGCAGAACTGGTACATCCTCAACGAATTGTTCCCACAACCGTAGAAATAGTAGACATCGCCGGACTGGTGAAAGGTGCGAGCAAAGGTGAAGGACTGGGAAATAAGTTCCTTGCCAATATCCGTGAGACAGATGCAATTATCCATGTACTCCGTTGCTTTGACGATGAGAACGTGACTCACGTAGACGGAAGCGTAAACCCTGTTCGCGACAAAGAGATTATCGACTACGAACTTCAACTGAAAGACCTGGAAACGATCGAAAGTCGTATTCAAAAGGTGCAGAAGCAGGCACAGACCGGTGGTGACAAGACCGCCAAACAGGCTTATGACGTGTTGGTTCAATACAAAGAAGCCTTGGAACAAGGCAAATCGGCACGTACCGTCACTTTTGAGACAAAAGACGAGCAGAAAATCGCTCATGAACTGTTCCTGCTGACCAGCAAACCGGTTATGTATGTCTGCAACGTGGACGAAGCAAGCGCAGTAAACGGCAACAAATACGTAGATATGGTACGCGAAGCCGTGAAAGACGAAGATGCCCAAATCTTGATTGTCGCAGCCAAGACGGAAGCCGACATCGCCGAGCTGGAAACGTATGAAGACCGTCAGATGTTCCTCGCCGAAGTGGGCTTAGAAGAATCGGGCGTAGCACGTCTTATCAAATCGGCCTATAAGTTATTGAACCTCGAAACTTACTTCACTGCCGGCCCGCAGGAGGTACGCGCCTGGACTTACGTGAAAGGGTGGAAGGCTCCGCAATGCGCCGGCGTTATCCACACCGACTTTGAGAAAGGATTTATCCGTGCGGAAGTAATCAAATACGACGATTATATCCAGTACGGCTCGGAAGCAGCCGTGAAGGAAGCCGGCAAAATGGGTGTGGAAGGAAAAGAATATGTCGTACAAGATGGCGACATCATGCACTTTCGCTTCAATGTATAACAACCGGCATCAACGACTTATTAATCACTAATTCGCTAACAATATGAAATATCTCATCGCAGGAACGGGAGGTGTAGGCGGTTGTATCGCAGGCTTCTTGTCACTGGCGGGCAAGGAGGTGACCTGTATCGCCCGTGGAGCTCATCTACAGTCGATTCAAACGAACGGCTTGAAACTGAAGTCGGACTTAAAAGGCGAACACACGCTCCGGATTCCGGCAATCACCGCCGAAGAGTTCAACGGAAAAGCTGATGTGATATTCGTATGTGTGAAAGGTTATTCGGTCGATTCGATTGTAGACCTGATAAAGAGAGCGGCACACAAGGACACGGTCGTCATTCCTATCCTAAATGTATACGGTACGGGACCACGCATACAAAAGCTGGTTCCGGGAGTCACCGTCCTCGACGGATGCATCTATATCGTAGGATTCGTTTCCGGCACAGGAGAGATCACCCAGATGGGGAAAATATTCCGGTTGGTATATGGCGCCCATCGCGGCACGATTGTAAAACCCGGATTATTGGAAGCCATCCGCCAAGACCTGCAGGAAGCAGGTATAAAAGCAGATCTGTCACCGGACATCAACCGAGATACGTTCATCAAATGGTCGTTCATCTCCGCCATGGCGGTAACGGGCGCTTACTATAATGTTCCGATGGGCGAGGTGCAGGAACCGGGAAAGGTTCGTGACACATTCATCGGGCTTTCTACGGAAAGCGCCGCTTTAGGGAAGAAGTTAGGAATTGAATTTCCGGAAGACCCAGTCAGCTACAACCTGAAAGTCATCGACAAGCTCGACCCGAAAAGTACCGCTTCCATGCAGAAAGACCTTGCGCGCGGACATGATTCGGAAATACAAGGACTGCTCTTCGATATGATTGCGGCAGCCGAGGAACAAGGGATAGACATACCGACCTACCGGATGGTTGCGGAAAAGTTTAAAGAATTTAATCATTAACATAAATCGAATATAAAATGAATACCATGCTATTATCCATCAACTGGAACCCGAATCCCGAACTATTCAACCTGTTCGGCATTTCTATCCGCTATTACGGATTATTGTGGGCAGTAGGAATATTCTTTGCTTATGTAATTGTTCACTACCAGTATCGGGATAAAAAGATCGAAGAGAAGAAGTTCGACCCGCTCTTCTTTTACTGCTTCTTTGGTATTCTGATAGGTGCCCGGTTGGGCCATTGCCTGTTCTATGCCCCCGGATACTACTTGTCCCATTTTTGGGAAATGATTCTTCCCATCAAATTCCTGCCGGACGGCAACTGGAAATTCACCGGATATGAAGGACTCGCCAGCCACGGCGGCACGTTAGGACTGATAATCGCCCTCTGGCTGTATTGCCGCAAGACGAAACTGCATTATATGGACGTATTGGATATGATTGCCGTAGCTACTCCCATCACAGCCTGCTGCATCCGTCTTGCCAATCTGATGAACTCCGAAATCATCGGCAAACCGGCAGATGTGCCCTGGGCATTCGTCTTCGAGCGCGTAGATATGCAGCCCCGCCATCCGGGACAGCTCTACGAAGCCATCGCTTATCTCATCCTGTTCTTCATCATGATTTATCTGTATAAGAATTACAGCAAGAAACTGCATCGGGGCTTCTTCTTCGGTCTTTGCCTGACCTACATCTTCACCTTCCGCTTCTTCATCGAATTCCTGAAAGAGAATCAGGAAGATTTCGAAAACGCCATGATGTTCAATATGGGACAATGGCTAAGCGTTCCGTTTATTATAATAGGAGTCTACTTCATGTTCTTCTATGACAAGAACAAGAAGAAGATAGCTTAAGGGGGCATCTATTTCCCCCTGACTATCTTCTTGATATCATTCAATTTATTCAGAGCCTCGATGGGAGTAAGATTATTCACATCGAGGTTTAATATTTCATCACGAATCTGACAAAGAATCGGGTCGTCCAACTGGAAGAAGCTCAACTGCATGCCACCTCGTTTTTCGCTCACGTCCACCAATGGCTTGCCCCCTATCCCTTGTTGGCGATTATCAGTCTCAAGTTGTTTCAGTATCTCATTCGCACGCTTCACGATACTCTTCGGCATACCGGCCATCTTTGCCACATGGATACCGAAAGAGTGCTCACTACCGCCACGTTCCAGTTTACGAAGGAAGATTACCTTATTGTCCACCTCCTTCACCGACACATTATAATTCTTGATACGCTTGAAAGATTTCTCCATCTCGTTCAGTTCATGGTAGTGCGTGGCAAACAACGTACGTGCTTTTGCCTTCGGATGTTCATGTATATATTCCACAATCGCCCAAGCGATGGATATGCCGTCATACGTAGACGTGCCGCGTCCCAATTCATCAAACAGCACCAAACTTCGGGAAGAAATGTTATTCAGAATATCCGCCGCTTCGTTCATCTCCACCATGAAAGTAGACTCGCCTACCGAGATATTATCACTCGCTCCCACACGGGTGAATATCTTATCCACCAGTCCGATATGGGCACTCTCCGCCGGTACGAACGAACCGATCTGCGCCAACAGCGTAATCAATGCAGTCTGTCGCAAGAGCGCCGACTTACCCGCCATGTTGGGACCGGTAATAATAATAATCTGCTGCGTAGTACTATCCAGCATCACATCATTGGCGATATACTTCTCACCGATAGGAAGCTGTTTCTCTATCACCGGATGGCGTCCCTGGCGAATATCCAAGACGTCATTATCCTCAATGACCGGTCGGATATAATGATTCTCACGAGCCACATTGGCAAATGACAAGAGACAATCCAATCGGGCAATCTGATTCGCGTTAGTCTGTATCTGAGGAACAAACTCCAGCAATGCCTGCACCAAATCGGTATACAACTGCGTCTCCAATATCAGAATCTTATCCTCCGCTCCCAGAATCTTCTCTTCATACTCTTTCAGCTCCTGTGTGATATAGCGTTCCGCATTGACCAACGTCTGTTTACGAATCCATTCGGGGGGCACCTTGTCTTTGTGCACATTGCGGACTTCGATATAATAACCGAACACATTATTAAACGCCACTTTCAAGCTCGGGATTCCCGTCCGTTCGCTCTCCCGCTGCTGTATCTGGAGCAGATAGTCCTTTCCCGAATACGAAATCCGTCGCAGTTCGTCCAAATCCTCGTTCACCCCATTCTGAATCACCCCGCCTTTATTTATCAGCAACGGTGGGTCATTATTAATCTCTTTGGCAATCCGGTCGCGAATGGAAACACAAAGATTCAGTTTCTCGCCAATCCGATTCAAACTCGCATTATCGGCCTCCATACACGCCTGTTTTATAGGCTCGATAGCCTGCAAAGCCACCTTCAGTTGAACCACCTCACGAGGAGACACCCGTCCTACGGCTACTTTGGAAATGATACGTTCCAAATCCCCTATCAGATGCAACTGCTCCTCAATCAGCTCCTTAAAATCCGGTTGGCGGAAGAAATACTCCACCACATTCAGCCGTTCGTCAATCGGTTTCTTATCCTTCAAAGGAAAAACTATCCACCGTTTCAGCAGACGCGCCCCCATCGGGCTGATTGTCCGGTCGATGACATTCAGCAAACTGCTTCCGCCATCATTCATATTACCAATCAACTCAAGGCTGCGCACCGTAAATTTATCCAAGCGCACATACTTGTCTTCCTCGATACGAGCCAGCGAAGTGATATGCCCGATCTGCGTATGCTGCGTCATCGTCAAGTATTGCAGAATAGCACCGGAGGCAATGATACCATTCTTCAGATGCTCCACCCCGAACCCTTTCAAGTTCTTCGTTTCAAAGTGTTTCAGCAACTTCTCACGGGCGGTAGTCTCCGTAAATACCCAGTCGTCCAGCTCGAATGTGAAGAACCTACTACCAAAATTCCCTTCAAACATCGGGCGTTTGCCACGTTCGAAAAGAACTTCTTTCGGTGCGAAGTTATTCAGCAGCTTGTCCACATAGTCAAACGGGCCTTCCGCAGTAAGAAATTCACCGGTAGATATATCAAGAAAAGCCACTCCGCAGGAAGCCTTTCCGAAATGGACGGCAGCCAAGAAGTTGTTCTCCTTATAATTCAGTACATTATCATTGATAGAAACACCGGGAGTCACCAGTTCGGTAATACCCCGCTTCACCAGTTTCTTGGTTGTCTTCGGATCCTCAAGCTGATCACAGATAGCGACACGTTTTCCGGCGCGGACCAGTTTCGGTAAATATGTATCAAGCGCATGATACGGGAATCCCGCCATCTCAATAGTCTTTCCCTTTCCGTTGGCGCGTTTTGTCAGTGTGATTCCCAAAATTTCAGATGCAACAATGGCATCTGTAGAATATGTTTCATAAAAGTCACCGCAACGAAACAGCATCACTGCATCCGGATGTTTTGCTTTCAACTCCAGAAACTGTTTCATCATCGGGGTGAGGACGATTTCTTCTTCGTTCACGGTCTTCTCCTTTTCTTTTTTATTGAGCATATACTGTGATTTACGGAGCAAAGATAACGGTTTTTCATCAGAGAATCAACGCTACCCCCCGTTTCAATTTTCAAAATAAGTGTTGCATAGCTTTAAAAAGGAGGCACTTTTTTCTTAATAAATAGGGAAAGAGTATTAAAACATGTTATAAAACATCCTTTTTTATTTGGATAATTTGCTACTTTCACAAAAGTACGTACCTTTGCACTGTGTTTTTCATAGTATTAGATTTAAGGTTAACAAAGGTTGGAGCAAGGCGTTGCTCCTTTTTTTATGCCTTTACGATTCATTTCGGCTCACCCGATCTCACTTTATAGCTCATTTCATAAGCCGCCATTTCTCGACAAATCTATATTCGGAATCAATCACCCCGCAAAGCCTGATATCCTTTTCATCAGTAGTCTTGCCTCCATTATATTTATCAAGGTAATAATAGATATGCCTTATAACTTCACTACACTCAGCACGGCGTAGGCTGCCTTGTCCTGTTGCCACGGAAGAACTCGTCTGACTATGGCGATTAGAGGCCAAGACAATTATAGTCCGCGGGTAAAGTTATAAAAAATCACAAATAAACAAAAACAAATGAACATTTTTTGTATTGAAATGTTTCGTATTTTCTTTCTTCAGTAACTCTTCGGCAACGTTTGAATGCCAGCTCACATACGTTATATGGCTAAAAGACTGTTGCCTAAATAAATTTCTCTACAGTCTCGTTAGCGTTTCTCTACATGGATACTCCAGTGTCTTTATAGGGAGACGCCAGTATCCATGGTCAGAAACTCCCGTTTCCATGCGCGGGAACTGTAGTTTCCCGCCTGGGAACGGGAGTTCCGACGTAGGAAACGGGGACTTTAATTGTAGGAAAATAAATTTTGATGCTTGGTGTGGCATATTCTTCTTACGCTTCTCTTATACTGTGTTGCAGATAAACGGTATCTGCAGCATCATCTGCAACAGTATCTGCAACGCTATAATTGTTTATCTGTCAGTTTGTTATTTCGATTTGGTTGCAGATGGCAGATGTTTTTTTATTTTCATATTTGGTGCGCAACATTTTACGGGGCAATGATAGATTTTATCGTTTATTCCACTCTTATAAATATAAAGAAAAAAAGGAATTATGAGGACTATACTATTTATCACCATGCTCTTTACTCTGGCTGTAACCGTTTCAGCTCAGAGTGACTATTACATCAAGAAGGCTCAAAGCTATCAGCGTGAGGCGGAATATTTCCAGAAAAAAGCTGAGGGATACCGTCGTGAGGCGGCCTATTACCTAAAAAAAGCCGAGAGGTACCAACGAGAGGCTGCCTACTATACCAAGCGAGGAGATACGGACCGCGCCAAGACCTACAACCGCTATGCCGAGAACGAGATGGACAGATACAAGACTCAATTACGCTATGCCGCCCAAGCCGATGAGAAAGCTGCGATGTATCTGCGTTGGGCAGCCGATGCCTTGAAAAAGCAATGAGACACAATTACGTTATGTCGCCCAAGACCATGAAAACTAATATGTGAGATGAGGCATTTGTGATAAAACAAGTGTTACATAGATTAAAAAAGAGGGGACTTTTCCTTAACAAACAGGGTAATTATATTAAAACGTGTTATAAAACATCCTTTTTTATTTGGATAATTTGCTACTTTCACAAAAGTACGTACCTTTGCACTGTGTTTTTCATAGTATTAGATTTAAGGTTAACAAAGGTTGGAGCAAGGCGTTGCTCCTTTTTTTATGCCTTTACGGTTCATTTATTTCTATTTCTTCTCTGCCAGATAAACTCCTAAAATGATGCAGGCCGCTCCCATCAAGGTAATCCATGTAATCTGCTCATGGAGAATGATTACCGATGCCACCATCGTCACCAGCGGATTCAGATAGATATAATTGGAAGCCTTCACCGTCCCCAGTTGTTTCAGCACCACATTCCAAAGGACATAGCAGACCAGCGAGGCCAGTACTGCCAAAAACAGAAGATTGGATAATACCACAGGCTGCAGAAGCATACCGAAATCCGGCCGCAGCGGTTGAAGAAGAAAGGCGGGCAAAATGGTCAGCACTCCATAGAAGAATATTTTGCGGGTGATAAACACGGTGGGATAATGCCCCGTCATCCTCTTAATAACCAAACTATAAAATGCCCATGACAGAGCGGCAAGCAGAGTCAGCAAGTCGCCCACAGGAGAAAGTTTCAGTACCACGCTTCCATTAAAAACCACCAAGCCAACCCCTACCAGTGCCAACAACGATCCGCCAACCAATCCTTTGGTGGCTTTCTCGCTTTTATGGTAGAAGAGCAAAGATAGAATGGTAGTCAGCAGGGGAGCCGTGCAAATAATAAAAGAGACATTCGATGCCTGCGTGATGCCTAAAGCAGTGTTTTCCGTGAAGAAATAGAGCGAACCGCCGAAGATACCGCCGGCAGCCAGCCAAAGCTCATCCTTCAGGCTTGTGGCAAACAGACGTTTGGGGGAAATCGCCCAAATACCTATATAGGCAATCAGAAAGCGGTAGAAGAATATCTCTTGGGGAGTGAGTCCGTGATTAATCAATACTTTTGTCGCGATAAAGGTCAATCCCCAGATAACAACTGTCAGTATGGCAATCAGATGATAGTAGCCGTGCTTCAGTTTCATACTTACTAATATTTTATAATGCCGCAAAGATACAGGGAATTGCGCAATAAAACAACCCTCTCTGGAATACCCCTACAAATATTAGGTAGTTTGGGACAAATCACGTAAATTTGTGCCTTAAATTAGGAATACTAATATAAATCACTATAACAAAAAACTTTATCACTATGGAGTACAATTTCAGAGAAATTGAAAAGAAGTGGCAGAAAAGGTGGGTAGAGGACAAGACCTACCAGGTTACGGAGGACGACTCGAAGCAAAAATTTTATGTACTGAACATGTTTCCTTATCCATCGGGAGCGGGTCTGCACGTAGGACACCCGTTAGGATATATCGCTTCGGATATTTACGCCCGTTACAAACGACTGCAAGGCTTCAATGTACTCAACCCGATGGGATATGACGCTTACGGTCTGCCCGCAGAACAGTATGCCATCCAGACCGGACAGCATCCGGCAATCACCACTGTCAACAATATCAACCGTTATCGCGAGCAGTTGGACAAAATAGGGTTCTCCTTCGACTGGAACCGCGAGATCCGCACCTGCGACCCCGAATATTATCAATGGACGCAATGGGCTTTTCAGAAGATGTTCAACAGCTACTATTGCAACGACGAGCAGAAAGCACGCCCTATCGAGGAGCTGGAAAAGGCTTTCGCCATCCATGGCAACGAGGGGCTGAATGCCGCTTGCAGCGAAGAGATCCACTTCACTGCCGATGAGTGGAACGCCAAGAGCGAAAAGGAGAAGCAGGAAATATTGATGAACTACCGTATCGCTTATTTGGGTGAAACGATGGTCAACTGGTGTGCCGAATTGGGAACCGTACTTGCCAACGATGAAGTGGTGGACGGAGTCAGCGAACGTGGCGGCTATCCTGTTGTTCAGAAGAAGATGCGCCAGTGGTGTCTGCGTGTATCGGCTTATGCGCAACGGCTGCTCGACGGATTGGATACCATCGACTGGACTGATTCTCTGAAGGAGACTCAAAGAAACTGGATAGGACGTTCGGAAGGTGCCGAGGTGCAATTCAAGGTTAAAGATAGCGATATCGAATTTACCATCTTCACTACCCGTGCCGATACCATGTTTGGCGTTACCTTTATGGTGCTGGCGCCCGAAAGCGAACTGGTGGCACAATTGACCACTGCCGAGCAGAAAGCGGAAGTGGATGCTTACCTCGACCGCACCAAGAAACGTACGGAACGCGAACGTATCGCCGACCGCAGCGTCACGGGTGTATTCAGCGGTTCGTATGCCATCAACCCGTTCACGGGCGAGGCTGTGCCCATCTGGATCAGTGATTATGTACTGGCTGGCTACGGTACGGGAGCCATCATGGCAGTGCCCGCTCATGATAGCCGCGACTATGCGTTCGCCAAGCACTTCGGTCTGGAAATCCGCCCGTTGGTAGAAGGATGTGATGTTAGTGAAGAGAGCTTCGACGCCAAAGAGGGTATCGTTTGCAACTCTCCGCGTCCGGGCGCAACTCCCTATTGCGACCTCTCTCTGAACGGACTGACTATCAAGGAAGCAATTGCCACAACGAAGAAATATGTAAAAGAACATAACTTGGGACGTGTAAAGGTGAATTACCGTCTGCGCGACGCCATCTTCTCACGCCAACGTTATTGGGGCGAGCCATTCCCTGTTTATTACAAGGACGGAATGCCTTATATGATTGACGAAAGTTGTCTGCCGCTGGAACTTCCCGAAGTCAGCAAATTCCTGCCCACCGAGACTGGCGAACCGCCATTGGGACACGCCACCAAGTGGGCTTGGGATACGGTAAACAAATGCACGGTAGACAACGAGAAGATCGACAACGTGACTATATTCCCGCTGGAACTGAACACGATGCCGGGATTCGCCGGTTCTTCCGCTTATTACCTGCGCTATATGGACCCGCGCAACCATCAGGCACTGGTTGACCCGAAGAAAGACGGGTACTGGAGAAATGTGGATCTCTATGTAGGCGGTACGGAGCATGCTACCGGACACTTGATCTACTCTCGTTTCTGGAATAAATTCTTGCACGATATCAATGTTTCTGTTGTGGAAGAGCCGTTCCAGAAGTTGGTGAACCAAGGTATGATTCAAGGTCGCAGTAACTTCGTATATCGTATCAAGGATACAAACACATTCGTTTCCTTGAACTTGAAAGACCAGTATGATGTCACTCCTATCCACGTAGATGTGAACATCGTATCCAACGACATACTGGACTTGGAAGCATTCAAGGCATGGCGCCCCGAATACAAGACTGCCGAGTTCGTCCTCGAAGACGGAAAATACATCTGCGGATGGGCAGTTGAGAAGATGAGCAAGTCCATGTTCAACGTGGTCAACCCAGATATGATTGTCGAAAGATATGGTGCCGACACGCTCCGTATGTACGAGATGTTCCTTGGCCCGGTAGAGCAGTCCAAGCCGTGGGATACAAACGGTATTGACGGTGTGCACCGCTTCATCCGTAAGTTCTGGTCATTGTTCTACAGCCGCACGGACGAATATCTCGTAAAGGACGAACCTGCCACGAAAGAGGAATTGAAGAGCCTCCACAAACTGATAAAGAAGGTGACGGGAGACATCGAACAGTTCTCTTACAACACTTCCGTCAGTGCATTCATGATTTGCGTAAATGAGCTTTTCAACCTGAAATGCAACAAAAAGGAAGTGCTTGAGCAACTGGTTGTCGTGCTTGCTCCTTTCGCTCCGCACGTTTGCGAGGAGTTGTGGAATGTACTCGGACACGAGACTTCGGTATGTGATGCCCAGTGGCCTGCATACAACGAAGAGTATCTGAAAGAAGATACCGTCAACTATACGATCTCTTTCAACGGAAAGGCACGTTTCAATATGGAATTTGCAGCAGACGAAAGCTCGGAA
The DNA here is from genome assembly GCA_934716785.1 of uncultured Bacteroides sp. Taxonomy (GTDB): domain Bacteria; phylum Bacteroidota; class Bacteroidia; order Bacteroidales; family Bacteroidaceae; genus Bacteroides. Next base: position 3,547 of record CAKUYM010000011.1, on the reverse strand, counting down.
GCTATCCAGGCTGCGGTATTGGCGGACGAACGTTCACAAAAGTGGATAGAAGGCAAGACTCCGAAGAAGATTATCGTTGTTCCGAAGAAGATTGTAAACGTTGTAGTATAAAACAAAGTCAGGCGCGGATTACGCAATCGTGTAATCCGTGCCCGGCATAATCATAACCCCTATGTACAAACTGGCAAAAGCGGAATTAATGAGAGAAGTGAAGGATTATATCTATATCACTCTCGGACTGATAAGTTATTCTTTAGGATGGGCGGCATTCTTGTTGCCCTACCAGATAACGACAGGAGGTACCACCGGTATCGGAGCCATCATCTATTATGCGACAGGATTCCCGATCCAATGGTCGTACTTTTTCATCAATGCAGTTCTGATGACGTTTGCCATCAAGATTTTAGGCCCGCGATTCAGCATAAAGACCACTTATGCTATTTTCATGCTGACCTTTCTGCTTTGGCTTTTCCAGTTGTTAGTGAACAGCTACATTGTAACCCCGGATATGACACCGGATGGCAAACCGCTGCTACTCGGTGCAGGACAGGACTTTATGGCTTGCATTATCGGTGCTGCCATGTGTGGTGTAGGATTGGGCATTACTTTCAACTATAACGGAAGTACCGGCGGAACGGATATCATTGCCGCCATCGTCAACAAATACAAAGACGTGTCACTCGGACGGATGATTATGATCTGTGATGTATTCATCATCAGTTCCTGCTACTTCATATTCCATGACTGGCGCCGTGTCATCTTCGGTTTCGTCACCTTGTTTATTATTGGTGTCGTGCTCGACTGGATTATCAACAGTGCCCGCCAATCGGTGCAGTTCTTCATCTTCTCGAAGAAGTATGATGAAATAGCCGACAGCATCATTAAAGATGCTGACCGTGGAGTAACAGTGCTCGACGGTATGGGATGGTACAGCAAGAACAATGTGAAAGTGCTTGTCGTACTGGCAAAGAAACGCCAGTCGCTCGACATCTTCCGCTTGGTGAAACGCATCGACCCGAATGCCTTTATCTCACAAAGTTCCGTTATCGGGGTATATGGTGAAGGGTTTGACAAGCTGAAGGTGAAATAACGGATTGATTGACAACTATCGGATAACTTTGCTAAAACAAGAAAAAGATGATGAAACGCAAACTCGTATTTGCTACCAACAACGCTCATAAACTGGAGGAAGTGGCCGCCATATTGGGAGAGCAGATTGAGCTGTTGAGCCTGAATGATATCGGCTGTCATGCGGATATTCCCGAAACGGCAGATACATTGGAGGGAAATGCCCTGCTGAAATCTTCCTTTATCTTAAAAAATTACGGTTTGGATTGCTTTGCCGACGACACCGGTCTGGAGGTGGAGGCGCTGAACGGAGCTCCCGGAGTATATTCCGCACGCTATGCAGGCGGTGAAGGGCACGACGCGCAAGCCAATATGCTCAAGCTGCTCCGCGAACTGGAAGGGAAGGAGAATCGCAAGGCGCAATTCCGCACTGCCATTTCATTGATACTCGATGGAAAGGAATATCTCTTCGAGGGAGTGATAAAAGGTGAAATAATCAAAGAGAAACGAGGCGATTCCGGCTTTGGTTACGACCCGATATTCAAGCCGGAAGGCTATGACAAGACTTTCGCCGAACTGGGAAATGATATAAAGAATAAAATAAGTCACCGTGCATTGGCTGTGCAGAAACTCTGTGACTTCCTACAACAACGCTGATTATCCATACTCTTTAAAACATAAAACACAATGAAGAAAATTACTTTATTTACCCTACTTGCTCTTCTGTTATGCACTTCGTGCGTAACGAAAAAGAAATTTATGCGGGCGGAAATGGCAGCTACCGTAAGCAAAGACAGCCTGCAAGGGCAACTGACCGACTGCCGCAATACAAATGCCCAAATGTCGGCGCAGATAAATAATCTTTTGCGTGATACGACGAGAATGGGAAACAGCATCCGCCAGTATCAAAGCATGCTGAATATGAATATGACTGAACAGGAGAAGCTGAATGCGCTGTTGAACCAGAAAAGGGATGAACTGACTGAGAGAGAACGCACGATCAACGAGCTGAAACAGATGATTAATGCACAGAACGAGAAAGTGCAGAAGCTGTTGAGCAGCGTGAAGGATGCATTATTGGGATTCAGTAGCGATGAGCTGACTGTACGCGAGAAAGACGGAAAGGTATATGTGGCAATGTCGGACAAGTTATTGTTCCAGTCGGGAAGCGCCCGCTTGGACAAACGCGGTGAAGAGGCTCTCGGCAAATTGGCGGAGGTATTGAACAAGCAGACGGATATCGACGTATTTATTGAAGGACACACGGATAATAAGCCTATCAACACTGTGCAGTTCAAAGACAACTGGGACTTGAGCGTAATTCGTGCCACCTCTGTTGTCCGTATCCTAATCAAGAATTATCATGTGAATCCGTTGCAGATACAACCCAGCGGACGTGGCGAATATATGCCGGTCGATGATAACGAAACTGCGGAAGGAAGAAGCAAGAACCGCCGCACGGAGATTATCATGGCTCCGAAGTTGGATAAGTTGTTCCAAATGCTGCAAAGTTCGGAAGAATAGAAGAATAATAGAAGCAAGCATTAAATACTAAAAAGGAGGATGTAGCATTTAAAGTCTATGTCCTCCTTTTTGGTGTTTAATGCTTTGAGAGTTTAATATATAACTCTCTTTTCAGAAGGATGTGCCACTATCCGTGTCAAACGAATAATGATGGGGATAGCATCACTTCTTTTTTACACTTCTGATAAAGGTCGATTATGCTTCTATTTCTTTATAGAATGGTGCCCATCAATTGGAAAACTTTTTCCCGCCCATGCCTTTTGAGATGTCCATTCTTCAGCCGGATCACTCCAAAAAGGATGATCTACAGGAAGCCCCAAAGGCAAGAAAACGAGTGAAGTCATATACAAACTACCATTGTTGGTATAATAATTAGCCAAATCCGGCTGATGTCCCGCAAAACCGAGTGCCAGAAATCCCTTATCATCAAAATTTCCAGCTATTGAAAACATATTTTTCATGACTGCACTCAATGCGCTACGCACCTGCCCATTGGTCATTCCTTCAGGAAGACCATATTTCCATGCAGCCAATGTCAATGACTGAAATGCTCCCATACGGTAGACTACGGAACGTCCGAAAGCCGGGAATGTCCCTTCCGGAGAAATAAGGCGCTCTATGAAAGCATTGAAACGCTGCATGCGCTTGATTGCCAATTTATAACTGATTGGAGTAGGAAAACGGTTCTTATTACACATTTCCAATATCTCAACATACATAGGATGTATGACAAAAGAATTATAATAATCTAATGAAAATTCCGCCCCGTCCGAGTACCACCCGTCACTAAGATACCACTCGTTTATTTTATTGAGCCCGACAGTTAGAGCATAACCGTCAGGGGTTTCACCAACAGAAAGCAGGAAAACCTCCACCATACCTGACTTCGGGAATATCCTTTTGTTCTGCTTATATAAAATATTTTTTGTCTGATAATCAGTAAGATGGTATTTTG
>CAKUYM010000010.1 GCA_934716785.1 uncultured Bacteroides sp. | reverse complement strand
ACCTTCTAAGGTTATCACGGAAAGCTTTTACTTCAGCAACCGTCATTTCTGGATTAGGATTTGCATGTATCATATAGTCTGTATTTTTACCCCTTAATGAGTGGTTATTACCTATCAAATTCAATCAATGCATTTATATATGAATGCGTTGATTTGCAAAAGTAGTTATTTTCTCAGCAACAGTAATAATAATATTGTTAAAACAGCCATCAAATTATTAAAATCCTCATTATTAATATCTATAATAAGGGATGCGGATAGCATAAAAACAGCAAGATTTTCACTAAGTTAGAAAAATTCCATTACTCTCCTGCATCCACAATCAAGTCCCTAAAAATCTTTCGGGAAGAGCGAATCCCTTCCACGAAAGTCGCTTCATTCTGGGAATCCGTAAGAGTATTATCATCTACAAATGTCACATAGACAAATCCCAATGCTTCGGCCGTTTCCTTTTGAGTGTTAAGATCCACAGTACATTCAATTGAAGTCCTGATAAAACAAAGCCCGTCACTCACCTTCATCGCATGGTGGGCAGCTCCGCCATATTTCCGATAGTTCCTCTTTATATTTTCATTAAGCTCAATCAGTAAGGCTATTTTGTTCCTTGTGAAATATCGGCATATCACCTCATTAAGCCCTAACTCGGTATTCTTGAATATACGTTCTCTATAACGGGCAAAGAAATGTGTACTGTATGCGTCAATCCTTCTGGTCCATACCATTGCATCGGAATCAGTATGTTTATATGGAGAACACCCCCATTTCAGAACAAACCGCTTGCTATCCACATTTATTACAGAGAAATGATCAAACTCCGGATTATCAGCAGACTGCCTGTTCGCCGCATAAAAGAATAGAATATATGAATTGTGGCGTGCAGGAATGGTATATTCAAACAACTCCCACGCCGGAAAACGGAAAGTTTTCCGGAACTTCTTCACCACTTTTGGCAATAGCTGCTGATGCTTATATTCAATTTTGGAACGATCGGCAGCCAGTTCTTCATACATTTCATAAAATGTCATAGTCGGAATAACCATAATGCAATATATTAAACTTGTTCAGACTATTTAATACTTTCGGAAAAGATTATTGGCGTGTATAAGTTTATGGCGTTCTTCTTGCATGATGCCACTTTTCCATTTTAGACTTAGATATCAGGTAGTCACAATCTTCACATTGATAAATTATATCATCACGTTCCTTATCAAAAGTGCCAATCATTTTGTTACCACACTTTGGACAAAAGTATATACCCTTATCATTATGCCCATTCCCCCTTTGTCTCTCAATACGTGATGGAATAGCTTTATGTGAAACGACAAGTCTTTGTACGACAGACTCGATTATCTCGTTATTACAGCATCCGCAACATGAAGGGCAAATCCACCAACCATTTGGGCATTGAACTGAATGGCGGGAATCTATTATTTCCTTTTTACATCTATTACAATAACTCAAGTAGACTTCCTTTTTATACTCAGGACAAAGATTGTTTATGCAAACAAAACGATTGTAGTTATTAAAAGCACCACTTTTTTCTGCCCAAATTAAATGCCCACAAGCTTCACACTTTAGCTTCTCAAAGAAATTCTTAACCTTATTGGCTATTGCAATAATATTGCGTATGACCGAATTTGGTTCAAATCCGGCTACAGTTTCTTTCAATAAAGGAAAACCGCAGATTTCCAGCATATGGAACAATGTATATTCCTTCCATGATTTAGTATTGGCAAGCACCTGATTAGATAACACATTTCTGAAGCATTCTTTTCTCTGGCACCAGAAATATGGAAGATTGGTTACATCGTTAACCTCATTCTCGTATTCTGGGGCACAATATATGGGATACTTACCCAACTTCCGCTCCGTCAAAAAATGTAGTTTTTCTATATTACCTTCTGTCTCATCCATGCGATAATAGAATATTTTACAGAGTCTGCCTAACTTGATCGGATCATAAGGAAACTCCAACACGTTGTCTTTCATCTCAGTTCCAGTTATATGTTCCAAGGCTTCCTTTACCCTTTCCATGGTTATTTCCACTTCTCTTCTTTTACTTACATTATCGGCGACAAGCCCTTTTATTGGCACCAATATGTTACGGCCAACAACTACATCCTTTCGAATGAATATTCTGACAGTAGAAATATTGCAGAAGGCCTGCACCAAAACCAAGTAATCTTTATAAAACTCGGGAGTGAACAGCCATTTTCCATCTTGCGACTCAAGCTTCCTATTAAAATAGGTAATTAATCTCTCCCTAAATGATGTCAAATCAACATCCAATGGATCATGACTGCTTGAAATGGATGGCACTCCCAAGACATTCGCCAATAGGGTCTTATATTGTGCATCATATATTTTCCATTTATTGAATCTGTCTTCTTTTTCCCCTTCCGCATGATATTGAGCTCTTGTTCCAACTATATTGAGAATATTTATTATATTCTGTTCGAGACTGTTTACTTCGAATTTTTCTTCAGCCAATTGCCCGGCCAACCTATAATTTATAAATCCTATAAAATTATTATTATATACAGCCCCTCCATCGCATTTGGGCAGAATTTTATCAAGCATAAAGTTCATTTCCAAATAAATCGGATTGGCATTCATAAATGTGCGATCAAGCACTCCATTGAAGCTTTGGAATGACTTACCATTGCTTTTGATGAAACATTGAATATTATCACATAATAAGGGAACGGTCATGTCCATTGGCGACAGATTAGCCGTTAGGACATTGCAAAATCTTTCAAATTTTTTATATCGATTATTCAAGAAAGCTGTTAGCATTTTGTCCGAGTATACAGCTTGCCCCAGTCTTATGGCATGAAAATACCTTTTAACGACATCCAATTGTATTTGCGGTTTTAATAAAGAGAAGAGCTTGGCTATTGGTGCCAAATCACCGTAGTCATAATCATCATTTTTCAACCAATAAAAAAAACGTACTATATCATTTGAAGATGATCTCAATGTATCCATGCCATAAGGCGTATATTGCTCCCCTGTTTTTTCGTCCAAAGAATCATACCCCAGAAGAAGTGACAAAAGTTCAAAGAGGTTCCGCTTGTTCCCCACCCTTTGGACTCTTTTGTCTGAAATCCTTAAAGCCTCTGATAATATATGTGGAAAATAGAGCTTATAATTGACATTCCATTTTTTCAAATAGCCTGCAATCTTCTCTTGTTTTTCATAAGATAGACAATGGCCTACCTCTTGAAAGACGTTAAGAATTTCGCTCACATAAAATGTATTATACTCAGAAAGTACCAATGTAATGACATCTTCATCGAATTTATGGTTGTCTAAAGCCCATAGCAGTTCTTGGAAATAAAAATTGTCTTTCTCATTTTGTTTACGTGTGAGAACGGATCTTATGAGAAACCACACGTCATAGTATAATGATGGAGAGAACGGATGCACCTGATAAGATAATCTCATATTATCTTTCGACGATTCGTCTTTTTTCGATTGAATTTTCGAAATGCGAAATGGATAATCGGCAATCATAAGCTTTAACCCTCCATCAATAAGCATTTCTTTATCCTCAATGATACAAATTATCTGTGAAGCGGCTGATTCCCAATAATCAGGAATCTTTTCGTCTTCACTTGATTTCACTCTCATAAAGAATAGTGGTGAACATTCAAATTCTGTTCGTATCTTTGAATTGATTATTGCTTCGGCCATAAATTGTCTTTTTATATTCAGTGTGAGTTTGTCAAAGGAGAAAACGGATGTCAGGCATAGACTTACAAACTACAAGGATGTACTATCCAACCGTTCCACAAACTTTTGGATATCAATTACTATCTTATCAATTATCCTATGGCGGTAATCATCATTTATGAGATTAAAGGTGCCGTCATATAAGAAATCGTCAAACCATATTTGCTCCTCTTCCGGAAGATCAAAATCCTGATAGGCGGAAAGCTCGTCATCCCCGGCAATCGGCAGATCGTCCAAAGCACATAACCGTTTTATCCGGCTTTTATATCCGGCAGACAAATTCTCGTCATTGCAGATGCCATAATAGAGACTGTAACCGAATTCATACCACACATACATATGAAGTCCGTCCTTCGGCCTGAAACATATGCCAAAGTTCCTATTTTTATACCCTTGCTTGTACAGCTCATTATGGGTTACAAAAGTTACATCATCCAAATTGACATTTTCTGTTATCTCATAGCCTATAGATTGAAGTTTTTGCGTCAGCTCATTCCAGAAATCAACAACAGTATGCCATTTCACATGCTTGAAATTATCTATGAGCAACTTGGTGGAAGCCATGTTATCTTTAGACTTGCCGATAAGCTCCTTAATCTCAATCCGCTCTTCTACACTTGTGTCGTTAGTCATTTCACGTATCAGTTTAATATATTGCAATATCGTTTCACGAAGAAAAGGCTTATCGACAGATGCCATCAGGCACTTGTCAAGCCACTCGATAATTATATCGTTATAATGAATTATCTTCAGAACCTCTTTCAACCGGGGATACCGGTTGCCTGTGCTCTCCTCCGAAAGATCCCTGTCCAGGCTAAGAAATACAGCCTCTATATTTCCTTCCGGAATGCGGTATTTATCCATCAGGACCTGATAGTAACCTTCAAGCTGCCCATGTTCCTCATGGTTACTGTCCTTGGCATATATCTTGTTCTCTATGAAAAGAGTAAAGGATGTACGTCTGTTGATGATAAGGATATCGATCTCATCCCTCTCTGAAGGATCGTATTCATTGGGATATACCTCCACACCAGGAGCGAGCAAGTTGGCGGCAAATTGTTCCGGATAGCCGCAAACATCCAGGAATGTTCTAAGGCAAAAATCTGACAGTTGGTGAGAGCCACCGGGATTAAGCAGCGAGGAAATAAAGCGGGAATGCAGATTGACTTCGTCACTACTTTTGCACAATACGGAAAAGATATTGAATTGTTCGGTACGCTTTGCCCGGCGTTCATAATCGTCACGTATCAGATTCAGTTCTTTCAAAAACAGTGTTACATTCTTCATCGCAATGCAAATATTATGTTGTACTGCAATAATACTTTCGGAAAAGATTATAGGTTTACTTTCTCGAGTGGCAAAAATAATAAATACTCTCAAAATCTGCAATATTCTTCCGTCCCCGAACCTGCCTGGTTCATAAATGATTTTAATGTTGCACGAAATAACGGATATTCCCAGATTTTTCCGAAAGTTCTCGCAAAATCCAGCAATATTCAAATAAGTTTATTGTCCGCTTTGAGGAATCTTCTGCAAAAAACGATTAATTTCTCCACGCATTCTCAAACTCCTTGTGTTTCCCACTTTTATTTTCTTCTTTAAAACGTCCTTTCCTATACAAACCGCAGCTACAGAGTCTCCCTCAGACAAATGCAGTTTGAACAACTTATAACACGGTTCTATCCTTACAGGAACCATATCTGCTGCCTTATGAAAGTAATATTCGGCTTTCCGACTATTTCCTTTCTTCATCCAGTCATCCCCTAACCAACAATAAGTGTCAGAACTCGGAAAAAGGAATGCAGTTCTTTCGAGTATCTTGCTCCTATGCATGAATTCCTCATCCAAATATTCTTTCTGTACATGCAAATACATAATATCAGGATTATATTGAAAATATGGATAAAGTTTGAAATCGCATAAAGATCTTTGATGTAGTTCATAAAGAAACGCTGAGATTATTGATAACATTATTACCGGAATTATAGACAGTATGCGGCAGCGTAATTTTGATAACGGAATTTGAATAACAGACCTGCTTTCCAATAGTCCCATCAGAATTGCCCACAACACTAACAAATGAGTAACATCAAATGGATAAGAAAATAGAGAAAAGACTAAAAAAGCCAATAGGGAAACTTTTACACTTTCCAAAAAACAATCAGATTGGCGTTTCCTCAAGATCTCGATAACAGCCCACATAAACAAAAATAGTCCTATCAGGCCATAATCAACAGCAATGTGAAGCAATTCATTATATGGACATGAGACATTGTCCGCTACCATGACAAACTGAGAATTGGGATGGGCAGCAAAATAATCAGCTTGGTAAAGCATATAGTTTCCGGTCCAACCTCCACTCCCCCATCCGACAATTGGATGTTCCGCCATGAGATGAAGAGAGTTAAACCAAACAAACAGACGACCATCAGCCGAAAGTGGTTTAAGTTTATAAAGGAACAGGGACCCAATACATGCCACAAAGAGAAAAACAAGACATGTAATCACTGTCCGTTTTTTATGACCATTTCTGTTCATCAATACTATTTGATAAAATAAACAGACTATAATTCCGGTTAGTGCCGACAATAACCCAGCACGAGATTCAGAAGTCAATATACCATAAAACAATAATGCAACCAGACTTCCCAAGACCAACCCTGTGTTCCTATCTTTTCGCCGCCAAATATAATCAATCACACCGGCACATAAAATTCCCAAGAATCCACCTAGTGGACCAGGGTTGTTGAACGATCCCGTAACATCAAAAAATGAATGATTGCTCTGTATCCACAATCCATGTTGCAATAAACACAATAAAGCCTCGCATATTCCCCAGCAAAGAATAATTAAAACCATCCTTTGCCGTATAATTAAGGGAAGTAATCGTACGAAATAAAAGATCAGCCCCATTATTGCATATTGCCACAAAGAAGAAATATCAACCGGGACATATCTGTGGAAGAGTATCCAAATTACAAATATGCCCCAAATAATATCGTGAATACAGACTACAAGCATGAATCTATATACTACTCATTTTATGAAGGACTACTGTATTTTGATCGTTTTTACAATCTTTTCCGTTTTATGTACGCCAGCGGTTTCTTGATAAACTATTAAGAAATGACCTTCCACCTTAATTATTTTTTTCCCTTTTAAGGAAGATAAGTAAAAATTCTGTACATACGATTCTTTGGGTTTAATACCAAGTGCAATCTTTTTATAAGGAGCTACCTCCAAATATGCACAATCAACATCATTCGCATTATCCATATTCTGATAAAAGACCTTGCAATAGCTCTTCATTGTCTCAGAATTTATAGAATATCCTTTCATCAATACCATATCAAATTCTGTATTATTTTTCACTTTATAACTGACTACAGAATTATCCTTATTGATCGTTATCTCTGTTTCATAAGCTTGAGCATGAAGTGATAAGCTTAAAACTAAAGTGAAAATTGCAAAAAATAGAGTTTTCATAATCATTATTTATATTTTTGTGATAATTCTAAGTTTCTTTGGTAATTCCATATTGCATAATCTCTGTCTGATTTATACTTTTCAGAAATTGTTGAATCTGGAAATTCTTTTTTTTCCGCATCATACGTATTTAATTCATTCTCGTAGAATTCAGGATAACGCACCCAATACACCTGAAGTTCAGCCATATAATACCCGTAAATTGTGTTTTGATCACATGAAGGTAAATCTTCCTTCAAATCATCCAATATTTTTTGCTTCAATTCACTAGGCGGTTCAATCAGTACTCCGTTGGGTATTTCGATTTTTTCTTTACTTACATTATAATGGTTATTTCTTAAATGATAGATTTCATGGTATAGTACAGCTGGCTGATCCTTTGCCGTCAATTTTGAAAAGAATCTTTCAAATACTAAAATCTCACTCTGGCTTTCTACTGCTGCATATCCTCCAGCCTGCCCTCTCTTTATAAAATTAATTCCTTTCATGAAAGAATTTCCTAGTAAACTAAGTAACTTATTCACAGCGTTCTCAACCATACTTCGTTCATTTGCATTGAACCCTAAAAGAGTAGGTTGACATGATTCATCGGGGTCTTTATCCGGTGAACTATTATAATCATCCTCAGAGGAGCCAGAATCTCCTCCTGGCTGTGGGTCCACATCCCCATCAGGTCGAGTGCTTTCCAACCATTCTTCATTTGTCATGCCATCTGCCCCGGTTCCATCCCATGGTTCTTCAGGAGTTATAACGACCTCATCCAACCACCCACCATCAATGTCATACTCACTGCGCGTTGACAATTTTTGCCTCTTCTGCAAAGAGAATACGGAAAGCAGCTCATTCATTTCATCTATTCTTTTACGATACTCAGACAAGTTTTCCGTATCCAATAAGAATACACCTTTTACCCTCTCTCCATTTACATAGGTATCAACCCGGGCTATCCGAGATGTATAAAGACAGGAATATATGGCTGTACCCGTGAAACCAGTCTTATTTCCACAAGTGACAAATCGATGAAGGATATCCCCTCCACTTTGCGACTCACATATTTTACTAGGGATTAAAGATAGAATATATTGAGACATTTTTCCTCTTTGGATATCTTTTATAACGATCAGCCTTTGGTGCACTTTCACCCTATCCGCAATCATGGCTCCTGTACGAGATTCTGAATAAATGGCTCGATAATAGTAGGAGCCATTGAAAGGTACATCATAGCATGCTAAAGTTTTTCTCATGGAAGGAACAGCAGATTCCCACAAAGGAACTATGTCACCGGGAGAAAGAAATTGAGTTTTATCCCCCTTATCATAAACAGGTTGACTTTCCGACTTCTCCATAAAGAAACTTTGCGCTTCATCCAAGGAGAAAACCTCTGATATGTTTTGTCCTGCAGAGAAGAATGCCTCCTCATCTTTACAAGACCAAAAACCGCATATTACAGATAAAATAATGCAAATATATAAACTATATAATCTTTTCATATAAAATTATTTAAGTCCCTTCATCTCCATTTTTCTATCAAAACTATATTGCCACCAGCCTTGCCATTTCTTATACTGTTCTGCTTGAAATAATACAGCTACCGAATTACAGAATTTTTTACTCAATGTACTTAGCTGGGCATACTTGTCTGCTTTTGCTATTTTTTTTGCATTCAATATTTTATACTCTTCAATAACATACTTGCTGTAAGCCTTCTTGAACAGCACAACCTGAGATTGCGTTAAGCCATATTTACTGTTCAAATTATAATCAAGCAAAGCGGAATTTATTTTTTTCCAACGGGCGGACATGTCAGAAGGAACTGCAGAAACAATACTGGCATGTTTCTCATCTTCCAGCTTCATAAAATCAAATTCTTTCTCCATATTTGATTTCTGTTCCTTAAGTACATTTTTTCTCTTACACCGAAATTCGTTTTCTATCGCTGCTACAGCATGAGCATCTTGAAATGAGGACTTGTATACATCCATGTTTTTTAAAGTAGCCAAATAAAGCCTTTTATATTCAATATACCATTCCCCTGCCGCTCCTAACAAATTCCGAACAGCGTTTTCTGTTTCACCACGCAACTCTTCATTCAATTTATTCTTTTCAGCCTCGTCTTTGCTTCCCGCCCAAATCTGTTCACGTTTCTTTTCGTGCTCTACCTCTATTTTTCGTAAAGAACGCATCTTTTCATACGAAACCAACCAATTCTCGCTTAGCATGTGATAGCATTCCAAGTGTTGAGTACAAGAACTCCATTTACGGTATTTCCCGTCATAAAAAGCCATACTAATTTCATCTCCATATTTTTTATAAAGACGTTTTTGCGCAGATTGGAATTCTTTTGATGTCATCTTCTGCTTCTTAAGCTTCTCATTCTCTACCAACAACCGATCCCTAATACTTTCGTAAGCTTCAGCCCTTTGCTTGCTTATTTTATACGTCTTCATTACATAATCAACTCTGCTTGACACAGAAACCTTTGGCTGGGCCATACAATAAACTCCTATTAAGAGAAGAACAAAAAATAAAGAAAACTTTCTCATAGACGTTATAATTTAAAGTTGAAACAAAAATTTACCACCAAACCTGCTTGGATTTTTCATAAGTGAAGGGGCGTTCCTCTTTGCCTCTTGTCAAATCCCGAAGCCACAATAAAGCACCGGAAGGGACATTATCATAGAAAAGAGTATCTGCAACAGCCTTTTTGATACCTAAACTTTTCCAATTATTATCCCAATAATATAGTTCATAAACATCAGTACTATTTACAGCATTGTCATCATTCCGTGGGGCAAATCCAAGTCTAGCAATTTTCACTGGGCGACCGAAATCCATACCGACCCAAAGATCAAAGCCAGCTCCCATTTGATAATATGAGAGAGGATCTCCATCATAGATGAATCTTACATCTTCTTCATCCCGTAACGCCTCGCATAACAAAGGCTTAAATGGAATCAGTTCTCCATATTCGTCCTTTGCTGCAATCTCTGCTATACTAAAAGTCCCCTTAAGACGTCTATAGCGAAGATAGCGATAACGTTTATCTGACTCCGGCTTAACATACTGCATTTTGGATGCAGGCGCAGATGAAATATTATACACGATTTCTGCATCGGCAAAATCTGGTCGGTTTGCTCCTTCAAAAACACCACCAAGCATCAATCCTGCAAAATTAATAATGCGGTAATTTAGCGGAAATTTGCGAACCAATTCCACCTTTGTCAGATAAGATGTATCACAGATAATCTCATGAATGCCTTTCGGAGTTACAACTATTGGATTTCCTGCCGGCAAACTCTTATTATTATACCAGAAAGTAGGAAGATACAGAATACCTTCTCCTAAGTCCTTTGCTTCAGGTCTCTCTACTTCGTTAAAGCGGGTTCCAGTCCCAACGTATTTGAATAATTTGGTATCAGAGACAGCAACCGGTTGCCATTCATTTGGAGAAAAAACAGATAAGTAATAATTCGGCTTCTCATCTTTGATTGCATTAGACAAATCTACATCGGTATATCCTATTCGATGAAGAGAAGTTACATCTAACAGATCCATATTGGTAAAAAGTTCTGGACTATCATCAGAAACAATATTAAGCGTTTGTTCAGAATACATCTTACGATAAATTTTAGGCGCCTTCCGTGATAAGTATCCATCCTGTGTCATCTTATCCGTGTTTTGCAATGGGTATATTGAACCATCCGGCATCACAACAGACACAAATGAGTGACCGTTATTACTACTTCCCCAACAAGGAATAAATTCATAAGCGGATGGAATCCCCATAGATCTTAAAGCCATTGCAACAAGCATTGTTCGATCATCGCACTTTCCATATCCATTTCTCATCAATGAAGAATAGGATTGGGGAGGATCACCATAACTATCAGGTGACATGTCTAACTTAATTTGAGCATTTATTTCTTCCGCTGCCGTTATAATGTCATCTGAAGATATTTTTAAAACATTCTTAAAATTCCATTTCCATCCATATTCCAAAGGTTCATTTGATATTCTATATGGTAAAATATATTCAAAGAATATATCTCGATCATACAATTTTAGAAAAGGTGAATTGCTAAGTAAAGCAAATGAATAATCCAAACATTTTATTAAAGAATCCGATTTTATTATATCAGTGTCATAAATTTTTAAGTTGTCGGAAGAAATTCCATGTTTGTTTGGCATATTACTGACTAAAAAACATGCAGCCGCATATTTTGCATTATCTCCCAAGTCCTGGTAATAAGTCAAAAAAGAAATAAGCTCTTTGGCATTGCCATTTGATTTCTTGGCTACACGCCAAGCCTCCAATTCGTAAGAATTAGAAGTACAGCCCATAACAACCAGGCACAATAATGAAATTATAAAACCTTTTTTTCGCATAAAGTATCAGATTTCAGATTAACGTGTGTAAAAATAAGAAAAGTACACAACATTAGCAAAATTTCAATGTCTTATTTTTCTAATTCAATACAAATGTTCATTGATTGCTTTAGAAACCTCATTACATTTTATCTGAAGATTGATGAGTGATTCATTCATATCCGGGAATGACCAAAAATAGGTAGTATAACAAAGACTAAACTATAACATAACTTTTACAGCCATTGAACTCGATAGATTTTTTAAGCGACTATCTATCAACAACTTTATCAAGTCTTTCCATATTTCACTTTTTATTCCTAACTTTGTATGCACACATAAAGGATATTATCATGATAATAGAATCAATAAAAATAATAAATTTCAGAGGTATAGAATCTTTAGAAATACCTGCATTGGACGAGCATATGAATCTTTTCGTCGGTATCAACGGAGCTGGTAAGACAAGTGTATTAGATTCTTTTTCGCTTGTGCTTTCTTGGCTTCTGGCCAGAATCAGAAATCCGAAATCGGCCGGTACGCTTATCGCAGAATCAGATATAAAAAACAATTCGAAAGGTGGGTGTTCAATCTCCATTAAAGTGAAAAATTCAGGTGAATGGATCTTACACCGTTCCAGATCTTATGTCAAAAGTAAGGAAAATAACGGAAAAACAGAACTCCAGGATATGATGGAATATATCAATGAGATGCATCATTGTATAACTCACGACGGAAATATACCTGTAATCATGTATTATCCAGTAAACCGAGCAATAAACAATGCGCCAGCTCATCTGAAAAGAGGAGGGAAAGAGCCTGAAATTTGGGATACTTATGAGAATGCGCTAAAAGGGAATACTGAGTTCCGTTCATTTTTTGAATGGTATAGAAAACAAGAAGACAATGAAAATGAACACATACGTGACAACAGAAACTATCAAGATAAAAAACTTTCTGCAATCAGAGAAGCCATAAGAAGATTCTTCCCTGATTTTAGCGATCTTCGTGTTCGTCGCAACCCTCAAAGGTATGTAATTCACAAAGATTCTGAAGTCATCGAATTCAACCAATTGTCACAAGGAGAAAAATGCTACCTGGCTTTAGTTTGTGATCTTGCACGAAGATTCGCGATGGCAAATCCAAACAGTGACTGCCCGCTACAAGGAGAAGGTATTGTATTAATTGATGAGGTTGATTTGCATTTACACCCTAAATGGCAAATGGAGATTGTTAATAAATTACGTACGATTTTTCCCAACTGTCAATTCTTCCTGTCAAGCCATTCACCTCATGTGCTCTCAGACCTTACTTCCCGTCAGATTTTCTTATTGGACAATGGGAATCTGAGCCATGCAGCATTCAATCCCTATGGAAAACTAGTCAATGAAGTATTGGCCAATTACTTTTCCATTTCAATGGCAAGAAATTTGAAAGTAAAAGAACAAATAGATAATGCATATAAGGCTTTGGAAGAAAACGACACCACTACTTTTCGGAGAATCTTTGAAGATTTAGTCGGGCAAATTGGCAAATTGGATCCGGATATGGTGAACTTAAAATTAGAATCTGTAAGAAAAGAAAACGATGAAAAAAATAAATAAATCAAAGGAACCTTCCTCCTTAACTAAATTCAGGAATAAAAGCTCCTCCTGTAATTGGGAGGATATTCATACAAAGCAGAAGTCCATATATGAAGATTGCCTACTTCAGTGCATGAATGATCAGAATGACTTATGCGGCTATACAGAGGTAAAACTTAACGACAACTATCACATTGACCATTTCATCAAAAGAAGTATTGCCCCAAACAAAACTTTTGATTGGAATAATATGATTGCAGCTGTGCACGATTCCAAATTTGGAGCCGATTTTAAAGATAAAAACGCCACACCGGGAGATTATGACAAACAGTCGGGGAAATACAAGCATATCCTTGATCCTGTGACAGATAATATGAAAGACCGTTTCATTTTTTCAACAAATGGCGTTATCGAACCGGCAAATAAAAAAGATAAAGATGCAATAGAAACCATCCGCATCTTTAATTTACAGGAGGACTCCCTGAACAGCAGACGAAAACTGGCAATGGAAAACACAAGAAGATTGCTGGAGCAAATGGATAAGGAAACTGTAATCGAGTATTTACAAAGAGAAGAATTTCCGACTGCAATTGCATATGAAATTTCAAGATATCAACAAACTCCCAATCCATGAGATTGGCCTAAAGTAAATTCCTACCATCGCGATATGTTGAAGCCTGTTACGAGTTTACCAATTTGGAACAGCAATAACAAAAAACGGAATGGTATTGATGACTCCCTAATGTGCTGCACACTGGGAATGCCAACCCAGCGAAACATTCATCAACAATACTTTCGGAAAAGATTATAGGTTATTCAAAGGCTCATATCATCCTTCCACGGCTTCCGGTCCTGTTACTTTTGTCCGGAATGTGCGCAACTGGTCAATAACCGGATAAAAGGTTGGATTCTCCCAGTTTTTTGATATCATGGCAATCATATATTTTAGAAATATGCCACAATAAGTAATAGTAGCACAGTCACTTAACTTAAATCTTCCGGAAGGGTATTTCTTGCTATCAAATAACTCCTTTGCCCAATCAAGCAGCTCCTTCACCGTCTCATAATCATATTTTTGTTCCATATCTGAATAAATAATATCTACCAAATGCCATTTCCAAGTGAATCAATGCCCATACGCTTATCCGTAATCGTTGCTGTCATCAGCTCCTTGCCATTACAAACAAGAGATTTGACATGCCCGATATAGTGATGCAGGCACGTTTCGTCAACTGTACGGTACAGATGTAGCGCTGTCTTGTAATCTTGGCTGCTCTTCGTAGAGCTGCCCATCAATGAGGATTTGGTACATGATTGAAGTATTTTATAGTTTATAGGCAAAAATACGAATAAAAAAATTGAAAATTGTACTTTTTGACGCAATTCATTACACAGTTTTCTTGCCTGATGCCGTCTGCCTTCTTTTCGTATTGCTCTTCTTTATATCCTTCTCCACTGTCAGATCTGTGACAGCGCTATAGATTTGCGTTGTCTTCACGCTTTTATGGCCAAGCAACTTTTGTACTGTGGTGATACTCACTCCACGATAGATCAATAGTGTTGCGAACGTATGGCGGGCGCAGTAAGTAATATTTAGAAATGCAATAAAAAACAGAATGACGATAATTAAACGTAAAACGTTTATAATTAAGCATTTTACAAGAATTGCAGAACAGACAGACCTGCAAAAGAAAACAAAATATTGCAGCGTTTCAGTTACCAGACTGTTAGCCGCCTGTTTCGGAAACAACGGCAGGTAACCGAATTTTTACCGATAGGAACAAAGCGGATTTGTATTCACTGTTTATCAATGTTTTGCATGCCAAAGGACGCTTTTCAAAGGAGTATTTTTACAACCTAAAAAAGAGCGTTATGAAAGTGGAAAAATTCAAGGTGCTGCTCTACCTGAAAAAGAGCGAGCCGGACAAGACCGGCAAGGCCCCGATCATGGGACGGATCACCCTCAACCGCACGATGGTGCAGTTCAGCTGCAAGCTCTCCTGTACCCCCGGGCTATGGAACGCGCGTGAGAGCCGATTGAATGGCAAGAGCCGGGAAGCGGTGGAGACTAATGAAAAGATAGAGAGGCTGCTGCTTGCCGTACACTCGGCCTTCAATTCCCTCATGGAAAGGAAAAAGGATTTCGATGCCGCCGCGGTCAGGGACATGTTCCAGGGTAACGCGGGCATGCAGATGACCCTGCTCAAACTTCTCGACCGGCACAACGAGGAGATGAAGACCCGTGTCGGCGTGGACCGTGCGCCGACGACAATGTCGACCTACGTGTACACCCGGCGCACCCTTGCCGAATTCATCAAAACGGAATTCAAGGTCTCGGACCTCGCCTTCGGACAGCTCAACGAGCAGTTCATCCGTGACTATCAGGACTTCTGCTTGGAAAAGAAGAAACTGGCAATGGAGACGGTGCGCCATTACCTGTCCATCCTGAAAAAGATCTGCCGCATCGCCTACAAGGAAGGGCACTCGGAGAAATACCATTTCTGCCACTTCAAGCTGCCCAAGCAGAAGGAGACAACACCGAAAGCACTCAGCCGTGAGAATTTCGAGAAGCTGCGTGATCTGGAGATACCGGAAAAACGCAGGTCACATGTCATCACCCGAGACCTCTTCCTCTTTGCCTGTTACACCGGCACCGCCTATGCCGATGCGGTAAGCATCACCCGGGAGAACCTCTTCACGGATGACGAGGGCAGCCTCTGGCTGAAATACCGGCGAAAGAAGACCGACTACCTCGGACGCGTCAAGCTGCTGCCGGAAGCACTCGCGTTGATTGAGAAATACCGGGACGATACCCGCACCACCCTCTTCCCGCCGCAGGACTACCACACGCTCAGGGCAAACATGAAATCCCTGCGCCTAATGGCGGGGCTCAGCCAGGACCTTGTCTACCACATGGGAAGGCATTCTTTCGCCTCATTGGTCACGCTCGAGGAGGGAGTGCCAATCGAGACCATCAGCAAAATGCTGGGACACTCCAACATAAAGACCACCCAGATATATGCCCGTGTAACCCCGAAGCGACTGTTCGAGGACATGGACAGGTTCGTCGAGGCAACCCGCGATTTGAAACTTATTCTTTAATCCTTAAACAATTATTATCATGCGCAGTACATTCAAGCTTTTATTCTACATCAACCGTAACAAGATAAAATCGGACGGCACGACCGCCGTCCTCTGCCGGATCAGCATCGACGGAAAGAAATCGGCTGTCACGACAGGCATCTATTGCAAACCCGGAGACTGGGACAGCAAGAAGTGGGAAATCAAAACAGCCAGGGAGAACAACCGCCTTGCCGCCTTCCGCAACCGGCTGGAAGAGGCGTACGGGAACCTGCTGAGGAACCAGGGAGTGGTCACGGCCGAGCTGCTCAAGACCACCGTATCCGGTGCCAATTCCGTGCCGGAATACCTCCTGCAGGCCGGAGAGGTGGAACGCGAACGGCTCAGGGTCCGCTCCAAGGAGATCAATTCCACCTCCACCTACCGCCAGTCGAAGACCACGCAGCTTAACCTCAGGCAGTTCATCGAATCCCGCGGGATGAAGGACATCGCCTTTTCGGACATCACCGAAGAGTTCGCCGAATCGTTCAAGGTCTTTCTCAAGAAGGAGCTGGGACACAGGAACGGACACGTGAACCACTGCCTGTGCTGGCTCAACCGGCTCATCTACATCGCCGTGGACCGGGAAGTATTGCGTGCCAACCCGATAGAGGACGTGGCATACGAGAGGAAAGAAGCACCTAAACTAAGGCATATCAGCCGCAGTGAACTGAAGCGGATGATGGAAACCCCGCTGCCCGACCCGATGATGGAGCTGGCGCGCAGGACGTTCATCTTCTCCTCGCTGACCGGTCTGGCCTATGCGGATACGAGGGCTCTCCATCCCCGTCACATCGGAACGACCTCGGAAGGAAGAAGGTATATCCGCATCCGCCGCGCCAAAACGGACGTGGAGGCGTTCATCCCGCTGCATCCCATAGCCGAACAGATACTGGATCTTTACAACACCACGGATGACGACAGGCCGGTATTCCCGCTGCCGGTCCGCGATGTCCTCTGGTACGAGGTACATGGAATGGGCGTGGCATTAGGCATGAAAGAGAACCTGTCCTACCACATGGCCCGGCATTCGTTCGGGACCCTGACACTGACCGCGGGCATTCCGATAGAGAGTATCGCCAGGATGATGGGCCATACGAATATCGACAGCACGCAGGTCTACGCCCAGGTCACCGACCGGAAGATATCCTCGGACATGGACCGGCTGATGGAAAGAAGAAAGCCCGCGGCCGGCAAGGAAGCCGCAGGCTAAATAAAAATTGCCGCCGGAATTGTATTTACGATTCCGGCGGCAATCCTTAAACTTGAATACGATATTATACCAATGCTGCGTGATAGTTCTCCTCCAACAGCTTCTCGATGTCCGACTGCCTGTACAGGATCTTCCCGCCAAGCTGGATATAGGGAATCCGCCCTTGGTCCCTGTAATCCTGCAGGCACCTGCGGCTGATCCTCAACGTCCCGGAAAGCTCCCTGTCGGTCAGGAACCGTTCCCCGTTGAAGGGAGGACGGTTGTCACGGGCAAGACGCTCCACTTTTTTCTCCATGTTGTCCAGCAGGGCAAAGAACCTGCGGACACGTTCGTTCTCCTTGTCGATAATGCCTTCCATCTCTTCCGCTCTTTAAAGGTTTCCGTTCTTCCTTCCTTCTCTCATTGCCTTCTCCTTGCGTCTGATGCCGACGTAGGCCATCAGCTTCTCCACATCCTCTGGCTTGTAATAGAACTTGCGCTGGAGGCGGGTGAACGCCAGCCGTCCGGTATCGCGGAGTGTCTGCAGGGTACGTGGCGAGATGTCAAGGCGCAGGCAGACATCCTGGCCGTCCAGTCACTCTCCGGGTTCCTTACAGCGATTTCTCTCATACAGTCTGTCCACATGTGCGGACAGGTTCTCGGCGCGTGCCAGCATCCTCTCAAGGACACAGACTTCAATGTAGTATATTTCCATACGCTCAATTTTTAATGTTCGTTGATGCGAATGTAAAGAAAGAAACGATACCTGCCAAACAGAACCAGTCCGTTGGCAGGAATAGTCATGGATATTCAGTTTTTGTCATATGGAGCGTGAGAGGAAAAAGATTTTGCAAGCAGGTCGGTATTCCCGTCCCCCTCATGGAAAGTCGGCAGGACGGGAATACTACGGTAGTGAAAAGAAAAATCCCTGCCGATCCATATGAAACCGGCAGGGAGAATAACAATTGGAGGAGGCACCCCTGATGTAACTGTACTTTTTCAAGTCTGCCATGAACTACTCGGTGGTATCGATCTTGACCGTCCCCCGTACAGTTTTCCCTGTGCTGCCCGGAAAAATTCACCATGCTCATCAGTCATGATTGAAACAACGATCCTTGCACAGGATATATGCACAAACTCACCAGTGTTAACAGCGGCTATCAGGTCACGTCTGACAATTCATATCTCTTTTCGATTCATACGGTTAATAATTTAGTTCTTAATTTATGGAATGACTTTAGTTTTTCGTCCAAGAACGGAAGGTTGTTCGGAGTCGGATACTCTGTGAAGTTCCGGGCTATCAGTTCATGGGGGGGGGACAGCGCCAAAGATTTCTTTTGACCGAACGACGTGTTTGATATTCATTGTGATAAAAAAAATCATCGAATGGGTACATGGGCAGGCTGATGGTTACAATAAAGACTTGAAAATTATATCCGACAGTTTGATGCAAAAAGATTCAAAAGCAGGACAAATGAAGGGTAGCAATAAAAAAAGTAAGGTCAATGATATGTATAAAACGATTGATACGGTCTTCATAGACATGATTATGCTATAATAATATACTTATAAAGAAAGATTCTTGCTAACATTTTGTTCGTTCTCATAGGTAATCATTACCTTTGCAAATATCATCAATCTATTATCGCATACTTGCAATACAAACTGAATATGGGAACAGAAAAGATAAACAGGCTAAAAATTGTATTGGTAGAACAAGCTAAAACAGGAAAGTGGTTAGCCGGACAGTTGGGAAAGAACGAGTATTCCGGTCGAAGCTTACGAATATGCGGCAAGCGAAAAATCGGCTGTTGAGTGGATTATGGAACATTATACTGTAACCACAGATAGGAAAAGTGACATCACCAATGCTCCGAATGATTGGGCGCGTAAACATAAAGACGAGAAATATATCTTCAATCTGCAGCCTCAAATGATCAGTGTGTTGGTGCAAACAGCGGATATTGTGAAAAAATTACCTAAATTAAAGTTTAAAGAATAATATGAAAGAGAACCAGTTTTTTGAACAGCAAACCATGTCTTCAAGAATTAAGGCTAGTATTGTTTCTGAGTATTTTCCTAAGTATTGTAATATTATAATTAATAAACATAAACCAAAAGAATTAAGATATATAGACCTATTCGCTGGTCCTGGAAAGTACGAAGACGGAAACGAATCAACCCCTTTATTAGTTGCACGAAACTGCTTGAAAAATAGTTTTTTGCAACAACACGTTCGATTCATATTTAATGATAATACTTATAAAGAACAATTAGAGACAAATTTCATGACGGAATTTCCACTAGGAACTTTTACTATTAATCCATTTTTTTCTAACCGTACAGTCGGAGAATGGAAACCAATAACGCAATATTTGATTAAAAGTACTCACGTGGGGCGTTGCAATGAATCTCCCGCACTACTCTTTATAGACCCTTTTGGATATAAAGGTATTGAAACAAATGTACTTGCTCAATTTTTGCAAAATTGGGGGAATGAAATTTTTTTATTCATAAATACTAAAAGAATACATCCTGCATTAGAAAATGAAAAATTTGAGCCCTTAATGCGTGATTTGTTCCCAACAACCTATGAAACAATTAAATCAGATCGAAAGTTTAAACAATCCGTATCTGAAAGGCTTCAACTTATTATAGATAACTTAGGTTTAGAATATCAAAAGATATTAGGTACAAGAGTATATTACACTGCATTTCGTTTTCAAGAAGAAGATATAGATACCGCCAGTCATTATATTGTACATCTAACAAAAGGTAAAAGAGGATTTGATTTGATAAAAACGATCTACAATGATTTCGCTAATGTTGGTACTATTTTCGATGGCATAAATACTTATACTTTTGATGTAAAGAAAATAATCAATCCTATCACTGAATTGTTCGATATAGGAGAGCAAAATATAGACAACTTAAAGCAAGCCATTTATACCTCATATTGCGGAAAAAGCATTTCAGCTTTTAATCTATTTGAGGAACATCAAATAACAGGTAACTATTGTAGGTCTCATTATTCTAAAGCTTTAAGAAAATTAGTATCTGAAGGATTATTAGAGGCTTCATTTACTGATAACAAGAATCATCTTGTTTCTGTTCTTATTTCAAAAGATTGTATATTGAAATTCAAATAATGGCAACAACATCAATAGAATGGACTGATAAAACTTGGAATCCTATTACAGGATGTACCAAGATTTCCGAAGGGTGTAAGCATTGCTATGCCAATGTTATGACAAACCGCTTACGAGGAATGAATAATCCTAAATACAGTCAAGGTTTTAAGGTAACTTTGCATCCTAATGACTTACTTGAACCAACAAAATGGAGAAAGCCCTCTATGGTTTTTGTATGTTCGATGAGTGATCTTTTTCATAAAGATATACCTTTTGACTTCATTGATAGCGTCTTTAATGTTATTCGAGATACTCCTCAGCATATATATCAAATTTTAACAAAAAGAGCTGAACGTATGAATTTATATTTCAAGGAACGAGCAATACCATCAAACGCATGGGTTGGAGTTACAGTAGAAAATAAAAAAACAAAATACAGAATGAATTATATCAGAGATTTAGGTGCTGAAGTAAAGTTTATTTCTTGCGAGCCTTTGTTAGAAGATTTAGGTGCAATGAATCTTACTGGAATAAATTGGATTATAGTTGGAGGAGAAAGTGGTGTTCAGGCTCGACCTATGAAAGAAGAATGGGTCCTGAATATTAAAGAGCAGGCTAAAACTAATCATATTCCATTTTTCTTCAAGCAATGGGGAACTTGGGGGATTGACGGAATTAGGAGAAACAAAAAAGCAAATGGTAAATTATTGGATGGCATAATCATCCAGGAAATGCCTGTACAAAATAATAAAAAGCTTATAATATAGAGTGCTATGAGTAAATGGTGGAATAGAATACACAATTTTATTATAGACCAAGAAAGACTCGATTCTGAATTGAATTGGATTAAAAAGGTTTGGTATATTATCCTTGTAATAACTACAAGCATATACGTTTTTTATAATTTCTCAGATTTGGTTTCTTTTACTTTTTTTGAGAAGTTCAATGGTAAGAATCTCATATTTATTGTATGGATTGTTTTACTACTTTTGCCCCTATTTGATAATTTTGAAGGATTTGGAATTCGCTTTACTAGGCACGCACAAAAAGTATCTAGAGCCTCTAAAGAAATAGCAGACGAATTGTTAAATAATCCAAACAAAGATATTGAAGAATTAAAGAAAGAATTAGAAAATATTTCAAAAAATATCGAACAATGAGTGGTTTTTATAATAGAGATTTAGCTTTTAAATACATAAAGGAAACTATAGACGATGGATTATCTAAGATGGGAGATATCAAATTGGATAACTCGATTTGTGATAGTTGGATTACATATTCGCAAAAAATTCTTGAATTAACAACAAAGGATTATAATCCTTCTATACTATTAAACTATTTAAGAATTATTGCTAGTTTTGGAATATCAACAAATCCTCATCAAAAAATAAGCACATGTCTTGAATATCTTATAGGAGTTTTAAAACTTTTATAATATAGTATTTGATGCTTTGTTTCGTAAGCTAAGAAAAGTCTGGACAGGCGTACTTAGATCTTATTTGAAAGTTAAGAGGACGTGCTACGGTTTCGTAAATATGCGAAACTAAGTGGATGAATGGAGAGATGGACTTGATGGATAATAATCACGGACTGTCGGAAAATTTCGATTTTACGATAAGAGTTTTCTGAAATATGGTACGATCTTGTTGTTCCATTTTGATTTAGAAATATCTGTGAGTGGAATTTTCATGAAAGTGGGTTTCTTCCGTGAAGGTATGGATTAGGTCTACTAGGATAAGATGTACGGTAGCTCATTCTAACAAATGGTCTATTTAATTGATAAATCAAAGATATTTGGCTACTTGTATGTGTAGTTCGATTCCTAGTAGCAGATCTCCATTCCTGATTTTAGGTTGAATTCCTAAATGTTTTCGCAATATTTTAAATTCTCATATACAGTCATTTTGTTTCACTCTACAAAGTAAAGCTATATTCCGCCCTTTCATAATGATATGCTCTTGTTAAGGCTTCTAAAGGCTGGTTATCGAAATGATACGTCCCATCTGTACAGATGTCTCCGGTTCCCCAGTGACAAAACTATTCCCCAAGAACAATTCATACTGTTTCTTGATTACGGAGTCGACTGACCATCGATAATGCTCGAAGTCAAGCTTTGACATCCAGTTGGTGATACGGCAACGGTGGCTTTTTTGCTGCTGATATGCAGCGTCACACATATATGTTTTTTGCATCCGTCCAAAAAGAGACTGGCAAATGCTTCACGCTACTCGTCCGTAACTCCTTGTCCTTATAATATACCTCCTTCCTAGTATAAGGTGCAAGTAGGTGTCCTACCCATCCAGTCATTTATAGGATTTGTTATAACAATTTCTCTCATATAATCTGTCTCCACACGTTGACAGATTTTTGACACACGTCAGTATTCTTTCGAACCATGAGAGGCAAGCGCGACCGGCACACAGGCAGGAATAGTCATGGATAGTCAGCTCTTGTCATATGGGAAGGAAAAAGAAAGCCGAAGTGGGTCTGGATTCACTACCCCCTTTGGGTATGTGAAAAGAATGTTGCGATGAAAGAAAAAATTCCTCTCCACGCATGGATGAAACAATGCCGGAAGTCCGGCAATAAAAAGATGTGGCTTCTCTACCCGGGTAAATGCCATGATTACGGATTTCTTCTTGTTCCTATACTATCAGGCCGATTACCTTCAGGTTAAATGTTTATCCAAAATATCCGAATCCAACCCGTGACAGACGCGGATGGGAAAGATGATATACCACCGGATATGCGTATAGCCATATAACCGGACATGAAGATACGACGATAACGATACGTCCTTCTATCGGAATAAGGATATAGCGGGATGCACGGATAACCATATATGATTATCGGAACAGCGGTATGGCATGACAGCACCCGTATACCTGGTTTATCGGTATTTCAAATGTTTCAAAAACCTCTTTGACAGGTTACCATCCGGGATGTTCGCCTGAATTCGCATGTACCGGACTTTCTATTTACCTGATTAGCAAACAGCCGGATTACATTCGGTTATTTGTCGGAATCTGTCATTCCGTAACGGTTCCTGCCATCCGTTTTTTCTCTGTGGCTATCGCTCTTTTTCTCGTGGCATCATGGTCTGTTACCGGATGGGCAGAGTCACTCCATCACAAGCATGAATTATAGCGTAACCATATTTGTATATAGCCGTTGATACGCTATCCGGATAATGCTATCACAGAATTGCGATATAACCGGATATCTTTATTTTGATATCCGGAAGGGTGCGTGCTCCCTTCCGGATACAGATATCTTAAAATCTCCATTTGCAGATGTGTATAAGTAGCAATCCGTTAATGGAGACGATGAAAAAACAATAAGGCATATACGGTTACATGTCCATTTCTCCATTTGCAGAAGTGTAGAAGTATCAATCCATTAATGGAGATAATGAAGAAAAACCATGAAACATATACGGCTCACTGCCGCTCTCCATTTGTAGATGTGTAGAAGTAACAATTCATTAATGGACAATAGGGCATGTAAAGGGCAGATTTTCCATATATTCGTCTCCTTATTCCCGAATTATGGGCGTAAGTCACATGGTTATGGAGAGATATCCGTCCTTTTATAGGGAGAGCAACCAGCAAGTACCTGATAGAAATGCCTCGCAAACCACAGGAGAATAGCCATACAATGGATTGATACACAATAATTATTGGATAAACGTGGTCCGCTCCTGCGGACAGCAAGTTGTGTTTTCGTTAAACGAAAACAGGACGGTTTAACGGCAATCATGCCGCCAAACCGCACCCTGATATCTTGCTCCGAAGTCGCTTTATATTTTAGATTTTCAGCGGGCTTATACAACCGTTTAAGAAATAAACATTTAACGGAGTATTTGAGAAACAGCCGTAACGAGTTGGAAACCGTGCGAATTTCAGAGATTTACGGTGCTATGCTGTCAAATAACTCTTGATTACAAATAAAACAATCTCGCTCTACAATAAAAAAACTTTTTCATGTTTCTTTCTTGATTTAAGATACAATTGGTTATCTTTGCATCAGTCCTTGACTTCTTTCTAAGTTTATCCTTTCAAAAAGGCTTGCGTATGGAAAGACTGCTCACGCCGGGCTGTCATCCTAAAAAAGGAACAGCGGGCTATGGGTCGGGATTGAGGACTGACAAAATGTGAAGGCGTTTACTTGACGCTTTGTTCTTGGCACATAGAAATCTGGCAGTTTCGAATTGTTAGTCAAATTCAAAGCAACGGTAGATGTCCATGGGTATGTTATATCCGATTGATTGTATGCAGGCAAACCATGTCGGTTGTTTGCATTATATTCGTTTATATACATATCGGCGTGGGCTTCGGCGTTGCTCGTTTCGACTAACAGGGCAATGCCAGAGCCTCTATGTGTGGGACGAGTGACAAGCATGATTCCCACGCTTTTCTTTTGCCTTAATCCATATTGTGTAAAAGCAGGCTTTTGGGAATCAAGTCTGCACTTTGACTCGGCAATGAAGCAGAATGAACGTGCTGGCATTATGCGGATAGTTTCAGATATTGTGAAAGCTGATTCTATTATCGATTTACGAGAAATTGATTACTTGAATGAAATCAAAGACAAGTATCGCATAACGAAAGATGATGAAGTTATGGGCGATTCTATGACTTTATCCGATGCTATTTGCCTGTTAAGGAATTTATCTCCAAACCTAATCCATGACATTGTTGGAGATTTTTATAATTTGGCATTGTCGGACAACGTTTTTAATAGAGAGGAAGGGCTTATTATACTTGCCATAACAGCATGCTTGTCTGAAAAATATTTCACACATGCTGAAATATATTCTACTATTTTACCTAATAATGCCTTAACCGAAAAGTCACAGATACTTTATATTGAAGGAGAGTATTACAAGAAGGCAAACAAAGAAATCTCTGATACTTACAGGGAAATATCCAATGAGTTCCGATTGATAGGCTTGAATTTCGTTTATCTCCCAAAGGTATGTGAACATTATAAATCATTACCACAAAGTAAACTATTGTCATTGCTTTCATTTCTGTATCCTAAAATTTCAGAGAAACAGATGGAAGATATGATGCGGCAGTTAACCTCGTTGAATACATCTGATTTCTGCAAGGAAGGCATTGTCGGGAAAATGAATCTCAAAAACTTGGACGAATCGTTACCGTCAATGCTTTTGTGTATAAATGATTCGCTTGTTGAAGGAAAAATTTACTCAAACTTTTTATCGATTACTCTTGAAAAAGACGCTCTCAATATAGCAAGGGATTTTACAGACCTGTTCATGAAATTGTATAAGCCAAGAGTATTGAATCCTTCTTTTGAAGGTAAAGAAAGATTTGTTTATCGCGGTTATTACAAACAGGTATTTGACATATTTATAGATAGGAAAGGCGTCAGAAGCAGTGTTGTTATAGACCTGCTTCATGGAGATATTCTCTTGCCTGAGGCCGAAATAAAGTTATCAAAACTTCATAGAAGGGAGAAAGCCTTGTATGCCTTATTCTTGTTGGAATCGGGAAGTGGTGGCATTAATTTCAGCAAACCGGAAAATGCAAAAGCTCTAAAAAGATTTGACCATCGTATGCAGCTCATACAGCTAAAGTATGAGATGATTTATGAAGGTTTTGGTGGCGATAAATCTCGTGCTCCGAAAATATATCTTTCGGAAAACAGGCTGCCAATGTTAAGTCTGATTAAACAACAAATTCGTCAAATCGGGGAATTGTTAAGTAATGCTGATGACTACTTGGTACAACGAAATCTTTTTGGTAATTACTGTGTTGCTATTCCTCCAGAATTGTGCCTATGCTACGATATGCAAGCAAAGCAATTTTGCCGTTTTGAAGATTCTGCATTTTGGAGTCGGGTATTGACATTATAACCTTGCAACTTTTTGCAGACGATTCTTCCCTTTATAGGGTGTAATATTACAGATTTCTGTAAATTAGATGTTTATTGCTTAATTTTGCGTTAAAATTTAAGCAAATACGATTATGGCAATTACATTGGAAAAAGGGCAGCGGATAGGCATAGTTCTATCTAAAGTTAGTGTAGGTCTCGGATGGGACCCGAATGAAGGTACAGGTTTTGATTTCGATTTGGACGCCTCTGCATTTATGTTGGGAAGCAATAAAAAAATCCCAAATGACAATTATTTCATATTCTACAATAATCCGAAATCTCCAGACGGAGCGGTAGAATCTACGGGTGATGATACAACCGGAGGCAATAGTGATGGAGGAGATGATGAAACATTGAATGTTGACCTGCAAAAAGTTGACTCTTCTATTCAGGAGATTCTGTTTGTTGCCACAATTTACAAGGCAGACGAAAGGAAACAGAATTTTGGGCAGGTGAGAAACTCTTACATCCGCATCTACAATTCAATCACTAATGAAGAAATAGCACGTTATGATTTGGACGAGGATTTCTCTATTGAAACAGCCGTTGAATTCGGGCGTTTGTATCGCCGTGGTGAAGAATGGAAGTTCGAAGCTATGGGCATAGGTAATAAAGGTGGATTGCAAGCATTGGTCAACAAATATCAATAAATTATGCCTATAAATCTTGTAAAAGGACAGAATCATGTGCTCAACATGAATATTTTTCATGTTGGGCTTGGCTGGGACGTGAATGAAGATGCTTCGTCGGATGATGATTTCGACCTTGATGTTTCGGCTTTCATGGTTAATGCTACCCATAAAATCCCAGCGGACGATTACTTGGTTTTTTATAATTCTGAAAAACGGCTGAAGGTTTATCTTGATGGGAAAAACAAAGGCGAGTTGGTCGAGCCACGCAAGATATACCCATATACTGCGTGGGCGACGAACGATGAAATGAGGACACAATCACGCCCTGTTGACCCCGAAATGTCTGTTATTGGGTCTATTGATGATGAAGATGGTTCCACATCAGAAAGCGGCGATGATGAAACTATGGATATAGACCTTTCAAAAGTGAGGAATGACATTCAGGAAATTATAATAACTGTAAGCATTCATAAATACAAAGAACGAAAACAAAATTTCGGTCAAGTAGAACGAGCTTATGTTCGTCTTTATAAACAAGGACAAGAGGCTGAAGGTCAAGGAGAATTTGTCTATGATTTAACCGAAGATTTTTCAGCTTGCGCTTCCGTTGAATTTTGCAGGCTATATCGACGCAATAACGAATGGAAAATTCAAGCAACAGGTATTGGACATCATGGCGGTCTTGAAGAATTGGTTGAAAAATATACTTAATCTGATTTTAATATGGCAATAC
The DNA here is from genome assembly GCA_934716785.1 of uncultured Bacteroides sp. Lineage (GTDB taxonomy): Bacteria > Bacteroidota > Bacteroidia > Bacteroidales > Bacteroidaceae > Bacteroides. The sequence continues at coordinate 11,205 of CAKUYM010000010.1, read as the reverse complement.
GATTAGAAAAAGGACAACGCGTTAATCTTGAAAAAGATAATGGAGCAAAACTTACCAGCTTTTGTGTTGGGTGTAATTGGGGGGCTATTATTGTTGAAAAAACAGGCTTCTTAGGATTTGGAACAAAAAAAGAGGAACTTGATGTAGATGTTGATTTAAGTTGTGTTATGACCGATAGCAACGGCAAACTTGTTGACGCATTGTATTCCCCTTTATACAAAAAAGAGTTTTTCCAAGCCGCAGGACTTCCCATAGGGAAAGATTGGTCGGCAGATAAATCTATGTACCACACTCCCGATGATACGGAAGGAGATAAGGGAGGTGACGATGGATTGGACAATGAGATAATAACCGTTGACCTTACGAAAGTCAATCCTGTAATAGACCAGATATTTTTCTTCTTGAACATATATCAACCAAGGAATATAGACTTTCAAAGAATCCCATACGTCGCAATTCGTATGTATGAAGGAACTCCTAAAAAGGTAAAATCCATTTTTGCACAATATGATGTTGCAAAGGAAAACCAGTTCATGGGGAAGAATGCTCTCATTATGGGTAAGTTATATCGACGGAATGGTGATTGGAAATTTGCAGCCATTGGTGATGCCTTTGATGACCAAAATGACATTCGGCAAACAGTAAAGAGAATATTAACTTCATATTCGAAATAGAGCAATGAGAAGATTACCAGTTTATTTGTTATTGGATACATCCGGCTCTATGTACGGTGAACCAATAGAGGCGGTCAAAAATGGTGTCCAGACACTTATTTCAACTTTACGAGGAGACCCTTATGCTCTTGAAACAGCATATATTAGTATCATAACTTTCAATTCTGTGGCTCAACAGGTAACACCTCTTACAGAATTGTCGGCTTTTCAACAACCCCAAATTGAAGCAAGTGGTTGTACAGCTTTGGGCGAAGCACTGACTTTACTTGCACAAAAGGTTGATACCGAAATTGTCAAGACTACACAAGAAGTCAAAGGTGATTGGAAGCCTTTGGTCTTCCTTATGACAGATGGCGAACCTACAGATGATTTGCAGAAGGGGCTTGACGAGTTCAAGAAAAGAAAATTCGGTATGGTTGTAGCTTGTGCCGCAGGGCAAGGTGCTAACACGAATACATTAAAGCAGATTACAGGAAATGTCGTTCAGCTTGATACAGCCGACAGCGCAACGATTAAGGCGTTCTTCAAATGGGTAAGCGCAAGCATCAGTACAGGCAGCCAAAAAGTTGAGGATACTCACGGCGATGTTGCATCGATGAGCGAGTTACCACCTCCACCTCCAGAAGTAAATATCGTTGTGTAAAGAAACAAAGCAAAGTGGCACAAACTATTTCGTGCCACTTATGCTATAAAGTTTATCAAGAATGAGACATTTACCTGTATATATTTTAATTGATACCAGCGGGTCTATGAAAGGAGAACCGATAGAAAGTGTCAAAGTCGGCTTGTCAGATATGATTGCGACTCTCCGTCAAGACCCGTATGCGTTGGAAACTGTTTGCATAAGCATAATAACTTTTGACAGGGAAGTAAATCAGATTTTGCCTTTGACTGAACTTGCTGACTTACAGATACCCAATATCATCACGCCGGATTCAGGCCCGACATTTCTTGGAAAGGCATTGGAAATGCTTTGCAATCGGATTGAAGTAGAAGTTCAAAAGGGTACACCTGAACAAAAGGGTGATTGGCGTCCATTACTCTTCGTGTTAACTGATGGCAAGCCTTCTGACATTCAGGTTTATGAGAATATCATCCCCAAAGTAAAAAATAAAAATTTTGCAAGCATAATTGCTTGCGCAGCCGGTCCTAAAGCAAAGATAGAACCGTTAAAAAAGCTCACAGACCAAGTGTTTACTCTTGATACAATGGATGCCACATCATTTAAGAAATTCTTTGTTTGGGTTTCTGATGTTATAGGTGAGGGAGGAAAAAGTGTGGGAACAACGGATTCTTTGGAATTGCCGGGGCCACCTGCGGAAGTGAATATAGTAATATAATGTTTATGAGAAGATTACCGATATATTTTCTGATTGATGTTTCAGAATCAATGGTTGGAAAACCAATCACTCAGGTAGAGAAAGGCATGAGGAATATCATACAAGAGCTAAGAACTGACCCTTATGCTCTTGAAACTGTATTCGTATCTGTCATTGTTTTTGCAGGAAAGGCAAAGGTCTTGTCTCCTTTAACTGAATTGTACAAGTTCTATCCACCGCAGTTTCCTATAGGTGGGGGAACATCGTTAGGCACTGCTTTGGACTGTCTGATGAACGATATTGACAAGTCCGTAAAGAAAACAACGGTTGAAATGAAAGGCGATTGGAAACCTATCATTTTTCTTTTTACGGACGGGATGCCAACCGATAATCCCCAGCAAGCCTTCAACCGATGGAACGCACATTATAAGAGAAAGGCGAATTTGGTATGTATTTCAATCGGTGACAATACTGATACTAAAATGCTTGGAAAAATCTCGGACAATGTGTTGAGATTGAATGATACAGGGGAACAATCCTTCAAAGCCTTTTTCAAATGGGTTACGGCTTCAATCAAATCAACAAGTGTTTCTGTTACTGATATGGGAACAGATGAAATTCAGCTTGCTTCCACATCGGGAATAGACCTTGAAAAGGTGGATACGACTAAAGACTGTATCGTGGATGAGAACTTTGTCGTACTACTCGGCAAATGTTCGAATACGAAAAAGAAATATCTTATTAAATATGCCAAGCGGATAGGTAAAATACCCGGATTAGAGCAACTTGACGTAAAAGGAATAGACTACAAACTTGTGGGTGCTTATCCAATTGATGATAAAGCATATGAAGAATTAAGCGATGGCAAGTCCAACTGCAACATCAACACCATGTCTTTGATAGGAGTACCCACTTGTCCTTGTTGCGGCAATCAATTTGGTGTCGTGGTTTGCGAATGTGGCAACATTATGTGCTCAGACGGTCAAACTACCGCTTGTCCGTGGTGTGGAATGGAAGGTTCTTTAGGAGCAATCGGTGATGGCGGTTTGGATATAACACGGGGAAGAGGCTGATTATGAACATTGAAAAAGTAATAGACCTCCTTAGTAACGAGGAATCCGATGAACGCATGAGCGGCTTCATCAAATATTATGCTAACAAGCTATGGGCTGAATATAATGAATATCTTATGAATGAAATTGTTGTGATAGAGAACAAGGTAAAAGAACTGCCTATCGTTATACCTAATGCGTCTATCAGAAAGCCGTATAATGCGATTGTATCAATACCGTGCGAAGAAATGACCGACATAACATTATCTGGTCTCACGGAAGAAGCGCAAGGACTTAAAATTGAGAAGCAGGAGAATGGCAAGTCTTTTAGGATAAGTGGAACTCCCAAGGAAAGCGGAACTTTTGATGTCACGTTAAGATACAAATATCGTGGTTTGTCTGTTGAGCGTCCTTATTTGGAACGTATGTTACAAATTATCATCAATCCAGACCCAAGGGATTTATGGAAAGATAAATCTGTACCCGAAGATATAGAGTACCCGAAAGATAATACGGCAAAAGAATATGTAAAAGTTGCTGCGCTTCCCAATGGAACTCCACAAAAAGATATTGTCGCTGCAAGCAAAAGAGGCCGTTCACATGCACAAGAAGGTAAGCCACGAGATGACGATTTTCGTTTATATCATGACGAAAAAACAAATTGGTATGTCATTGCCGTGGCCGATGGAGCGGGGTCTGCACCCTATTCCCGTGAAGGTTCAAGAATAGCTTGCAATATAGCTGTTGAACATTGTAAAGAACAATTGGCTGATTCTGAAAATTTTGATGATGACATTAATCTCTATCATCTTGACCAAAAATCGGAAGCGGCAGGTAAGGCTATTAGTGCGGATATATACAAAATCGTAGGTAATGCTGCCTTAAAAGCGCATAAGGCAATAGCGGCAGAGGCTCAACAAAAAGGTCGCAAGACCAAGGAATACTCCACAACATTGTTACTGGCTATCTGCAAAAAATATAATTTTGGTTGGTTTGTTGCCTCATTCTGGGTCGGCGACGGAGCAATATGTCTTTACAACCAAGCAGATAAAACAGCAATGATGCTCGGTATGCCTGATGAGGGTGAATATGCCGGACAAACACGTTTTCTTACAATGCCTGAGATATTTTCGGATTCCAATAAATTCTACCAAAGAATGAATTGCCGGATTGTTCCGGACTTTACAGCTTTATTCCTTATGACGGATGGCGTTAGCGACCCTAAGTTTGAAACCGACGCTAATTTGAGGTCTTATAATAAGTGGAATGAATTATGGGCTGACCTTAAAGAGAATGGAGTAGAATTAACAGATGATAATGAGGAAGCTGCAAATCAGTTGTTGAATTGGTTAGACTTTTGGTCACCGGGAAACCATGACGATAGAACCATTGCAATATTGTATTAAAAGTAAGGCATAATGGCAAATAAAATAACTCTGACAGCAAATGACGGAAGTATCGTTGAGTTTTATGATGAAATAAAAGCTCAAGGTGGGGTTAAGGATGTTTATTTTAGTCCTGACAAAACCTATGTTGTCGCTTTCTATCGCAAGCCAATCAATGCTAATGACAGAGAGCGTATCACCAATATTGTTGGTATCTATCGCCAGCGGATTTTCGATACTCCAGAGGGGAATTATTGGAAAAATCTGTTTGCATGGCCTACAAAAATGGTAGAATGGAATGGAAAGACAGGCATCATAATGCCATTTTATGACAAAAAGTTTTTCTTCTCCTCAGGGCCATTCAAAGGCAAAGAAAAAGAGGGAAAGTGGTTTGCTTCCGCTAAATTGCGTAACAAATTCTTGCCTGCTGACCAAAAAGGAAATTGGCTGACCAATCTTCATATGTGTATCAAGATAGCACGTGCTGTCCGACGGCTTCACGCAGCAGGGTTGGCACATTCGGATTTGTCTTACAAGAACATACTGGTTGACCCGATTACAGGAAGTGCATGTATCATTGATGATGACAGTTTAGTTGTTCCAGGCAAATTCCCTCCTGAGGTTATAGGTACGCCAGATTTTATTGCTCCTGAAGTCATTGAAACCAAGCATCTTGCATTAGATGATAAACAAAGGAAACTGCCAAGTATCTATACAGACCGTCATGCGTTAGCTGTCCTGATATATATGTACCTGCTTAATAGGCATCCATTAAGAGGCGGCAAGGTGAATGATGTTAATGACAGTGGACGTGATGAAGAGTTGTCTATGGGTGCAAAAGCCTTGTTTATTGAGAATCCAACAGACAAATCCAACAGGGTTAAAGCCCAACAACTATCCCCTGCCGAGTTACCACAAGGTGACCCGGCAAAGATGCCATATACCATTTGTGGCCCGTATCTGAAGAAATTGTTTGACCGTGCTTTCGTGGAAGGTTTGCACGACCCGTCAAAGCGTCCGAGTGCTGCGGAATGGGAAGATGCCTTGGTCAAGACAACCGATTTGGTACAGCCATGTCAGAATCCTAATTGTGACGCCAAGTGGTTTGTATTTGACAACACTACCAAGCCTAAATGCCCGTTTTGTGGCCAGCCATATCATGGACAATTGCCGATATTGAATTTTTATTATGCTCCCTCACATGGCAAATTCATATCAGAAAATTATCGTTTGATGGTATATGACAAGCAAACTCTGTACAAATGGCACGCAAATAATTTAGTATCTCCAAGTGAACGGACATCTGAAGCTGACAAAAAGCCTGTTGGGGATTTTCATTTCTTCAATAATCAATGGATTCTGATAAATCGTAATCTTCCTGACATGATGGATGTTACGGAAAAGAAACCTATCGCTATAGGCGAATATGTGCCGCTTACAGAAAGCAGGCAGATTTTGCTTGAAAAAGGACAGGGAGGACGACTCATTGTTGTTCAACTTGTTAACAATTAGAACGACAATAATTATTTATAAAATCACGAAGCAATAGATATAAAGCAAAATGAAAAAATCAATCGCTCTGCTAATTGGTATTGTATTAATTTTATTAGGTACGTTGACAAGAGGTAATTGGATTATCGGACTGAAATTATTATGTGCCATATTTCTGGTTATGCTCGTACTTTATTGGAAAATAGCCCCCTTTAAGCAACAGCTATTCCCTAAATATCAAAAGACTTTTGGTATAACAGAAAGAATATTCGTGAGATTACAGAATATCTTAGGCTTTATTCCCAAAATACAAATGGGGCAACGTTTGCAGCTTGATACTTCGTTGATTGTATGTATCTTTTTTATGCTTTTGATATTAGTTGTTTTGTAAAACATTGACTGTATCAACCAAACTGGATAAATCGGAACTAATAATATGGCAAAGAAGAAAATTGTAAGAATACCGGGAGTAAGTTTTTCTTGGAAACGTGTGATAGGCATAACCCAAGCGAAACAGAAATTTGCCCGTCAAACCGGAATACCAACATCCAAGGCTGGATTGGAGCGTAAATTGGGAAAAGCTCTACTTAAAGTTCTATTTGGCAAATAATTATTAATCAATAAGTTTTTCAGTATATGCAACAGAAAAAGCATTACACTGGCTTGACAGATGCAGAAGTCTTGGAGAGCCGTAAAAAGTATGGAGTAAATATCCTTACTCCACCAGAGAAAGAACCGTTATGGAAACAATTTTTGGGGAAGTTCACAGACCCTCTTATCATCATTCTAATGATAGCGGGCGTTTTGTCCATTGGAATTTCATTTTATGAGTATTTCGGACTCAATGAAGGTTTCACTGTGTTCTTTGAACCCATTGGCATTTTTGTGGCAATTTTACTTGCTACAGGGTTAGCTTTCTATTTTGAATTAAAGGCGGATAAGGAGTTTGCCATATTAAACCGAGTGAATGATGACGAAATAGTTGAAGTTATACGAAACGGCAATGCGACTCAAATTCCCAAGAAAGATGTGGTTGTTGGGGATATTGTCATCATTAATACTGGTGCAGAAGTTCCTGCTGATGGTGAACTGCTGGAATGTGTTAGTCTGAATGTAGATGAATCCACGCTTACGGGAGAACCGATGTGCCATAAGAGTGTTGATGAAAAGGATTTTGACCCAGAAGCGACATATCCTACCAATCACGTTCTTAAAGGAACTAAGGTGATGGAGGGGCATGGTATATTCTGTGTGACTGCAGTCGGGGATAAAACAGAAAACGGCAAAGTTTTCGTAGCCGCGCAAATTGATGACAGTGTAAAGACACCACTCAATGAACAATTGGATGGGTTAAGTGACCTGATAACAAAATTAAGCTATGGATTTGCGGCATTAGTAGTCGTAGGGCGTTTACTGATTTACTTTTTGGGAGACAACTCAATGGAATGGGCACATATTACGGCATATGTACTCCAAACATTAATGATAGCTGTCACTTTAATTGTTGTCGCCGTACCCGAAGGATTGCCTATGGCTGTAACCTTGAGCCTTGCATATAGTATGCGTAGGATGTTAAAAACAAACAATCTTGTACGCAAGATGCACGCATGTGAAACGATGGGTGCCACGACTGTAATTTGCACGGATAAAACTGGGACACTAACCCAAAATCAGATGAGCGTTGAGGAAACCCAATTCTACGGTTTACCTAATCAGGCATTGGGCACAGACGAAACGAGCCGTTTAATAAAAGAAGGCATTGCGTTTAATTCTACGGCATCATTGGATTTAAGCAATCCTGACAAGCCTGTGGTATTGGGTAATCCCACAGAAGGGGCATTGCTTTTATGGCTTAGAAATAATGGCATTGATTACCGTAATCTGAAAGAAGATGCCAATGTAGTAGAAGAATTGCCTTTTTCTACAGAAAGGAAATATATGGCTACAGTTGTTGAGTCCGCCCAACTGGGAGGGAAGAAAATTCTCTATGTCAAAGGTGCTCCCGAAATAATCCGTTCCCTCTGCAAGCAAATCGACAAGAACGTGAATATTGCCGATATTGACAAACAACTGACGGATTATCAAAATCGCGCAATGCGTACTTTAGGTTTTGCATATCAAGTATTGAATGACAGCGATATGGCTATCGCAGATGGTAAAGTGGTTGCTGAAAAACTTATTTTCATGGGGATTGTTGCCATTGCCGACCCTGTCCGTAAAGATGTTCCAGCAGCCGTGCAAAAGTGTATGGCTGCAGGCATTAATGTGAAAATTGTAACAGGAGATACTCCCGGAACTGCCAAAGAAATAGGACGACAAATCGGACTCTGGACTAAAAAAGATAGTGACAGTGCAATAATAACAGGAGCGGAGGTTGAGAAACTTTCAGATGACGAACTTGATAAGAAAGTGCTTGGATTGAAGATTATAGCTCGTGCCCGTCCAATGGATAAGAAACGTTTGGTTGAATCTCTGCAAAGAAACAATCAAGTGGTCGCAGTGACAGGCGACGGTACGAATGATGCTCCTGCACTCAAAGCGGCTCATGTGGGCTTGTCAATGGGAGACGGCACTTCCGTAGCCAAAGAAGCCTCGGACATTACCATTATAGATAACTCATTCAGCAGTATTTGTCGTGCAGTAATGTGGGGACGTTCGCTTTATCAAAACATTCAGCGTTTCTTATTGTTCCAACTTACGGTCAATGTGGCTGCATGTTTTATCGTGTTGGTGGGTGCGTTCATGGGAACGGAATCTCCATTGACCGTGACGCAAATGCTGTGGGTGAACTTGATAATGGATACATTCGGTGCTATGGCTCTTGCCTCATTACCACCTTCACAAACTGTAATGAAAGACAAACCTCGTGACCGTAAAGCCTTCATCCTTACAAAACCTATGATGAAAGACATTCTCGGTGTTGGCGGATTTTTCTTCTTGCTGCTTGTTGTTTTCCTTTATATATTCCAGCATACTGAAATCACGCAAATGACAGACCTGTTGCATTGCAAACTCGGTGAAGCCAATGGATTGTCACCATACGAACAGACTCTATTGTTTTCAATTTTTGTGTGGACGCACCTTTGGTATATGTTCAATACTCGTTCATTTGAAACAAGAAAAAGTTTTTTCCAACTCAAGATGAGTAAAGAATTCTTTACTATTGTTGCTATTATTTTCATCGGACAAATTGTGATAGTTGAAGTTCTTTATGATTTCTTTAACTGTACTCCAATGAAACTTATAGACTGGGTGATAATAGTGGTTCTTTCTTCACTGGTTCTTTGGGTAAGGGAATTATGGCACTTACTAACCAAGAGGGGATAAATTGCCTTTCAAGAAAACAGGTAAAGAGGATGTGGGATATAAACCTATATCCTCTTTTTCAATATATAGGTTGCTAGACTTTGGAGAAGCAACTAGCACAGCAAGGCTTTCGGGGAGTAACCACGAAGGTTTTGAGTTACTCAAAACATACCTTGCTGCTGCCACTTTTCGGTTACTGCCGAAAAGCCTTTGAGTAACTCAAAGGACACCTTGCTGTGCTTATGTGAGCACAAAAAATCCGTCAGCAAACGGATTGAGGAAAGTGCTATTATTTCAGTTTCCAATGCATCGTTTCCCGATGCCCAAACTGCCCAAAAGAAGAATGGGAATGAGGTACAAGAGGGATTAAGAGAGGTGGTTATATTCGTATAAATGTCTGCAAGCCTGCCTGTGTGTGGGTTCTCGTGAATACAAATGCGTGTGGACATACACACGCTGGCCTGCAAATCTGCCGACAGGCTATTCGCAAACGGGCAGGCTCAAATATAATGTGGAAACGGTATGGAATTAAAAGCAGAACAGTGCTACTGATTTTCATCAGCAAGATGTGCAACAAATGTACAATAATGATAAGATGTTAGATTTTTTCTTTTTTCAGAGAAATAACTTTGGCAATGAAGGAAAAAAACACTACTTTTGCAAATGAGAAAAGTGTTCTTTTGATTAATGCAAAACATTGCAGAATAGAGAAGTCGCTGGTTTCCAAATCGTTACCTGTTAAGCTAACAACCTTTGTAAGTTTCTTATTTTCAATGGGTAAGAAGAATTAATATGTCTGGCGGTGTGGAAAGATATATTACGTTTTATGCCTATTTTCTTCAGTATTGATTTAACACCCCTATTGGTTTTCTGATTCGATTCAAGAAGGAATATCCTCCCCCGGCTTCGAGGTATGGACTTACTTAAAAGCAAAGCCTTCCCGTCAAAGATCGTAGAGACAGGTATTCTCACTTCAATATTCGTCTTATGCATCTTCATGATAAGCCATTTCTTTCTGTTAATGGAATAAATGTCTTGCTTGGTGATATTGCAAATATCCGAATATCTCAACCCGGTATAGCAACTGAAGAGAAAAGCATTTATGATCTCGTCGGAATCGGAACGCTGCCGATATTGCTCCAACAGTTCAAGTTCTTTTTCCGAAAGTGCCTCCCGATGCGTTTCTTCCGAACGGATTGTGTAGTTTAAAAACGGATCCTTAAAAATGATTTCTTTTTTTCTGGCCACGTTGATATACCTCTTTATCACTTTCATGTGCCGGGCAATGGTATTTATCGAAAGTCCCTTTTCTTTTCGCATGAACGTCTCCAGATGAAAGAGGAAATCACTGTTAACATCCCTGATGTCTTGGTATTGCTTGTAATCTCTAAGTTGGCGGTGCGTATCAAAATGAAGTTTTTTGGTACTGTCACCTACATTTGCTGTATGAATTTCACTCTCCATGAAGTCAATAAAGTTAATTCCATTATTGACCCCATGGATCAGAGTCGGAGCACTTAAATTATTCAAGTTTCCACGGCTCATGATATAGCTTTTCCCACCGATGTTTATCTGCACTAAAAGTGCTCCCGTATCATCAGAAAAGCCTAATTCCCTTAGCTGCAATTCAAATGCAGATATTACTCTTTCTATTTCTATATCCATTTTTAGAGCAAAGGTACAAATAGGACTGATATTGTACTTTCGGAAAAATATCCCTGCCCCTATATCTGCTTCACTGAATCATGAATGTGTTCCGTATCAAACGTCTTGAGGTTCTCTTGCCGCGGAGGAATACTTTCACCATCATTGCTTTGCGAGTTGTCGGTTTGGCACCCGTTTATTCTTTCTAATTCATCTTGAAAAGACTCCCATCCATTCAAGTCCTCGTGCCAACTTTCTAACTAAAGTTTCCCACCCTTTTTAGGGGTGGGAATATATCAGAATCTCCAATATTTTTTGTAAATTAGCTATCGCC
>CAKUYM010000009.1 GCA_934716785.1 uncultured Bacteroides sp. | reverse complement strand
ACATAGATTTTACGTTGGGAATAGGATGCTTGAGAGGACAATATAAGAGGTATCTCCCTATCGACACCCACTATGTGTGGCAAAGCACGCACAACGGCAACTGGATCATCCCGACAAAAGCGGAAATCTCTTTGATTTGGCTGGTGGGCAGAGAGAATTTCAACAGGAAGTTCTGTCGGGAGTACTGTAGGAAGTTCTACAAGAAGAAAGGAGGCAGACTATGAAAAGGCTATGGTTCATACTGGTCCTCATTCTGTTGCTTGCCGGAACAACTGCTTGCGAGCATAAAGACTTATGCTATGCCCACCCCCATTTTGCAACGATACAGGTTGTGTTCGACTGGGACAAGATTTCCGACCGTGACAAACCGGAAGGTATGCGGGTGGTGTTTTTCCCGAAGAACAAGAAAGGCGACACATGGACTTTTGATTTTCCCGGAGGAAAGGACGGCAGAATCGAAATACCGGAGAATGATTATCAAGTGATATGTTTCAACTACGATGCTGACGGAATGGTATGGGTTGATGAAGGAGATTTCACGCTGTTCACAGCCGATACCAAGGATGCACAGTCTCCGGACGGTATGCAAATGAGTGTCACCCCACCCTATCTATGTGGCGATCATATCACAGACATCAGTCTGAAAGACATTCCGAAAGGGACGGAAAGGGTGGTGCCGCTGGCTCCGGTGAGCATGGTGTGCCGTTATACTTATGAGGTGAACGGTATTCGTGGATTAGAGCGCGTGGCGGATTTGCGTGCAAGCCTTTCGGGAATGTCCGGTTCACTGAATATGGCAGAAGACCGCCTGCCGGAGAATCTGTCCGAAAGTCTGCTTTTCGGTGGAACGATTGCTCAAAGCCAGATAAAAGGAGGATTTTATACGTTCGGGCATTCTACGCAGGATGTGCAATCCAATGTTTTCAGGCTATATCTCAAGAATCGTTCCGGCAAGATGCATATATTGGAAGAGGACGTGACCGGGCAGGTACATAGTGTTCCGGTCGCAGGACATTTGGGTGATGTGCATCTCGTCATCAATCTTGATTATGAGGTACCTTCGGAATCCGGAGGAGATGGTGCAGGATTTGAGGTGGATGTAGATAATTGGGACGATGTAAACGTAGACATTATTTTTTAACCAAGATAGAATACTGATTATTTTTATTGTTATGAAACAGAATCTTTTAATACGTAAAGCGACCTCCGAACCGTTAGCGGTCGGATACCAAATGGATATCGGGAATATCGAGAATATCGAGATATATGATTCAAGATATCAAATAATAATAAATCATAGATAAATTTAGTCCACTACTATATAAACTAAAATCAACATTTGTTTTTTAAAGATTATGAAACAGAATTTTTTAATGCTTGCTGCAATCTTTGGAGCATTACTGACTGGATGTTCCAATGAAGAGATTGCAAATGTAGAAACTTCTCAACAGAATGTGATTGGTTTCAATGTTCTTAGTAACAAGGCTCAAACAAAAGCTACACCTATTACACCAAGTAACTTGACGACTACCGATTTTGACGTGTTCGCTTATACGGAAGATGGAACTGCTTTTATGGGGAAAACCGATACAGATTTTGCTCATGACGGAGTGAAAATTGTACATAATGAACAAAATGACGCATGGACTTATGAAGACCCGACAGAGCTTCGTTATTGGCCAACCAAAGATACCCCGTTGGATTTTTATGCTGTTAGCCCTGGATCACTCATAAATGGAGATCCAGCTATGCATTACGTATGGAATTTTAACCATGATAGTCAAACAATACATTATACTTGCCTAGATGAGTATGCGGGAATTACAGATGAGAATATACATGCAAATCATGACGTAATGTATAGTATAGCTAAAGATCAGACCAAAGATACGAATAATGGCATAGTAAAATTTACATTCAAGCATATACTTTCTCAAATTGTTTTCAAGGCAAAAACTGAATTTTCTACAATGAACGTTGTTATAAAGGATATGAAGATTGCAAATCTCAAAATAAGTGGAGTTTTTACCCTACCAGATGATTTAGATACTAATCCGACTAGAACTGACAACTGGAAAATATATGAAACTACTAATCCTCTTACTACTATCATAAAAGAGAAAAAAATCAATGTAAGTAGTACTACTATTGATATCTCAAATGAGACTCCTATGCTTACAATACCACAAGTATTAACAAAGTGGACTGTCTCAGGAGATACAAAAACCATAGCACAGGCTAATAATGTAAAGCAATCTTATTTAGCAATCAACTGTAATATCAAACAATCCGATGTTTACGTTGTAGGCTCAGACACAACTTATGAGACTATTTATGTTCCATTCGAAGCAGCCTGGGAACCTGGTAAGCGTTATATATACACGTTAATTTTCGGTGGTGGTTATGATGAAAATGGAGATCCGATTCTGAAGCCAATCCAATTCGATGCTGAAACCAGCGATTGGACTGATGCAGAAAATGACATAAACCTCAACGACTAAAAGCAAAAAAGATTCACTAAACTAAAAAGCTACCATCCGGATATATATAAGAATACCTTATCGGCTTCCTCAATCATTCACCGATGATTAAAACCGATTAGGCATTACAAGGACTAAATTTATTACTATCCGTAGCTGTATACGATGAAAGCGGCATATACAGTCCCTTTATGGTAAAAGCAACAGCAATGCTGTCAACCTACAAAAACAGTAGCTATGTGAATCTTATATTGTAGCAGTTCTTTTACGAAAAGCAATTACTACATTACTTGTAATAAATCTAAAAGGGTCGTCCTAAATATTAGGACGACCCTTTGATTTTTATACAATCTCTTCTCTCTACATAAAGTTTAGAAAGTGTACATTATAAATTTTAGAAAGTACACATTCATCCGCCACGGTATCTTATACGCATTCACCCATCTACCAGCCGATTAGTTAAACATTAGAAATGTAAGGTAGCAGAGAAAATCCAAAGAGTTAAAAGTTATGGTAGAAAACAGAATATATTTCAGTAACAGCGGTTACAGTAGCCACCGTTACCCGCTACAACAAATTGATTATAATCTATTTATCCCCTGTCGTTCCGAATAAACTCCAACAGTTTCTCCACCGCCTCTTCTTCGGGAATATTCTTTTCTACGCAAACCTTACCTTTATAAAGACTGATCTTCCCCCGTCCGGCACCTACATAACCGTAGTCTGCATCCGCCATCTCACCGGGACCATTCACGATGCAGCCCATGATGCCGATCTTCAATCCGGCGAGATGTGAAGTAGCCGCCTTGATGCGGGCAATCGTCTTTTCCAAATCATAAAGCGTGCGTCCGCAACCGGGACAAGAGATATACTCCGTCTTGGAAGTACGAGTGCGCCCTGCCTGCAGGATTCCAAAAGCAGTGGCATCCACCACCGCATGGCTCAGACCACCTTGATTGAACAGGAAGATGCCGTCGCAAAGTCCGTCGAAAATCAATGCACCCATATCAGCGGCAGATTTTATCTGCAAATCCTCCGCATTGCCTTCCGCATAATGCTGGAAGAAGACTACCGGATTCTGCAGTCCTTCCGTGGTCAGTTGATGAACCAATGCACGATGCTCGCCCAACCGGTTCGGATGGTTACTTTGAGAAATGACAACGACTTCGGGATGCTGCTTCAAACAGGCTATCACCTCTTCCGTCTGCGCCATATAAGGCATGAACAGGAACTTGAGTTCTGCATTGCAGCCACCCATCAATGGAAGTTGCGCATGATTATAAGCTGGCCATGTGCCGGTCTCCCCTCGCCATACGTCGGCATCGAGGATATATTCCACACCCGCTTCGCGCTGTTCGGGCAAGGCACGTCCGGCATAGATATAATCCGGGGTGAATTGAGGATTCACTTCCGTCTTTCCGTCCATGCGGTCGGCAATGACCACAGGCACGTTTCCACCACCGATATTACGGACAGCCCGCGTCTTCCGGCGTTCGGGCGACAAGTAATTGAAATCAGGCGCCACCACTCCCGGTATGTAAGGATGGTTCTGCCTCAACAAGATGTAATCCACCAACTTGCGGGCAACGGGTATTTCCGCTTCGGGAGCCTCGCTCAAAGAGACACGGATGGTATCGCCCAGCCCGTCGCTCAACAGTGCACCGATACCGAGTGCGGACTTGATACGCCCGTCTTCCCCGTCACCGGCTTCCGTCACACCGAGATGCAACGGGAAAGCCATGCCTTCCTTCTCCATTACGTCCACCAGCAAACGGACGGTTTTCACCATCACCACCGTATTAGACGCTTTGATGGAAATCACTACATCGGTGAAGTTCTCTGCTACGCAGATACGTAGAAATTCCATGCAAGACTCCACCATCCCTGCGGGCGTGTCGCCATAGCGTGACATGATGCGGTCGGACAGAGATCCGTGATTCACTCCGATGCGAATGGCTGTGTGGTTCTCTTTACAGATATTCAAGAAAGGGACAAACCGGTCGCGAATCTTCCGTATCTCCTGCGCATACTCCTCGTCTGTGTATTCCAGTTTCTTAAAAGTACGCGCTGCATCTACGTAGTTCCCCGGATTGATGCGCACCTTTTCCGCATACAGAGCCGCTACGTCCGCCACCTTCGGATTGAAATGTACATCGGCAATCAACGGAACCATATATCCCTGGCTGCGCAAACCGATGTTGATGTTCTTCAGATTCTCCGCTTCCTTGATGCCCTGCGTTGTCAAGCGGACATACTCGCCACCCGCATCGACAATACGTTTCGCCTGTTCCACACAAGCCTGCGTGTCTTGCGTAGACGTGTTGGTCATCGACTGCACACGAATAGAATTGGGGCCACCCAACGGTACAGCCCCAATATTCACTTCTGTGGTCTCTCTTCGAAAATAATTGAATAGATCCATTAGTTCGTCTTATATTCAAACTTGACTTCTTTCAGGTCTTCGTTTGCTTTTACGATTTTCTTTTTCAGTCCTTCCTTGTAAGCAGCAAACGCTTCCGCCAACTTCTCATCGCTCAATGCCAGCATCTGAACGGCCAGGATGGCTGCATTCATCGCTCCGTTGATGGCAACGGTGGCAACAGGAATGCCCGGAGGCATCTGGATGATGGAATAAAGAGCATCCACACCATCGAGAACGGAACCTTTTATGGGCACTCCGATGACGGGAAGTGTAGTGTTGGCCGCTATCACACCGGGAAGGGCGGCAGCCATTCCGGCAGCGGCAATAATCACTTTAATGCCGCGGTTGCGGGCATTCTTGGCAAACTCTTCCACAGCCTCAGGCGTGCGGTGAGCGGAAAGCGCGTTCATTTCGAACGGTACATGCATATCATTCAGCAGTTGCGCAGCCTTCTCCATGATGGGAAGGTCGGACGTACTGCCCATGATGATACTTACAATTGGAGTCATTTCAATTTACTATTTTACAATTTACTATTCACTATTTGAGGTGCGGCAAGGGAGTCGTTATCCGTTTACCACAGCTTTATAGCCTTCGGCGTCCAACAGGTCTTCTACTGCTTTCGGGTCTGCCGGTTTCATCTTGATCAGCCAGCCTTCGCCATAAGGATCTTTGTTCACCAGTTCCGGACTTTCTTCCAATGTCTCGTTCTGCTCCAGCACCTCACCGGCCACTGGCAAGAAAAGGTCGGAAATGGTTTTCACGACTTCGATGGTACCGAATACTTCGCCGGCTTCCAGCGTTTCGCCTACAGTAGGTATATCTACAAACACAATATCACCCAATTGTTCTTGAGCGTAGTCTGTGATACCTACATAAGCGATGTCTCCTTCAATGCGAATCCATTCGTGTTCGCTCGTGTACTTCAAATTCTGTGGAAAATTCATAATAATTAGTTTTTAGGATTTATACTGTTTTAAAATAAAAACACTCGAAATAAGATGTTGCTCACCGGATGAAGCACCAGAAGGGCGCATACCAGACCGACGACAAAACCGGAAAACACCTCACCCAACGTGTGGTGGCCCAAGATAATGCGGGCGGAACCGAGAACACCGGCTATCAGGATGAACAGACACAACCACCCCACCGGGTTATAACCGAACAGGGCGCTGAAAGAGACCAACCCTCCTATCACTCCGCCTATCCCCGCCATGTGTTCGCTCAGTTTCCATTTCAGGTTGACCACGATGCAGATGACAGACACCACCAAGGAGGCGAGGATAATACCCGTCATATACCAAGGCAGATTCAGCTTGCGCATCATCAGCAGGCAGAACACATATGAAATGATGGTCAGCAAGATAGGTATATAGCGTTTCTTGCGTTCGCCCAACTCCCGGCGCTCGAAGCCATTGATCTTGCGGAACAGGAAAATGGTGATGGTGGGCGTCAGTATGGTGAAGCAGTAGACAATTCCCAATACAATCAACTTATATACCATCGGCATGATGCGTAGATAAGAAAACAGGAATAGCACCAAAAACGATAAAAACGGAATAGAAAATGGGGTGAACAATATCGAAGTGACTCTTGCCACCTGCAACATCGTCTTATCCGCTATGATATGCTCTCTTTCTCTGTCCACTTCTTTTTTATTATTGAGTTATTGATTGCTGATTACAATTCTCGTTCTTATTTATTTTCCCGACCTGTTATTTTCTGAGTCTCGCCACAGGGAGATTCAGTTGCTGGCGGTATTTCGCCACTGTCCGTCGGGCGATAGGATATCCTTTCTCTTTCAGGATTTCCGCCAATTCATCATCTGTCAGCGGTTTCTTCTTGTCCTCACCATCGATACATTCTTTCAGAATCTTACGGATTTCGCGGACAGACATCTCTTCACCGCCCTCCGTGGTGTATCCGTCGTTGAAAAAGAACTTCAGCGAATAGATTCCGAAATTTGTCTGCACATATTTGCTGTTGCTCACCCGTGAGATTGTCGAGATATCCAACTTGGTGCGTTCGGCCACATCTTTCAAGATCATCGGCTTCAGCAAAGACTCGTCTCCTTCGAGGAAAAACGGGCGTTGCAGTTCGACTATTGCCTGCATGGTAATCAGCAAGGTATTCTGCCGCTGTCTGATTGCATCGATGAATCCTTGTGCCGCATCCAACTTCTGTTTCAGAAACATCATCGTCTCCTTTGCTTCTTTGGTTTGGACAGCTTTATTCTTCGTTTGCTCTTCCATCATTTTCGAGAAGTCGCGGTTTATGCGGAGATCGGGAACATCACGGCTATTGAGACTGACATTGATCGTTCCGTCATCATACGTGTCTACGATAAAATCGGGCGTTATCTGCTGGAAATTCCTACCGATGGCTTCGCCTAAAGAAGCACCCGGACGAGGATTCAGTTTGGTGATTTCATTGATTGCCGTCTTGAAGGTAGTTTCGTCAACATCAAGTTTCCTGATTATCTTATCCCAATGCTTGCGGGTGAACTCCTCATAGCAGTCGCGGATGATACGCTCTTCGAGGTCGAGTATGGGAGCCGGAATCCGTTCCTCCTTCCTCTTCCGTGCTATCTGTATCAGCAAGCATTCCTGAAGGGTGCGCGCACCGATGCCCGGCGGGTCAAAACCCTGCAAGATATGCAATGCTTCTTCGAGTTCCTCTTCCGTCGATTCTATGCCCGAATAAATGGCAAGTTCGTCACAGATGCTCTCCAACGATTTGCGTAGCAGACCGTCGTCATCCAACGAACCGATGAGATACTCCACCAGTTCATCCTGATGTTTCGTCAAATTCCGTTCAAAAATCTGATCTTTCAGTACTTCGTAGAAAGAGGTGCTGTCCGAGAGCGGTATATCCATTTGCTGCTCATCCTTTGCCCCGCGGTTGTTATCCGCCAATTTATAGTCGGGAATATCATCTTCGGTAAGGTAGTCGTTTAAAGCATCATATTCATTGGCATCCTCCATGTCCTCTTCCGAAACACCGGTTTCGGAATATTCATCAGCGGCATTTTCTTCTTTGCCTTCTTCAAGAGCCGGATTTTCAAGTAGTTCGGCATGAATACGGTCTTCCAACTCTACAGCGGGAAGTTCCAGCAATTTCACTGTGAGAATTTGCTGAGGCGACAGCGTCTGTATCTGCTGCTGCGCCTGAGATTGTATTTGACGGGAACCTTGTGCCATATTCGTTTTTACTTTACTATCATTTCTCGCTACAAAAATAACCTTTTAACCAGAGATTACACAGATTAAAGAGATTATTTTTAATCCTATAACACTAAATTCATTATCTTTGTGGTACGAACCAAAAAAATTAAGACTATTATGTTTGCCAAAGAAACGTATATGCAGCGAAGAGCCCTGCTGAAAAAGAATTTAGGCTCTGGAGTATTGTTATTTCTTGGAAATGACGAGTGCGGACTTAATTATGAGGATAACACATTCCGTTATCGGCAGGACTCAACATTCCTTTATTACTTCGGACTGTCATGCGCCAGCCTTTCGGCAATCATAGATATCGATGAAGATAAGGAGATTATTTTCGGTGATGAACTTTCTATTGACGCCATCGTATGGATGGGCTCGCAGCCGACATTGCGTGACAAGTGCGAACGGGTAGGTATTACCGATTTAATGCCGTCTGCCGAAATTGTAAGCTATCTTCATAAGTGTGTACAGAAAGGGAAAGCCATTCATTATCTGCCACCTTACCGCCCCGAACATAAGCTGAAGCTGATGGACTGGTTGGGAATACCGCCTGCACACCAGGAAGGTTCCGTTCCTTTTATCCGGGCTGTCGTTGCCCAACGCAATTACAAATCAGCGGAAGAAATTGTGGAAATAGAAAAAGCGTGCGATGTGACTGCCGATATGCACATCACCGCCATGAAAGTACTCCGTCCGGGTATGTACGAATATGAAGTGGTAGCGGAGATGAACCGTGTGGCAGAAGCCAACAACTGCGAACTCTCTTTTGCCACAATTGCGACAATCAACGGACAAACGCTACACAACCATTATCATGGCAACAAGGTGAAACCGGGTGATTTGTTCCTGATTGACGCCGGTGCGGAAGTCGAATCAGGCTATGCGGGCGATATGTCGTCTACAATCCCTGCCGACAAGAAATTCACGCCCCGCCAACGCGAGGTTTACGAAATACAGAATGCCATGCACCTCGAATCGGTGAAAGCGCTCCGTCCGGGAATTCCTTATATGGAAGTTTACGAACTGTCTGCCCGCGTGATGGTAGAAGGAATGAAAGCGCTCGGACTGATGAAAGGAAATGCAGAGGATGCCGTTCGCGAAGGCGCCCATGCCTTGTTCTATCCGCACGGATTAGGCCACATGATGGGGCTGGATGTACACGACATGGAAAACTTGGGAGAGATATGGGTAGGATACAACGGGCAGCCGAAGAGCACACAATTCGGCCGCAAGTCACAACGCCTTGCCATTCCGTTGGAACCGGGATTTGTACATACCGTAGAACCGGGCATTTACTTTATTCCCGAACTGATTGATATGTGGAAAGCGGAAAAGAAGTTTGCCGATTTCATCAATTACGATGTGGTAGAGACTTACAAGGATTTCGGTGGTATCCGCAATGAAGAAGATTACCTGATTACTGAAACCGGTGCCCGCAGATTAGGAAAGAAGATACCTTTGACTCCGGAAGAGGTAGAAGCACTGAGATAAGCGGGCACAAAGGTGATATAAACGATAATGAGGGCGTGTCAACATTGGATATCCATGACATGCCCTCATTATTTTCATTCCCTCATTATTTTATAGTCTTTCAATCATCCCAATCGGACAAAGGCAAGGTTTTCTTTCCATACCACTTCATCCATGCATACGATTTTCTTTTCCGGATATAAAGTGAGTCGCCACAATTTTCTATCGCTTCCCAATCGAACACCGAATGGGGACGGAACGTTTTTTCCAGCCAATAGAATATATGGTATGTCATGAATGGAAGTATCATCCACCACCAAGAATATACCAATGACAAAACCAATGCCGGCAACAGGGTCAGAAGGAAACACTCCCAAAACTGTCTGGCATGAATCCGCATTTCCATATCTTCCCACGCCTCCAAATACTTATATCGGGTAAAAAAGAAACCACACACCATAAAATAATGCTTCTCTCTATTCTCTTTTCCCAAAAACCATTTTGCCAAAAGACTATTATAAAAAATCATATCCTCTCTCTTTATTGTTATACGTAAACTCATAACAGAACAGACCATTAAAAGTTCGCTATCTTAAAGTTAAATAAGAGGAATGATCTTTGTATGCTTCTACTATTTTTAGTATTTAAAACTGCTTCCACCCAAGAACTCACGGAGCAGTGAAGTAGGCGGAATCTCTTTATCCTGCACCGGAACAAAGAATTTAATGAATTTCAAAAGCCGATAGGCTTCGCAATATTCGGGACAGTTGCGCGGAACTCCCATCAAGATAGGCTCCGCATGCAGGCGAAGCACGGCAAACTCGAAAAGCAACGCCGAGTTGAACATGACATCGGCATTCTCCTGATAAGGGAATATCCACTTATCCTCACCGGCACGCACACTGGGCCAGCGTGAAATCGTTTCACGGGCAGAATATCCGCGATAATTGAAGTCACGGATAATACGGCGCAACAAACGGTTGTCGGTGGTCGGAATCCAGTTATGATCGTCCAGAGAAATGGTAGTCAGTGCAGACACGTAAATCTTGAACTTACGTTCGGCGGGAATATGAGGTGTCAGTTCCGGATTCAGCGCATGAATGCCCTCCAGAATCAGAATCGTATTATCCTCTATCTTCAGTTTATCTCCTTTATACTCCTTCTTGCCAAGGGAGAAGTTGAAACGCGGCAGTTCCACCTCCTCGCCACGCAGCAAGGCTTGCAGTTGCCGGTTGAACAAATCCAAGTCGAGTGCATAAAGAGATTCGTAATCATAGTTTCCGTTTTCATCCAAAGGAGTCTCTTCACGGTCCACAAAATAATTGTCCAATGAAATGGGGTAAGGCTTCAAACCGTTTGTCATCAACTGGATAGAGAGACGTTTGCTGAAAGTAGTCTTTCCCGAAGACGAAGGCCCGGCAATCAGTACAAGTTTCACACGGCTGCCATTCTCTCCACGGTGAAAGATGGTATCGGCTATCTGGGCTATCTTTTTCTCTTGCAAGGCTTCGGCAACATTAATCAAGTCCGTGGCATGCCCTTCTTCACATGCAAGATTGAAATCACCTACATTGCTGAGCCCCATGATAGAGCTCCAATTCAGATATTCCTTAAATACATCCAGCATCTTCTCCTGCTTCACCACCTCTTCCAATACATTCGGGTTCTCACGGCTTGGAATCCGGAGAAGTAACCCATCGTAATACTTCACGATATCGAATTGCTTTATATATCCGGTACTGGGCAGCAGATTACCATAATAATAATCTATCGTGTCGCCCAACGTATAATAATAGGTATAAAGAGAACCGGACGTCTCAAGCAACCGCACCTTATCTTTCATTCCCCGTTCGCTGAAAACACGTACAGCTTCCGTTGTGTGACATTCAATACGATGATAAGGTATGTTTTCGGCAATAATCTCCTGCATACGTTGCTTGATGCGCTTCACATCTTCCAGTTCGATGGGACGGCCGATACGCAGGTTACAGAAATAGCCTTTTGACACAGGATGCTCCACATACAACTTTCCTTCGGGAAACAACTCCGTGACAGCCTTGAACAATACAAAGCAGAGCGAACGGACATAGGTGCGCATACCGGATTGGTCTCTCACATCCAGAAACTCCACATCCTTATTATTATATACTCTGAAATTAAGCCCCTCGGAACGGTTATTGACCTTGGCGCTGACTACTTGATAAGGAAAATCAAGATTAAAACCATAATAAATATCCAAAAGTGAGCTCCCGATAGGGAATTCTTTAGAAATATTGTTATTTTTGCAACATATTTGTAACATCTGTTTCATCGAGTTCTTTAAAAAGGTGAAAAAATTGGGACTAATATACTAATAATCAGATTGAGAACAAATAACCATTAAAAATATTATAGATGGAATATTCTTTTTATGATTTTTTAAAGCTCATAGGCTCATTAGGACTCTTCCTGTACGGGATGAAGATTATGAGCGAGGGCTTGCAAAAGGTCGCGGGTGACAGACTACGAAGTATCTTGACGGCAATGACTACCAACAGGGTAACGGGAGTTTTGACAGGCGTGTTAATCACTGCCCTTATCCAGTCCTCTTCAGCAACGACGGTCATGGTCGTGAGTTTCGTTAATGCCGGGTTGCTCACACTTGCCGAATCCATCAGTGTCATCATGGGTGCCAATATCGGTACTACGGTCACTGCCTGGATCATCTCAATTTTCGGATTTAAGGTTGATATGGCCGCCTTTGCCCTCCCTCTTCTGGCCATTGCCCTTCCGCTTATCTTCTCCGGCAAAAGCAACCGCAAATCCATCGGTGAATTCATCTTCGGCTTCTCTTTCCTCTTCATGGGACTTTCTTACCTGAAAGCAAATGCGCCCGACCTGAATGCCAATCCCGAAATGCTCGCCTTTGTACAGAATTACACGGATATGGGTTTCTTCTCCATCCTCCTGTTCCTGTTCATCGGTACCATACTGACAATGATCGTGCAGGCATCCGCCGCCACAATGGCAATCACACTGATTATGTGTGCCAACGGATGGATAAGCCTTGAGCTCGGCGCCGCCCTCGTATTAGGAGAAAATATCGGAACTACCATCACCGCCAATCTTGCCGCGTTAACAGCCAACACACAGGCTAAGCGGGCAGCATTGGCGCATTTTGTTTTTAATGTGTTCGGTGTTATCTGGGTGTTGATTATTTTCCACCCGTTCATGTACTTGGTCAACTGGGTGGTAGACACTTTCTTCCAGACAAACAATCCGGAAGTTGCCATATCATACAAGTTATCCGCCTTTCACTCCATCTTTAATATATGCAACGTATGTATCCTGATATGGGCCGTGAAGCTGATCGAGCGTACCGTATGTGCTTTAATTCACCCGAAGGAAGAGGACGAAGAACCGAGACTGCGGTTTATCACCGGCGGTATGCTCTCTACAGCAGAGCTTTCCATTCTTCAGGCACGTAAGGAAATCCATCTTTTCGCCGAACGTACGCACCGTATGTTCGGCATGGTGCAGGACTTGCTGCATACGGAAAAGGATGATGATTTCAACAAGTTATTCAGCCGGATAGAGAAATACGAGAATATCAGCGACAATATGGAGTTGGAGATTGCCAACTATCTGAATCAGGTATCCGAAGGTCGTTTGAGTTCCGAGAGTAAGTTGCAGATACGTGCCATGTTGCGCGAAGTGACGGAAATCGAAAGCATCGGAGACAGTTGTTACAATCTGGCACGCACCATCAACCGGAAGCGTCAAACGAACCAGGATTTCACCGAGAAGCAATACGAGCATATTCACTTCATGATGAAGCTGACCAATGATGCCCTCGCACAGATGATTGTGGTAGTAGAGAAACCTGAACATCAGAGTATCGACATCAACAAGTCTTTCAATATCGAGAACGAAATCAACAATTACCGCAACCAACTGAAGAACCAGAATATCCTTGATGTGAACAACAAGGAATATGATTATCAGATGGGGGTTTATTACATGGATATAATCGCCGAATGTGAGAAATTAGGAGATTATGTAGTAAACGTGGTGGAAGCGAGTAGCGATGTGAAAGAAAAGAAGGCTTCTTAAGACAACGATCAGTTTAAGAAACAGATAGAGGAAAAGGAGAATCTGCCCTATGCTTCGGCACGGCAGATTCTCCTTTTCTCTATTATCGACAAGACGCCTGGCTTTATCCCTCGTATGGCTCAAAATCTTCTTTCCCGACTCCACATAGCGGGCAAGTCCAATCATCGGGAATATCTTCAAATGCGGTTCCCGGTTCAATTCCACTTTCCGGATCTCCTTGTTCGGGGTCGTAAATATATTCACAGACCGTGCAAATGTACTTCTTCATAACATTCGTTTTTATTGGGTTTCTATATTATATAACACAAATAGTACGATATTTGTTCAATACTTCTTTATACCACCTCTTATAAGATAATTGCCATTCACCGGTTTCACCTCATCACGAAAGGCCGATGAACAAGGCGATAGCGGGTGAAGGCAGGGGGTGAAATCAGGTGAAACCGGGCATTATCGGTTTCACCTTGTTTTTTTCAAAATATCCCTTGAGCTAAAACAAATATCATTATAGCATATCCGGATATCATTATAGCTAATGGAAATATGATTAGGGTAAACCCTATGTCTGATATAGTATAGATGAGCCGCAAGCTGTTAACAGATGAGACATCAGCTATTAATAGTCTAAGTGTCAGCTATTAACACTTTAGTCCCTATCTATTAATACTTGAGTTGGCATGTCTATATATTCAGCATATATGAATAAATTCCATAGGTGAAAGCGAAAACGAGGAGGTTCACCATATTTCGGCTATCCCCTTCACCCATAGCAATCTCATTTTCAGGATTTAACCCGTGAGGTGAAACGGGTGAAACCTATAAATTAAAAGTTCATGCGACTAATGCGAATCAACTGCTGAAACTAAAAGCCATAAAAAGAAAACATACTAAACTTCACGGATTTTAGGTACTGAAAGAAAAAAAAACTATATTTGCAATCGTATTTATTTTATTAAAACGACAATATAATACCGATATGCTTATAGCATTATTATCAATATTAATAGTTTTATGCGGCATCCAGTTGCTCTGTTTCCTATGGGAACGCAGAAAATGTATCCAAGTACAACGACGCTTATTCCGGGAATCCAGAAAGTTGGCACACACGAATCACATCACCAGTGCGATTCTTAAGAATGTACATGCCTATATTCTTTTAATTGACAACGACTTCAAAGTATTGAAAACCAACTATTATCAGAAAACAGGAACAAAAAAAGGACTGGAAGATAAAAGAGTGGGTGATCTGCTGCAATGCCATAACGCACTAAGTGCCCCCAATGGCTGCGGTACTCACCAATTATGCAGTGCCTGTCCGGTGCGTGCAGCCATACGACAAGCATTCAAACAAAGAAAGAACTTCACCGATCTCGAAGCCACACTGAATATAGCCGTCTCCGAGAATGAGACTGTTGCATGCAATGTTGTCATATCCGGTTCATTCTTTCTTCTGGACAGGAAAGAAAACATGGTACTGACCGTTCATGATATCACCCGCCTGAAAAAAGTGGAAGAGGAACTGAAACGCGCCAAGGAGAAAGCAGAGAAAGCCGATATATCCAAATCGGCTTTCTTGGCTAATATGAGCCATGAGATACGTACGCCACTCAATGCCATTACCGGATTTGCAGAAATAATAGGCAGTGCGAATACAGAAGAGGAAAAAGCGCAATATCAGGAAATCATAAAGATGAATGTCGATCTACTGATGCAATTGGTCAATGATATTCTCGATATGTCAAAGATTGAAGCAGGCACTTTGGAATTTGTGTATGCACCGGTGGATGTCAACCTGTTGCTTTCAGACTTGCAGCAACTCTTCCAAATGCGGATAAACGATGCCGGCGAAACAGTTAAAATCCTAACAGAGCCATCGCGTTCCTCCTGTCACATATTGACCGACCGCAACCGTATCGCTCAAGTGATCTCAAATTTCATATCCAATGCGATTAAGTTCACGCATGAAGGCACTATCCGTATCGGATACGAAATCCGGGACACCCAAATATACTTTTATGTGAAGGATACCGGCACAGGTATTCCGGCCGATAAATTGCCACACATCTTCGACAGGTTTGTGAAGCTGAACAAAGAGAAGAACGGAACGGGATTGGGACTTTCTATCTCTCAAACCATTGTCAACAAACTGGGCGGACAGATTGGTGCGGAATCCGTAGAAGGTGAAGGTTCTACATTCTGGTTTACCATACCTTACCAAGCATGCGATAAGCCGCAATAATAAATCCGACTTCATAAAAAGTTTTAATTAAACATTCAATCACAATATTATGTTGTACTTTTGTAGCCTAAACTAAACGCATGTTTCTGCATGAGTACAAATAAAGATGACTTTTATCATATAGGACTTACTGATGACGAAGTCCTACAAAGCAGGGAAAAAAATGGCATTAACCTGTTAACGCCTCCCAAGCGCCCTTCCCTTTGGAAGCTCTATCTCGAAAAATTCGAAGACCCGGTTGTACGCGTATTGTTAGTGGCAGCCGCATTTTCATTAGTCATCTCTTTCATCGAGAACGAATACGCAGAGACAATCGGAATCATTGCCGCTATCCTGCTGGCTACAGGCATCGGCTTCTTCTTCGAATATGATGCCAATAAGAAATTCGACCTGCTGAATGCCGTCAATGAAGAGACATTAGTGAAAGTTATCCGCAACGGACATGTACAGGAAGTGCCCCGTAAAGATATTGTGGTAGGCGATATAGTCCTTTTAGAGACCGGTGAGGAGATACCCGCAGACGGTGAACTTTTGGAAGCCATATCCTTGCAGGTAAACGAATCTAACCTGACCGGAGAACCTGTTATCAACAAGACCACTATAGAAGCTGATTTTGACAAGGAAGCAACGTATGCTTCCAACTTGGTGATGCGTGGCACTACGGTAGTGGACGGACATGGAACCATGCGTGTGATGCACGTGGGAGACGCCACCGAAATCGGGAAAGTGGCCCGCCAAAGCACGGAGGACAACCTTGAGCCGACACCGCTGAATATACAGTTGACGAAACTTGCCAATCTGATCGGGAAAATAGGCTTCACCGTTGCCGGTCTTGCTTTCCTTATCTTCTTCGTGAAAGATGTGCTGCTCTATTATGATTTCAGTACACTGAACGGTTGGCGCGAATGGCTGCCGGTTTTTGAGCGAACCCTCAAATATTTCATGATGGCGGTAACATTGATTGTTGTGGCCGTTCCCGAAGGGTTGCCGATGAGCGTCACTCTCAGTCTGGCACTGAATATGCGCCGTATGCTTTCAACCAACAACTTGGTGCGAAAGATGCACGCCTGTGAAACGATGGGAGCCATCACCGTGATATGTACGGATAAGACCGGCACACTGACACAGAACCAGATGCAGGTGCACGAACCCGACTTCTATGGTATCAAAGATGGCAAAATCCTGTCCGATGATGATATCAGCGCACTTATCGCAGAAGGTATCAGCGTCAATTCCACCGCCTTTCTTGAAGAAACGGTTGCCGGTGAAAAGCCCAAAGGAGTAGGAAACCCGACCGAAGTAGCTTTGTTGCTATGGCTGAACAGTCAAGGCAAAGACTATTTAGGACTTCGGGAGAAGGCACATATCCTCGACCAGTTGACATTCTCTACCGAACGGAAGTTCATGGCTACACTTGTAGAATCACCATCCATAGGAAAGAAGATACTCTATATCAAAGGAGCACCGGAAATCGTATTCGGAAAGTGCAAGGAAGTCGTGCTGGACGGTAAACGGATAGATACGGTGGAATACCACTCGACAGTAGAAGCGCAATTGCTGCGTTATCAGAATATGGCGATGCGCACACTGGGGTTTGCTTTCAAGATCGTCGGAGAAAACGAGCCGAATGACTGTACGGAGCTGGTGTCTGCCAATGACTTGAACTTCTTGGGTATCGTAGCCATTTCCGACCCGATTCGTCCGGATGTGCCTGCAGCCGTAGCCAAATGCCAGTCGGCGGGTATCAGCATCAAGATTGTGACCGGTGACACACCGGGGACAGCCACGGAAATCGCCCGGCAGATAGGCCTTTGGAATCCGGAAACGGATACGGAACGGAATCGCATCACCGGAGTGGCATTCGCCGCATTGAGTGACGAAGAGGCATTAGACAGAGTGATGGATATCAAAATCATGTCGCGCGCCCGCCCGACAGACAAACAGCGTCTGGTACAATTGCTCCAGCAAAAAGGAGCGGTAGTGGCCGTGACCGGAGACGGAACGAATGACGCTCCCGCATTGAATCATGCCCAAGTAGGCTTGTCAATGGGAACAGGGACTTCCGTTGCCAAAGAAGCCAGTGACATCACCTTGCTCGACGATTCGTTCAACAGTATCGGGACCGCTGTCATGTGGGGACGTTCGCTTTATAAGAATATCCAGCGTTTCATCGTCTTCCAGTTGACAATCAATTTCGTTGCATTGCTTATCGTACTGTTGGGTTCGGCCATCGGCACGGAACTTCCGCTGACCGTAACGCAAATGTTGTGGGTAAACCTGATTATGGACACCTTTGCCGCATTGGCATTGGCTTCCATTCCGCCCAGTGAAACCGTGATGCATGAAAAGCCCCGTCGCAGCACTGATTTTATCATTACTAAAGCGATGCGGTCTGATATAATAGGCGTAGGTTCTATCTTCCTTATCATACTGCTCGGAATGATTTATTATTTCGACCACAGTCCGAAAGGTATGGATACGCACAACCTTACTGTCTTCTTCACTTTCTTTGTCATGTTACAATTCTGGAATCTCTTCAATGCCCGTGTGTTCGGGACTACCGACTCGGCATTCAAAGGGCTTTCTCAATCATATGGTATGGAATTCGTTGTGCTGGCCATTCTGGTCGGACAATTTTTGATTGTGCAATTCGGTGGGGATGTATTCCGTACGACACCACTCGACTGGCAAACCTGGCTTCTCATTACAGGCATTTCGTCCATGGTGTTATGGGTTGGAGAAATAGTCCGCCTTGCACAACGCATCATTCACAAAAAGAGTAAAAATGAAAAGTAAAGGAATTAAAAACCTCCTTATTGATTTGGGCGGTGTGCTTGTCAATCTCGACCGCCAACGATGCATAGAGAATTTTAAGAAATTAGGATTCGCAGACGTAGAAAAGTATTTGGACGTTCAACAATTGCATGGTGTATTCATCCAACAGGAAAAAGGGCTGATCACCTCCGCCGAGTTCCGGAATGAGATTCGGGATATGATAGGCAAAGTTGTCAGCGACAAACAAATAGACGCAGCATGGAACAGTTTTTTAGGAGAGATGCCGGTCTATAAGCTCGACTTGCTGCTGGAGTTGCGTTCGAAATATGTAGTCTACCTGCTTAGCAACACCAATGAGATCCATTGGAAATATGTGTGCCAGAAGCTATTCCCCTATCGCACCTTTAAAGTAGAAGATTATTTTGAAAAGACCTACCTCTCCTATGAGATGCACTTGGCAAAGCCGGATCCGGAAATCTTTAAAGCTGTCATCGAGGATGCCGGGATCGAACCGCAAGAGACGCTCTTCATCGACGATACGGAAATAAATTGTGAAGCAGCCCGAGAATTAGGCATCTCTACTTACACGGCAAAAGCCGGTGAAGACTGGAGCCATCTTTTCAAAAGCAAATAAGTTTGTAGCAATGCAGATCATACATGACATATTGCATTCCACTCCGGAACCTTGCGTAGCCACCATCGGTTTTTTCGATGGAGTTCATGCAGGGCACCGCTATCTAATCCAACAGGTGAAAGAGATAGCCGCTGCCAAAAGTCTACGTTCTGCATTGGTCACTTTTCCCATTCATCCCCGCAAAGTGATGAATGCCGACTATCGGCCGGAGCTGCTGACCACACCGGAAGAGAAAACCAATCTGTTGGCCGATATCGGAGTGGACTACTGCCTGATGCTTGATTTTACACCGGAAATCTCCCGACTGACTGCACGCGAGTTTATGACTCAGGTTCTAAAAGAGCGCTTTCAAGTAGCATGTTTGGTGATCGGATATGACCACCGGTTCGGTCACAACCGCAGCGAAGGGTTTGAAGACTATGTGCGCTATGGAAAAGAAATTGGCATAGAGGTTATCCGGGCTAAAGCATACGCCGGTCCTATAGAAATGGAAAACGGTCAGAACGTCACCGTCAGTTCTTCCCTCATCCGTAAGTTGCTTCATAAAGGAGAGGTGGACTTGGCTGCCCGCTGCTTAGGATATGAATATTTTTTGGATGGAACGGTGGTAGGCGGTTATCAGGTAGGCAGAAAGATCGGCTTCCCGACCGCCAACTTAAGTGTGGACAATCCGGACAAACTCATTCCCGCCGACGGAGTCTATGCCGTATGGGTGACATTCGACGGTAAGACATATATGGGAATGTTGAATATCGGCATTCGTCCGACTATAGACAACGGTTCCAACCGAACAATCGAAGTGAATATCCTCCACTTCCATTCCAATATATACGATAAGTTTATCCGGCTTACGTTTGTAAAACGGACTCGCCCCGAAATGCAATACTCAAGTATCGACGAACTGATAGTGCAACTTCATAAAGATGCTGAAGAAGCGGAAACCATACTGAGTACTCAAGAAGTAAGTTTCTGTCGGCAGACTGATAGAAGACTGGTTGAATAATAATATAAACAACAACTAAAAAACAAATCCTTATGCAAAAGACATTTATGAGTATCTCCCTCGTGGTAATAGCTATATCCATGTTAGCAATGTTTATATGCAGTTTCTTTACAACTAAATAAGCCACTGTCAATAAAGACTCCAATAAAAACTTATGAAGACAGCCATCAAGTTAGTACTGATCGACCTTCTCCTCGCGCAGATTGTCGCCCCTATTCTGATAATGATTCCCTGCACCATTTATCTATTGGTCACTACCGGAAATGTAGATCAGACTGCCTTGACGCAAATCATCATGATTCCGGCACAACTGGCAGGTCAGATTATGATGGGTATTTATCTATGGAAAGCCGGTTACATCAGTACACAAAAAGCGACCTGGTCACCGGTATCGGTTCCTTATCTGATTTGCAGCGGGCTGGCTATTCTTACCGGCGGCTTTTTAGTATCCGCCCTGATGGGGCTGCTCGACTGGATTCCCAATATCATGGAGCAATCGTTCGATATACTCCAATCCGGTTGGGGAGGAATCCTTGCAATAGCCATCGTAGGTCCGGTACTCGAAGAACTGCTGTTTCGCGGTGCCATCACCAAAGCCCTGTTGCAACAATACACCCCGACAAAGGCCATCCTTATTTCAGCGCTTCTGTTCGGAGTCTTTCATATTAATCCGGCTCAAATACTCCCGGCTTTTCTTATCGGTATTCTGCTGGCATGGACGTATTATAAAACCGAAAGCCTGGTTCCTTGCATGCTCATGCACATACTGAACAACTCCTTGGCAGTCTATCTCAGCATCCGATATCCGGAGACAGAAAACATGGATGATTTGATAAGCGGCACACCGTATCTGATTGTCCTGTCAGGAGCAGTTCTCATACTTGTCGGCAGCGTATCGACAATGCACCGCATGACTGCCGCTTCGGCAAAGCAAGAATAAAAAAAGGGAAGTTCTCACTTCCCCTCTTTAGCCTTGAACGCTAACGCATACATTCTTATCTGCTTGACCATCGACAGCAGGCCATTGCTACGTGTTGGCGACAGATGCTCTTTCAACCCTATTTTATCAATAAAATAAAGGTCGGCATTGAGAATCTCATCAGGAGTATGTCCCGACAACACTTTAATCAGCAAAGCGATGATTCCCTTAACAATCAACGCATCACTCTCCGCCTTAAAAACAATCTTGCCATCCACATCATCCGCCTGAAGCCACACCCGACTTTGGCATCCTTCAATCAGATTCTGCTCCGTTTTATATTTTTCGCCAAGCGGTTCCTGCTCATTTCCTAAGTCAATAAGTAGTTGGTAGCGGTCCATCCAGTCATCGAAGTCACTGAACTCAGCAATAACTTCGTCTTGCAATTCATTAATTGACATGATTATATATTATTTCTCGTTATAAATTACTTCCAATACAGTCTGCCCCACAGCTTTCAATGTGCCTTTATCAATATGCTCCATATTGTCCGCCAACGTATGCCAAGTAGGAGTAAAACCACCTTCGGGATCGGACGCGATGATATCAATCGTCTTGATACGTGCCAAGCGATTGACAAACAAGTGGTCGTCCGTCACTCCGCCACCATCCTCATCAATGAACATTTTTCCATATCCCAATTTCTTAGCCGCTTTCCATACTTTCTTATTGATATCCGGTGCAAATTGTTCCGAATACGATTCCTTCAAGAAAACGGTATTCTTGCCGCCTACCATATCAAGCAAGATACCAAAACGGGCATTGTATCCCTGCACATGAGGATTGCGCGCCCAATATTGCGCACCCAAGCACCATGATTGGTCACTATTCTGATCGTGTGCCCCATAATCTTCCGCATCAAGGAAGATGATATCAATGCCCAATTGCGGTTGTTGTTGATTTATCAGGCGGGCTATTTCCAACAAGACTCCCACTCCGCTCGCTCCATCGTTTGCGCCCAATATAGGTGTCTTGTGATTCTTCTCGTCCGGATCGCTGTCCGCCCATGGGCGAGTATCCCAGTGTGCAAAGAGGGCGACTCTTTTCTTGCTTTCCGGTTTATAAGACCCGATGATGTTTCTCGCTTTCAACAAAGTGCCGTCATAGGCTATCAGGTCGGCATATTGGTCGGTCACCTGCGCCCCAAAATCTTTCAACTGCTTAGCCAAGTAGTCTCCACAAGCCACATGCCCTTTTGTATTAGGTACGCGCGGCCCGAAGTCCACCTGATTCTTTACATATAGATAAGCACTGTCCGCATCAAACCGCGGTACATCTACCACAATCTTTCCATCTTGTTCATCCGTATTATTCACCTTGTTGCCACCTCCGCAAGCGAATGCCGATAACAACAAAAAGGCACTTGCCAATACTATCATAGGTTTCTTTTTCATCATTCTTTTTCTATTAATGCCTCAAAATTAATCATTTTCAACACAGCATCATTCAGATGGAATAGATTATTAACAAATAAACTTCAATTCGACCTTTTTTTTTCCTACAGTGAACTCAACCTTTGCGCCATTGATAAGCGGCAAATTATGAGTGATATGCCCAACCGGGAAATTAAAACAGACCGGATAGTCATATTCTTTGACCAAATCAGCCAAGGCCGCATACAAATCTTTCCCCAAAGAGCGATCTTCTTCATATTCAGTAAACTGCCCGATGATAAGCCCTGACAGTTTCTCGAGCACACCGCCTAATTTCAGATTGTACATCATCCGTTCGATGGCATGAGGGCGCTCACTGACATCTTCAATAAACAGCACCGTACCTTCTGCCGGAATATCATAAGGAGTGCCCCGCAAGCCGTAAGCCACCGCCATATTCCCACCCCGCAGAGTGCCTTGCACGCTTCCCTGCTTATTCAACTTATGCTTCCCGCAAGTATAAACAGGCAATTGCCCGAACAGGATATCTTTCAA
This sequence comes from uncultured Bacteroides sp., assembly GCA_934716785.1. Classification (GTDB taxonomy): domain Bacteria; phylum Bacteroidota; class Bacteroidia; order Bacteroidales; family Bacteroidaceae; genus Bacteroides. The sequence goes on along the minus strand of CAKUYM010000009.1, from coordinate 18,298 downwards.
ATAAAGGGTGCACGGATCGTCTTCCGGTTCCACAGTCAGATGGCGTGCCATCAATGAATGCAAAGATGCATATCCGTTTTTCTGAAACAAATTGTGCAATACCGTAATGTCACTAAATCCAAGCAGCCACTTCGGGTGCTCACAAAACCCGGTGAAATCAATCTTATCTATCAGATGCACGGCACCATATCCCCCGCGACTGCAAAGAATGGCCTTTACAGTCGGGTCGTCCATCGCATCCTGCAAGTCTTTAAGGCGTTGCTTGATCGTGCCCGCATATCTGCTGGAAGAGCCACCGGCATGCTTTCCTATGACAACCTTCAAGCCCCATGACTCCATCCGCTTCTTGGCGCCTTTCAGAAAATGTTTGTCTATCTTACTGGAAGGCGACACTATGACTATCTTATCGCCCTGCTCCAAAAAAGGGGGAAACTGAATATCCATATGCTATAATCTTACTTTGTTGACTTTCGTTGATAAAAGCGCACCCAGTCTACTTCCATCTCCACCGGCAAATCTTTAGGGTCTACACCTCCAACCCACGAGCCGCCCAACTGCATATCAATCAACAGATAAAAAGGCTGATTGAATGGGAACTGCCCTTCTTCCTTTGTCTGTATACGGGGATAAGTGAACGTATGTACGTCATTGACATAAAATGAAAGACTGTCGGGATACATTTCAACAGCATACACGTTGTAACGGTTGGGCTGAATCGCTCCTGTAGAATGTGAAACCGGGTTATTCTTGATGCCCAACGTATAAGTATAATGAGAATGTACTGTCTGATAGGCAATGGTATCATAATTCAGACGCTCCATAATGTCAATCTCTCCACCCGTCGGCCAAGCCGCTTTTTCCGGCAACATCCAAATGGCAGGCCATGCTCCTTTGGCGGCATTCAGCTTGGCACAAATCTCGATACGCCCATTGTCAAAAGTTTTTTTGCCTTTTGTATACACACCGCCGGTCAAATAGGGAGCGGTATCATTAAGCTGCGTATGGTTGGCGATGCCTCTCAATACCAGTTTGCCTTTACGCATGGAATAGCAAGAATCAAAATCTGTCATATAGTTATTCCAATCGGATTTGCCCCGTGGAATCTTAGTCCATACTTTCGAATCGAAATTCTTCTTCTGATCGAAATTCTCTTCCCATGTCAATACCCATCCGGCAGGAATCTTGGAAGTTCTGCAGGACACAAGCAAGCAACATAAGGAAATCAAGCTGATAAATAATAGATTTTTAAACTGTTTCATGTCATTTTAATTATTTGGGGGATTTGTATGCAAAAATACATCAAAAAACGATTCCACATACACCAAACGGATAAAACAGATAAAATATAGCAAAATGTTATACAACACATGCATTTTTCCGGGATACATTCCTCATTTTTTCAATCATTTTTCTGATATTTGCTAAAAATCTAACGTTATGAAACCTATTTTAAATTTCGCCCAGCTCACAGAACATCTCAGGAAGCTGAATCACAGAAAACGAATAGCCGTGGTTTGTGCCAACGATCCTAATACCGAGTATGCAATCGCCCGCTCTTTGGAAGAAGGAATTGCAGAGTTTTTGATGATCGGAGATTCTACTATACTTGAAAAATACCCCACACTAAAGCAATATCCCCAATATGTGAAAACGATTCATATAGAAGACCCCGATGAAGCGGCACGTGAAGCCGTCCGCATCGTTCGCGAAGGTGGAGCGGATATTTTAATGAAAGGAATCATCAATACGGACAATCTGCTGCATGCCATACTGGACAAGGAGAAAGGGCTGCTACCGAAAGGAAAAATCCTTACGCATTTGGCGGTAATGGAAATTCCGACTTACCACAAACTGCTTTTCTTCTCGGATGCCGCCGTCATCCCGCGCCCCACATTGCAGCAACGCATAGAGATGATATGGTATGCCATCCATACCTGCCACCACTTCGGCATCGAACAGCCCCGCATAGCACTGATTCATTGCACGGAGAAAGTTAGTGCGAAATTTCCTCATTCATTGGATTATGTGAATATAGTAGAGCTGGCTGAAGCCGGAGAATTCGGCAATGTCATCATCGACGGACCTTTGGATGTCCGCACTTCCTGCGAGCAGGCAAGCGGAAATATAAAAGGCATTGTATCGCCTATCAACGGACAGGCGGATGTGCTGATATTCCCCAATATAGAATCGGGAAATGCATTCTACAAATCAGTCTCCCTGTTTGCCAACGCAGAAATGGCCGGATTGTTGCAAGGCCCGGTTTGTCCGGTAGTCCTTCCATCCCGCAGTGATTCGGGACTATCCAAATATTACAGCATAGCTATGGCATGCCTGCAAGTTTCAGATAATTCATAATTCAAACACCCCACTCTATGAAGATTTTAGTCATCAATCCCGGTTCCACCTCAACAAAGATAGCCGTATACGAGAACGAAACTCCACTGTTAGTCAGCAATATCAAGCATACGGTAGAAGAATTGTCCGTTTATCCGCAAGCGACAGACCAGTTCGAATACCGGAAAGAGTTAGTACTTAAAGAATTGGAAGCAAATGGAATCCCTTTTGCCTTCGATGCTGTTATCGGGCGCGGCGGACTGGTAAAACCTATTCCCGGTGGCGTATATGAGGTGAATGAAGCGATGGAGCGAGACACGTTGCATGCCATGCGTACACATGCCTGCAACTTGGGTGGATTGATAGCCAAAGAATTAGCATCCTCCCTACCCGACTGTCCTGCTTTTATCGCCGATCCGGGAGTCGTTGACGAACGGGAAGAGATTGCCTGCATTACCGGCTCTCCGCTGATGCCGAAAATCACCATCTGGCACGCGTTGAATCAAAAGGCTATAGCCCGCCGCTTTGCCAAAGAGCAAGGAACAAGATATGAAGAACTTGACTTGATTATCTGTCACTTAGGCGGCGGGATTTCGATAGCTGCCCATCATCATGGAAGGGCGATCGATGCAAACAACGCATTGGACGGTGATGGTCCTTTCTCACCCGAACGTGCCGGAACACTTCCTGCCGGACAACTCATCGACCTCTGTTTCAGCGGGCAACACACGAAAGATGAATTAAAGAAACGCATTTCCGGCCGTGCCGGTCTGGCGGCACATTTGGGAACAACGGACGTACCCGCCATTATCAAGTCCATAGAAGAAGGAGATAAAAAAGCGGAACTGATATTGGATGCCATGATTTACAATGTGGCAAAAGCCATTGGCGGCGCTGCTACTGTCCTATGCGGGAAAGTAGACGCCATCCTGCTGACCGGAGGAATAGCCTATTCCGATTATGTTATCTCACGGCTGAAAAAGCGCATTTCATTCTTAGCCCCCATTCATGTCTATCCCGGAGAAAATGAGATGGAGTCGTTGGCATTTAATGCGTTAGGTGCACTGAGAGGAGAGTTGCCTATACAAGTCTATAAGTAACCCGCGGACTAAACTTCCTCCATCCGTTCCAGCTCACATCCGCGAAACTGCATCACAATGCAATGCAGCTCAGTGTCATGTATCATCTGGCGCACTTTAGGTGCGGCAGCATATCCTTTAATCTGTTCTACAGCCTCTTGCCATTGAGTTTCTGCTTTCGCTTCGGAATCCTTGGCGGAGAGGTATTTCAGTTCGATGATATAGCTGTGCTTTGCATCATAACGTATCAAATCGGGCATCAGGAACAGGTCGCAATAACCGTGATTCAGTTCAACCTCCGGAGCTATCAGATAATAGGCATTCGTGCTCAGGTAGGCGGTGAAGAATCCTTGCAGGTTGCGCTCACCCTCAATGGCGCTCCGCACGGAAGAGTTCTCTTTGTAGGCATGGGCGATAAATTCCAAAGTCTCACGCCAATGACCGTCGTATGCCATGTCATCAAACAAGTCCGCCAAGTCATTTAAATTGATATGTTCTCTTTCCTGATACTCCTCTAACAGAAATTCATAGTACTGCTGCCGCACATTATTATTGGGGATACTTAGCACCATGCGCTTTCCACAAGTATCTGTGATAGTAAGCATGCCGTAATAAAAAAGCAGACTGGGGAAGATCTCCGGTTTGGCAATGTCAGTGGCGGGGAAGGTAGTCACCAACGTAGTGACAATCTGCCCCTCTTCGGTGATTTTCCGCAATACGCCCTTACGGTCACCGTCCAGTTTATCCAAGCGGATGAGTTTCTTCATCTTATTGTAATCCGTACGGGTATTGGGATCTATCATCTCTTTGGGAGGTTTGCCCAAGGTAATATAATGAAGCAGATAATAGAGCACCATGTCGCAATTGAACATTTTCGGATCGCGCTCTAAACTGTCTTTGGCAAAACAATAATTGTCATACCACGGCTTCATCTCCTCTACCATCGCATCTATATCCGTATCGGATGCCAACTGTCCGGCCTCCTTGTAATACTGAAGCATTTCGCACACATCCGTTTCACTGAATCCCAACATCATGTTGAATTGGTGGTCCGTACTGATATTCCACCCGATGTTGAATCCGCTGGTCAGGTCATCCAAAGTCACGGGGCTGACACCTGTCATGAAGATACGGTCAAACATTCCTTTGAATTTCTTGAAGACTTCGCGGTAGAAACCGCTTACATATGTCAGGGCATGATAGACCTTATCGTCTTGTTCGTTCAGCACCACATTTGTGAAGTTATCATATTCATCCACTATCAGGTAGAGCTTTGAGCCATTATTGCGAGCCTTGCGGTCCAAGAAGTTCAGCTTATTGGTAGTGCCGCTTTGAGCTTTCATATCCTGCTCAAAGCCGGGGTAATAATAAGGTTCATAAATAGAAGCGAAGTCATCCAGCCCGCCACAGCAGTAATCGTCAAAGTTCTGTGCGAGTGTTCCGTTAAGTCCTCCCACTCTGGAGAAATCAAGGAAGAGAATCTGAAAAGTTCCTTGCAGGCGTGTGGGGCGGCTGCCTATCCACAGATTGCCGAAACGCTTTTCAAACTTATCTTTTTGAGCGGTGTCATAGTAAGCCCGAAGCATACTCAAAAAGATGCTCTTCCCGAAACGGCGGGGACGGATAAAAAACAAATAACTGGGTTGTTCTTCCAACAAGGGCAGATACATGGTCTTATCCACATAGTATTGATTTTGTTCCACTACTTCTACAAAGTTTGAAACGCCATAAGGAATTCTTTTTACTTCTTTCATAACTGTCCTTGTCTTTAGTCCTCAGCCCCAACATTGGGAGTAATACAAAAGTAACACATTATCGGAGAAAGAGCAAAGAAAGAGAGAGAAAGTTGGAAAGAATGTCAGGAGATAGCCTATTGTTGCATGCCCTTGAGTTGTAATTTGTTTATATATAAACTGTTCAAGAAACTTGTAACGTATGGGAAATATTAAACAAGCCCTGTCGTTTCACAGAGACAGGGCTTTCTCAATCATGTAGTTTGTTTGTTTGCAGATTTGGGGATTTATGATGATTGAGTATTTTTATCGGGCGAAAAGTTCGTCCACCTTTTTCTTTAATACCTCTCCGCGCAAATCTTTGGCTACAATTTTGCCTTCCCTATCTATGATATACAATTTAGGGATGGCATACACCTGATAAAGTTGTGCAATCGGACACCTCTTCATGCCTTTGAGGGATGAAACATGAAGCCATGGAATTTGTATCTTGTCAATCGACTTCGTCCATGCCGCTTTTGAGTTGTCCATGGAGATGCCTACCACCTTCAGCCCTTTATCTTTATATTTGGCGTAAAGATCCTTTACGGTAGGCATTTCTTCAATACAAGGGCCACACCATGAAGCCCAGAAATCAAGAATGATGATATTTCCTTGTAGGCTTTTGAGAGAAATTTCTTCTCCGGTTGGTGTAGGCAATGAAAATTCGGGCGCTTTTGCTCCCGGAGCCAACGCTTTCATCTTTGTGATGTTTTCCCTTAGCTCGGTCCCCTTTGGAGAAGTCTTGGCTTCCTCGCCCATACGGTTGTAGAATTTCTCGGTCTCTTCTACTGGAATCCCTTTCAGCAGATTCATAACAATAAAGTAGGGTGCGGCAAGACAGTTCCCATATCGGCTTAGGAAACTATCTTTCTCATTTTCCCTTTCCTGTAGGAGGGCGTTCAGCTTTCCCTCATATTCCGTTTTCTGAGACTGGTTGTTTTCTTGGATACTTCTCTCCACCTTGGCGCTGAGCATGCCTTCACTCATCTTGCGTATAAAGTCATTCCCCCAGTATGCCAGAATAGCTCCGGCTGCTTTATGCTCTATAGAATCTCCAGTTATCTGATAAGCAGCCGAAGGTGCCTTATAAGAATACTTTACATCCTTTATGTCTATGTTTACCGGTTTTCCATCCCCCATTAGCGCCAAATACCCTTTGCCGCCTTCATGGGTGAGGGACAAGAGTTGCATTTTCTTCAGGTTACCCGTAATCTTGTAGCTCCCGTCCGGAGCTACGATTGTCGAGTCAATCACTTCCGCTTCCGGAGTATCAGCCGGAAAATTGTTCAGATAGACTTTCTTCCCTATTCCGGTTTCCCACTTCCCTTCAATCTGATAAGGGACTTGAGCTATACCAGCTCCCGTTGTCAGGCAAATGGCGATTATGCTGTTTATAATCCGGCTTTTCATGTGCTTATTTATTGGATTTATCATTGTGATGGTACATTACGATCTATCTGGAGAAATAATCGACAGGAAGCGGATCGTCCGGACAGGTGCTTCTTTGAAACTCAATCAGGTCGGTCTCGGCTCTTTCCAACATGAACTTATAGGCCAACGAAGCCCGGTTCTTTACTTTCGGGAAGCGCTCGAATACCCTGTCTATTTTACTCTTGGGCGTTTTCATGATGAATGATACATAATAGCCGAAGTCTTCGTTGTTGGTAGGCTTCATTATGTAGAGTAGCATGCCTTCCATATAGAGGGGAGTGGCATTGATTACTGTTGCCGAATAGCACGAATACTCCAAATCCGTAAACTCTTCTAAGGGGTCTTCAAGAACATCTATCATAAAAGAGACCTCGCTGGAAGCATTGAACTCTGTCGGTTCCACCCCTACGGCTGTATAGATGGAGTTCAACAATGCCGTGTTGATGGAAGATTTCATTCCTTGCCAGTCATCCTCGTCCAAGTCGTCCATGTCCTTGCTTACGTGGGCAATGGCTATACCGTGTGTCTTCAGTTCCAAGACGTCTACCAGTTTGCTTTCCTGATATTCCTTATTGTCACATACGGAGTCTACCAGAAAAATTCTATATGGAAGGAATTTCTTGGCAAATGCTGCCGGATACTCATTTAATGCATCATCCTCCAGAAAAGAGAGCATACGCTTGATATACGCCTCGCTTCCTTCCTGTTTTACGGGGACATACCACTTTATGTCACTACTGCTCCATCCGAAGTATAGGTCGCTTGCCGGAAAATCATATAATATTTTACTGCCATATTTCTCATAAAAAGCATTGATCCGGCTGTCAATCGTTTCGTCTCCGGTATTTTCCGGGTCATATATCGTATTGTTGAGCTCGTCCATCGGTGTCAGCGAATCTTCGGAGCAGGCGGCCATGGCTACCGTTATGACGATGCACCATGCATATAGTATATTCTTTATCATAATGTGACTTTTTAACATTTGTATTATTCAAGTGTTCCTTGAGAAGACGAAGAGATGACTTCCCGTTGGTTATTCTCAATGGCATTGTTGTAGCTGGTCTCGTCCCCAGGAATAGGAAGTACATAGTTCGGCTTCCTGCTTTCAGTTGATATACCGAGTATTCCTTGGGCGAACTGAAGAAACAGTGTTCCACAGCCGGCATACCTTGGCGGCGCATATCCCAAAAACGCATAATCTCTTCAAAACACAACTCCCGGCGACGTTCTTGCCAGATAAATTGAATCAGTTCGTCTTTTGTGGCGAAGTCTGATACCTGCTTCTCGGCATTCGGACTGCCCGATTTGTATTTCTTTATCCGTAGCTGGTTGAGTAGACTGACGGCATCGCTGCTGACGCCGCTTGCTTTCTGTGCATATGCTTCTGCCAGATTCAGGTAAAGTTCGGGAGTTCTCCATGCTTGGCTGGAGTAGCTTGTACCCGCTCTTTGATCATATTTGTTCGGGTGATATTGTCCCGCATAATAAGTCGGATTACGTTTACTTCCGGATTTGTTGTATCTTCTCTGGAAATAAGCCTGAAGCCGCAAGTCGTCTTCATCATACAGCCCGATTAATGAGCTTTCTCCTGTCCATGAAGTATGGAAGCCATATTCGTAGTACATGAGCACAGGACTGTTGGGTGAAAGGTAATCATAACCACCGTCATTCTTGCCGAAACCGAATACTACCTCATCCAGTTGCTGGTTGTTGGCGCAGAAACTGTTCTTTTGGGTAGACGAGATGTATCCGAATAATGTCTCATCTTCATTATTCAAGTCATAGATGGAAGAATTCTTGGACAGGAACTTCTCCGCAGCCGTGATTACCCCGTCCCAATCCTGCTGGAACAAAGCGATTCGTGCAGCAAGGAAATAGATGGCTGCTGAAGTGATTTCCGGTTTTCTGTCGGAATACTTCTCGCATTGGAACACAGCTCCCGCCACGTATTCCTGCGCTTTCTTTATGTCCTCATTGATTAGTGCATAAACCTCCTTGATGGTGGCTCTCGGTTGTGGGGCGATTTGTATTTCAGGACTGGTCTTTATTACAACGCCCGGCTTGTCAAGGTTGGCTGTCGAGTAGGGGAGGGCATACGTATTTATCAGGCAGAAGTAATGATATGCCCGCAGTGCGTATGCTTGTGCAGCCAATGCCCGGTAGAGTCCTTCTTCCGTCTCCGCATAAGTCATCTCCGGCAAGGCATTGATGATGGTGTTGCATCCTAAGATATTTTTGTAACGTCCGCTCCAGAATCCGTCCTTGATATTCTCCGAGAAATCACTTTGCCACACGAAAGCGGCTTCACCATATCCTGCCTTGACGTCTAATCCTTCGCGCCAAGTAGTGCAATATCTGTCGTTTTTCTGTTCGGCTTCATAGTAGAGCGGTCCCATTTCCACATCGTCCGTCATTAGGTTGACGAAAGAGATTTGTGAGCCGAACTCATCGGGATAACCTTCTCCCAAGAGCAGCGGGGCGAAGTCGGTTACAGATTCAGGTATCAGCAAGTCTGCCGAATCCTCTTTCAAGTAGTTGTCGCATGAAGAGAGCGACAAGATAGCCATGAAAGATGCTATATGTATAAGTTTCTTGTTCATGATTCTTAGCTGTTTGATGTTAAAATGATACATTTACTCCTAAGCTGAATGTCGGCAGTGCGGGGATATTGGCCCCGTTTGTCTCCGGATCCAGCCCGTTCCACTTCTTGTCTGCGATAGTGAATAAGTTGGTCACTTGGAAACGCAGCAGCAGGCTGTTGACATTCAGCGGCTCCAACATCTTTTTAGGGAAGTTATAGCTCAGCGAAACGAGCTTCAGCTTGAGGAAGTCGGCCTTTGCCACTCTGATGTCGCTGTAATTGTACATTTCATACGGATAGACCACTCTTCCTTTCATCGTCGTATCATAAGTGTCGTAGGCAGCTCCTGCTTCCGTTCCGAAGTAGTTGGTCAGTGCAGTGCTGTTATACGGTGCCGGGTAGATAGTCTGGTCTCCGGTCTTGTGCCAGCATTTCAGCCAGTCGGTAGAAAGGTTGCTCAACGGGTCTATATAGTGTGCGTTGTTTGCGTAATAATTGGGAATCCGTGCCACACTTCCTATGCTATATGTGAAATTCATGGACAGAGAGAAGTCCTTATACCGAAGCTGTGTGTCGAATCCGCCGGTCAGTTTCGGGAAAATAGAACCGCAACGCACCAACTTCATATCTGTTTTCGAACCTCTGATTGACTTCCTGCCATCTTTCGTATAGAACATGGCATAGCCATTGTCTTGATTGATGCCGGCAAATTCATACGCATAAAGAGAACCGATGGGAGCTCCCTCTATTGCCAGACTGCCGCTCAGCATATTATCTACAATTTCGACATCGCTCAAGTCCTCAGGGTTGGCATAGGTGATTTTATTGATATTACGGCTGAAGTTCATTCCGATTCTCCATTCCCAGTCTTTTTTCTTTAAAAGTCCTACATTGATGAAGCCTTCCACTCCCTTGTTGGTCATTTTTCCGGAGTTATAGTATAGCAGGTTTCTTCCGTTGGATGAGGCCACCGTCTTACTCATAATCAAGTCTGACGTCTTTTTGCCGTAGACATCTACTCCACCTCTTATCCGGTCTTCCAGTATAGAGAAGTCGAGTGCGGCATTCCAGGAACGTGTCTTTTCCCATCTCAAGTCGGGATTGGGCAATAAGCGGATGCTTGAAGTCGGAATATTCTCCCATCTGTCTCCGGTAGTAATTATCAGATATGGCGATGAATCTTCGTGGATATTTCCTTGAATACCGTAAGAACCTCTGAAAGCTAAATTGTCTATCCATGAAGCGTCTTTCATGAATGCTTCGTTCATCAGATTCCATTTCACAGCAAACGAGTAGGTGGGCAACCAGCGATACTTGGGGTTGCTGCCGAACTTGTTGGAACCGTCTGAGCGGATATTGGCGTTCAGGATATAGCGGTTGTCATAAGAGTAGGAAGCCACGCCATAGAAGGAGACCACCTGCGTGAAAGAATTGGTATTGGTAGGAAGAGTTCGTCCCTTCTGTATGTATTGGCTGGTGAAGAGCTCGGTTATCACCGGGTCAAACTTCTCTCCAAATTCCGGAGTCCAGCCGTAGCCTGTGATGCTTACACCCTTATAAGCGTTCCGGCGTGCTTCCGTTCCCGCCATGACATTGACGTGATGGTATCCGCCGAATACTTTGTTGTAGCTCACTTGGTTTCGGATGGTATAGCCGGTCTTGCGCAGATTGGACTGAGATAGCACGCCGCCGTAGGGAAGTGCGGAGGAGTTGTACATATCAGTGTCATAGGGGGTGTACATGCCATAATCCCATCCTCTGATGTCGCTTATGTAGTAGGACTGCTCGGTGGCCCAGTCTCTTTGTGCCGTATTCGAGTTGTGGTAAGAGAATGTACCGGTGTACTTCAGTCCGCTGATGATGTTCACATCCAGTTGGAGCAAGGCATTGAAATCATCCAGTTGTGATGACTTGCCCGTATTGTCCAGTTCTTTGAGGATATTATAACCGATAGATTTCGTACTGACGCTTCCTGCCTTTTCATAGGTCATATAGTATGAACCGTCACTGTTGAAAGCAGGAATAGTCCTTGACTTGTTATAGGCGTAGTCGAAAGGATTGACAGAAGAGCTGTATCCTCTATTGGACGTATTGGTGAAATCCACCTTGGCGGTGAAACTGATGTGCTTGTTGATATCCATCGTCATCTTTGCCAAAGTGCTGATTTTTTCAGTATCCGACCCTTTGGCGGCACCTTCGACATTCTGATAACCTGCCGAGATGTAATAAGTCATTTTATCCGTGCCGCCGGACACACTCACGCTGTGTGTATGCGTGACGCTGTTGCGGAACAGGTGTTTGAACCAGTCGGTGTTTCTTGTTTGCATGGCACCAACCTCTGATTTAAACTCATCCAAGGTGATCTCTTTGTTCATCAAGGCCTCATAGGCACCCTCGTAAGTAGGGCCGTATGGAGTACGTCCGAAGTTGTATCCGGCATCGACCAGTTGCTTGGAGAATGCCACACGTTCCTGAGAGTTCATCTGATGATAATTGGAATAAGAGGGGCGTGTGTTCAGTGTGACATTACCGTTATAAGTAATGACCGGCCGACCGCTTTTTCCTTTTTTGGTAGTCACTACAATGACTCCGTTGGCAGCCTTTACACCATAGATGGCGGTTGCCGACGCATCTTTCAATACAGTGATGCTTTCAATATCCTGCGGATTCACTCCCGATATGGCATTACCGATCAGGTACTCGGCATCCTCACTGTTGATATCCGATGCGGTGAAAGGAACGTCCTGTTCCAGAATCACACCGTCTACCACCCATACAGGCGATTTATTTCCGTTGATGGTGGCGTTGCCGCGGATACGGATCTTAGGTGTGGCGCTCGGTTCTCCGGAGGTGTTCATCACAGCCATGCCCGGTATGGTACCTTGCAGCATCTGGTCGATAGAGCTCACGCCCTGCACCATGATATCCGCCGCCTTTATGGATGAAATGGCGCTTGCAGACTCCCGCCGGCTCATCACCTGATATCCGGTGATGACAACTTCATTCAATGCAGCGTCATTTTCTTTCATTACGATAGGAGCAACTTTGAGATTATCGACACCCGGCTTTATGGAGACCTTTACCTGCTGCGTCTCCATACCTAAGTAAGACACCCTCAGGGTATAGTCGGCATCATTCTCCATGGGGAAACTGTATGCCCCGTTTATGTCGGTGGTAGTCACCCACTTGGTACCTTCTATAATGACGTGTGCTCCGGGCAACGGTTGTTTGTCCTTATCTACCACGATACCGTTCAGGTTGCAAAGTTTGGCTTTTGCTTTTGCCTCCGGGCTTCCGGGCTTGAGAGCTATCGTAATGAACTTGCCGTCTATCTTATAGGTTAGAGGCTTGTTGCCTATGACCTCATTCAAGGTTTCGGTAATGGTCTTGTCCTTGATGGTTCCGGTGACGCCATAAATAAAGATATCTTCATAATTGAAGATAAACTTGTAACCGCTCGCATCCTCTATCTTCTTAAAGGCTGAAGCCAAGCGTTCATTCTTAAACTCTAACGTGATTTTCTTTTCGCTTTGTTGCGCCATGACATTGGCGTTGAAAACGAGCAGGCTAAGCAGTAACCAAAACGTTCTCGCAACAAAGTGATCGCTTTTATTCCTTCTGGAGGAATCAGTCTCAATTTTCACCATGATTGTGCTTTTAGTGTTCGACGAAACTCGGTTTATAGCTCCGATTATAACTCTCTCATAAGCTTTTTTAAGGCTTCTATGTCTTTATTACGTTTTGAACCGGAAGACGGGTGACAAAAAAGAAACTTTTTTTAGAGAAAAGTGCGCAATTGGCTTTTCTTTCTTTTTCGTGAAAGATACTGCTGAACGGAAAGACGGGTGATTGTGTTGCAAAGTGTAAGGTGCGAATATATGTAAACTGCCATATAGTAGTATTTCTCTAACTATATGGCAGTCTTTATAAAATTACGTAGAATGATTATTTTGAGAAGAGTTCATCCATTTTCTGAGCAAGTCTTTCACCACGCAAGTCTTGTGCGATGATTTTTCCTTGAGCGTTGATGATATACATACGGGGAATTCCTGTCACTTTGAACCGTTTTGCTACGGGGCACTTCCATCCTTTGAGTGAGGATACGTGTTTCCAGGTCAGTCCTTTCCTTTCGATGGCCCCCTTCCAAGCAGCTTCTTTCTCATCAAGAGATACACCGAGGATTTCCAATCCCTTGTCGTGGTATTTCTCGTAGATAGCCTTCAGGTTGGGCACTTCCGCCAGACAGGGACCGCACCAGGAAGCCCAAAAGTCCAACAGAACGATACGTCCGCGCAGGTCATAAAGAGAAAATTCTTTGCCTTCCGGAGTCATCAGCTTGAAGTTGGGAGCCATACCGCCTACATTCACTTGCTCCATCTCGTCAATCTTCTTTCTTAAAGCTACTCCGGGAGCTGATTTCTTGACCCGGTCGGTCAGGTTGGCATAAAAGGCGAGAACCTCGTCCAGTGTCTTGTTGTTCATCAGATAACGTTCAAAGAAGTAGGTGGATGCAACGTCGTTGCGGGTCGAATCCATATAGTTCTGTACGGACTTCGTGATGAGGCTGTCTATCACCGCCACTTTATACTTTGCGGAATCCATTGCTGTCGTATCCTTGGAATCCATCGCTTGCGACAAGGCAATCATCTTGCCTAACTGGAAGAAGGATGCAGTCGTGGAAAGTTCCTCGCCCGACTTCAGCACATCCTGTTCGTGATCTCCTTTCACCGTTATCTGGCATACATTGCGCGTCTTTCCTTTTTTGTCGGTCATGGTCTCTTCCTGTATACTGACCTGCAAAGGCACTGTGCCGACAAAGATTTCAGCTTTGTTTTTGGGAGTACACCTGATAGCCATGCGTTGTTCTTCTTCTACTTGCCCTTTCAAGGCAAAAGAAAAATCCTGTGCAACCTTTACCGAATCAACGGTCAGCAGGCTGTCGGTTGTGATGTATTTCTGCAAATAAACAGTTTTCCCGGCTCCATTATTCCAAGTTCCCGTAATCTTGTACGGCACTTGTGCTACCGTAACCAGTGAGATGGCAGATAGCAGGAAACAAAGTCCATAAAATCTTTTCGTATTCATTATTCTCTTTTTTATAATTTACCTATAGTAATCCGGTCACCCTCAAGAGTGGCCTTTACTTTTCCTACCTGATTGAGAAGTTTGAGAACCTGTTCCGGACTGTCGGTGCGTTCTGCCCAGAAGTTGAAGTGATAGTGCATAGACGCTTCATCCGTGAAAACGATCGCTAAGTTGTACCAGCGTCCGATGGCTTTCATGATCTCTACCAATTGCGCTTCTCTGAAGCAGAACAGGTCCTCTTTCCAAGCTATGTACTCTTTGATATCCACTTTGCGTGGGATTAGCATCGAGTCGTTTTCATCCAGAGGCACACTTTCGCCGGGGGCGAGCCGCAGCTCATTCTCTTTCCGTGAGTCGGACACGATGACACTGCCCGATACCAATGTCACATGCCTGCTCTCGTCCGGATAGGCACGGAAGTTGAATTCTGTTCCCAATACCCGTGTTTCGGCGGTGCCGCTTTTCACGACGAAGGGGTGGGCGGCATCTTTGGCTACATGGAAAAAGGCTTCACCTTCCAACTCCACTTTCCGCTCGTTGCCGGTGAAGCGGTTGGGGTAGTGCAACTTGCTTTCCGCATTCAGCCACACCTCAGTTCCGTCTTCCAGCACGAGTTTGAAATTCCTTCCTCTTGGTGTGCTCAATATATGTATATCCACCGGTTCTTCCGTTTGGGTGGCATTTTGATATCTGAGGGACTCATCTGTCAGTTGAGCCCCGGTGTGCGCTATTAATTGTTTGTCTGTCAGATCGGTGATTGGAACAACCTGCCCGTCACCGGTCTGTAACTCCACACTTTGCCCGTTTTCAGCAGCGGGAAAGACAACCGCTGTCTCTGCACGAGGAATTTCTTCCGTGGCAGAGAAGAATGAATAACCGATAATGAGCAATGCGACGGCTGCCGCACTTGCCGCCCATACATAGAAACTCTTGGCAGATGAAACCTTGCGATGTGGGTCTACCCGTCTCCAGATTTTCTCTATATCCGGCGTCATTGGGGGATTCAGGTTCATCAAGGCCTCCCGGCTGTCCATCATTTCCCGGAACAGGATACGATGAGATTCCTCTTCGAGCCAGACAATGAACTCCTCCGACAGGCGGAATTCCCTGTCGTCCAATGCCCGTAAGGCATATTCATAATCTTGCTCCTGTATGGGTTGCTCTTTTGTTTTCATAATCTATATACTATTACGTTATACTTAAGGAAAAGGGTGACAATGGAACTGCTTTTTTGTACTTGTTCGCTGTTTTTTATTTCTCCGTTTTAGTCCTGATAAAAGATAAAGCTCTGGATATAAGAGTCTTTACGGTGTTGACCGTGATGCCCATCTCTTCTGCCGTTTCTTTGTATTTTTTCCCATGGAGGAAACAGGCTTCGAATACCTTGCGGGTTTGCGGCGGGAGCTGGTTGATGGCAGCCATTATCCGGGAGATACGCTCCTGGTGCTCCTCGTCGTCATTGCTTTCCATCCAGTATTCGGGATTTTGGGAAATATTGGAAGCATATCGGCTCTGCACGTCGCGGTGGCGCAGATGGTCGATGCAACTGTTGCGAATCAGCGAATATAATAAAGGCAGTGGCGAGATGTCTCCCACCACCGTGTCATAGTTTTCCCATAAATAACTGAAAGTGTCCGCAACGATGTCTTCCGCGCATTCCTGATCGTTGACCAAATTGAATGCGTAGAAATATAGCCGGGAATAATTTGTTCGGAACAGCGTTTCAAAATCTTTATACTTCTTCTCTTTTGAATAAGTCATAATCAGTGTCGCGTTATTAACCGCAGGACAAACCAGGCATGATGCGCTACGGTGCTGAGCAGCCCATAATGCTTGGTCATGATACGAAATCTTTCTTTAAGAGACGCCTTCCGGTTTCGGGTAGTCATCCCTTCGTCCAGATAGTCTATAATCGTTAAATGGGTATTATGGAGTGTGCGCGCTTTCTTCATGATGCGGATGCACCAGTCGAAATCGGCTGAAAAACGATAGTGCAGGTCATACGGCTCCACCAGTGTGTGGCGGGGGAAGAATGCTTGGTGGCAGACCAACATTCCCTGCTTGAAACTTTTCCAGTTGAGCGTTTCCGGTGCTGAGTGCCTGCGCATGTGCAGGAAGTGCCCGTCTTTGTCTACGATGGCCGTTTCTCCGTAAAGCACATCGGGCAGCTCGTTGTCGGTGATGCTATGTGCCATCTGTTGCAGGGTGTCATCCTCATGAAAACAATCGCCTGCGTTCAGAAAGCAGAGATAATCACCACTGGCAAGGGCGATTCCTTTGTTCATGGCATCATACAGCCCTTTGTCCGGTTCGCTCACTACGGTGTGTATCCGCGAGCGGTACCGGTCGATGATGGCCAAAGTCCCATCCTTGGAAGCTCCGTCCACGATGATATACTCAATGTGATGGTACGTTTGCGAGATGACACTTTGGATGGTGTCCTCCAGCACCTTCTCAGCGTTGTATGTCACCGTGATAATCGAGAACTTGAGAGTAGGGTGGATGCTATGCATATTTTCCCGTTATTTTGTTGTAGACATCTGTATATTTCTTGGCGATGATGCTCTCCGAATAGTTGCCTAATACCTTGCGGCAGGCTTGTGCGGAAAGTTCGTCATACTCCGGCTCTGTCAATATCCAATGTATGCCGTTGGCAAAGTCCTCCGAAGATTTATATTGTGCCACATAGCCGTTATGCAGGTGGTCTATCATTTCGGGGATACCGCCAACGTTGAATCCTACGCAGGGCACTCCGCAAGCCATCGCTTCCATAATCATATTGGGAAGGTTCTCTTCCAGAGACGGGATGGCGAAGAGGTCTACGGCATTATAGATATCCACCACCTGGTGCTCGTTCTTGATGTAAGGAAGCGGGTAGACGCGGAAAGGCAATGCCTCCTGCAATTGCTGTGACTCATTGCCGAATACGACAACCCCCAATGACTCTTTCCATTCGGGATGCTTCTCTGCCAGCAGTTTGCAGGCCGCAATCAGATAATCACCTCCTTTTCGCTTGTCGGTAATCTTCAGCGAGCCGAATAGAATCAGCTTTTTGTCTTCGGGCAGCATGAACTTGGCACGCGCCTTCAGCTTGTCTTGCGGCTTGAACAGATTGGTATTGATGGCATTCGGGATATTGATAACGCTTTTGCCTTCAAACAGCGCACTGCTTTTGGCTTTCTCCTTCAGCCAACTGCTACAGGTCACGAAGTGGATGGGCGCCAGGCTGTATAGCTTTTGTTTTTTACGGAACGTACGGTAGGACAAGTCCCTCTTGCTTCCGCCTTTATAGATGTACGGGCAGTTGTGGCATTCCTGCTGATAGTTCGTACATTCGCGTGCATAGTGGCAGATACCCGTACATGGCCACATGTCGTGCATTGTCCATACGATGGGTTTGCCGGATGTAAGTATTTTCTGTATATCCTTCAATGAGAGCATACCCTGATTGATCCAGTGCAGGTGGATGACATCGGCCTGCCTGAATTCGGGAAGCGATGTGATATCTGTTCCCGTATTGGCGATATCCACGTCAAACAAGTGGTAGCGGCGAAAGCGGTTGGCGCTCCAGATAACGATACGTTCCCACATGAATTTCCACACTTGCAGCCAGTTGCGGTTCAAACCGACAACGCTAATCTGGTCGGTCTGCTTGTCGCGAACCAACATTTTGGCTTTGATACCGTTGTTTTTCAGTGATTCCATCAGTCGGCTTGCCGCTATGGCTGCACCGCCTATTCGTTCGGATGTATTTATAATCAGGACCCTCATGGACATAAAAGTTTATGCAAAGTTACGGTTTTCGTTGTAAATCTATGGTTATTTGCGGTAAGTTTTTACCGTATCCACCAGTATTTCGGACAATTCGCGGCTGTAATGTTCCAAATTAAACTCCCGTTCCGCCAGTTTGCGACCGTTGGCTCCCATCCGCTGTGCCTCCTGACTTCGGGAATATCCTTTTGTTCTGCTTATATAAAATATTTTTTGTCTGATAATCAGTAAGATGGTATTTT
>CAKUYM010000008.1 GCA_934716785.1 uncultured Bacteroides sp. | reverse complement strand
TCATCCCGCTGAATGGAATCATTCATAATATGATATTCCGCCAGACCGCGCGCGTAAGTTTGTCCCAACTCTTCAATGGAAGAAACTCCCTTGCGCGCATAAAACTCATACATAGCAACATTGGTCGGCACAAGTACAGTAAATACATCAGTAGCCTGGTTTACCGCATTAAATAAATCCGCGTATCTCAAGACCTTAATCCATTCGGAAAACTCATCTGACCGACTTTCCAGATAAGATGCCGCCGGTTGTACATTATAGACCTGAAATGTCTTATCCTTATAAGGATCATCACAGGAATAACAGATTACCAACAACAGAAGACAATATTTTATAATATTTTTCATAGCAATATCAATTTGAAGTTATATCATAGTAAGGGTTCTGTGTCAGAAGTGAATTCCGCTCAATATCACTCTGAGGAATCGGCAGATACCAGGCGTATGTATTTTTCAATACCGAGCGAAGCCATTGTGAACTGGCTGAGGCATTGTTCGCTACAATCAAATCAATGAACGCCGCCTGATATTTATAATCTTTCGACTTACCGAAACGCACCAAGTCATACCAACGTTTTCCTTCCGCGGCCAATTCGATATCGCGTTCATCCAATACATACCTCAACATAGATTCTTCCGTCATATCATTTATATTCACATCCAACTCTGCAACATTGGCACGGGTACGTATCCGGTTTATCAAATCTATCGCAGCCTGGAAATTAGCCGCTCCGCCCTGCCATGTCAAAGCTTCCGCCTTCATCAGCAACACATCCGCCATACGATAAAGAATCCAGTTGGCATCTTGTTGATCCCTGTAACCTGTAGACATATACCCATATCCCTGATATTTCCAGACACAGAAAGCCGAACCGTCCACTAAGTCATTATAAGCTCCTCCAGACGCGCGAACCGAACTTTCATTACTGTTTTTGGTCTCATTACATAAACGCTCATACATAGCCAATGAGTATTGGAATGGAGCAGATGAAGAATAAGTAAAATAAGCGGACGGACTATTATCGACAGGCTGATTATAAGTAAGCACATCAAAATTTATCTCAAGAACGGATTCATTACTGTTTCCCGGATTAAAAATCGTGAACCATTGTTCAGGGTCAGCCATAAATGCCGGACGATGAGAAGAATTAGCGTTAATCAACAAATCCGCATATTCAATGCAGCCTTCATAATCCTCACTCCAAAGACAAACATCCGCCATCAACGCATATAAGGCCCATCTAGTGATACGTCCTTTTGTAGCACCCGCCCATGTGTCATCATCATAAAACTCTTTAGCCGCTCCGGAATCCAATGCAGTCTTTATATCCTCTTTTATCTGAGCGATAAATGTTTCTTCCGAAGACTTGCCCATATTAAATGGATAAGAATCTGTCACATAAGGTTCGAGTATTAAAGGAGCCTCCTTATAATTACGTACTAGTGTGAAATTAACCCATGCACGCATAAAATAAGCTTCCGCCATGTGTGAGTTCATAGCAGCTTCCGTATAAGTTTCATCCAGTCCTTGTACTTCCGGCGCGTATTTTATAATTGAATTCGCAATATTCAAAACCTGATAAAAAGCCGACCAATTGCACATCTTGGACGAGGCTGTCAACTGAAAGTTTTGCAATTTTTGTTGCTCCGAGCCGCGATACGCATAGACAGAGCCCCCCCGGAGTTCCCCCCAATAGATCAAGTAAGGAACAGTGGTACGCATATACGAGTAACCTTGCGCAAGGACCTCCTCCACCTGTTCTTTTGTTTTCCAATAGTCGGGTGACACCTGCTCATTCTTAGGCAGCACATCCAACCAGTCATTACAGCCGGAACTTAACAGACCGACTCCGGCAATAGCCAAACATATTAATATCTTTCTCATATTACCTTTGTATTAGAAATTCAGATTAATACCAAAAGCGAATCTCATAGAAACAGGAGTAGTAGCTTTATCCTCCGCCAAATCAGTAAGTTTCGAAGGCATAGTAACTTCCGGATCTTGTCCCGTATAATTAGTCCACGTAAATAAGTTATATCCCGTAGCAAAACAACTTAAACTACTTATTCCTAATCGACTACATATTTTTTTAGGAAACGCGTAGTTCAATGTCAGAGTTTTCAAACGAATAAATGAAGCGTCTTCCACAAAACGGTCCGAACCTAAATAGTTGTATCCTTCCTTATACAAAGCACGCGGAATATCCGTTACATCCCCCTCATTCCTCCAACGTCTCAAAACAGCCGTACTTTGATTATCATCATTATACATAGATTCATTTTTCATACGGGCTGTATTTACAATT
The DNA here is from genome assembly GCA_934716785.1 of uncultured Bacteroides sp. GTDB lineage: Bacteria > Bacteroidota > Bacteroidia > Bacteroidales > Bacteroidaceae > Bacteroides. Next base: position 39,501 of record CAKUYM010000008.1, on the reverse strand, counting down.
GATTGTCCGAAACGTCCATGGAAGAATGCGTTCAAGGATACTTGCTTATATTTGACCGTCAAGCCGGCACCACCGGTCAGTACCGGATTGTAATTACCCAAATACACAATGTCATACTGATTTATTACCCCATCATGGTTAATATCCTCATACATGGCATCTCCCGGTTGGCAAGCCTTAGTCAGATTTTTCATAACGATTGGCTTACCGTGTATATCATTCATTATATTGCCCGACGCGTCACGCGCATAAGTCGCGTCCTTATCCTTATATACACCTAGATAGCGGTAACCATAAAAAGAACCGACCGGTTGATCTACCTCCGCGCGTAAAGCGTATTCACCGTTATTCGCGACATAAGTTGCCTGCGCTATATTACCCGGTAATTCAGTTATACGGTTCTCATTGCGGCTAAAGTTCACATAACCACTAATCTGCCAGTCTTTATTCTTCCAAAAGACCGCATCCGCACGAAATTCCCAACCCTTATTTTCCATCTTTCCCGAGTTATAATATCTCATTGAACCGAAACCGGTAGAAGAAGGAAGTCCATAACTCTTTTGTAACAGGTCTTTAATATATTTCCGATAATAGTCAAATGTAAATTTTAATCGTCCATCGAACAGCATAACATCCGCGCCATAATTATATTCGGTAGAAGTCTCCCAATGCAAATCGTCCAATTGCATACGCTCCGGCTTTGTTCCCGACATATTCATATAATTGTCGCCTTTGATATAAGCTCCCAAATAAATAGAAGTACCACTCGGAGCACGACCACTCTGCCCGACACTGACACGTATTTTGGCTTCATCCAGCCAACGTTCTTTGAGTGACTCCATAAAAGGTTCATTCTGAAGATTCCATGCAATACCCGCCGCAGGGAAATATCCCATCCGTTTATTACGTCCCATAGCTGAATTTCCTTCACCATTGAGGGAAGCGTGAAGAACATAACGATTTAAAAACGAATAACTTAACAAACCCATAATTGAAACAGTACGAGTTTCCGCCTCTGTAGAGTCCATTCCTTTATTACTTTCCAGAACAGCGGTACCGACAGTAGGATCGGACAAACCGGACGACGCATTACCATACGTGGCACTCAAATAATTGGTACTTACTTGTTGAGACGTACGTATCAAAGCCGTAGCCGTCAAATCGTGCTTATCATTCCAATTCTTGAGATACATTAATTTATTTTCTGTCTGAAGAGCCAGATTATCTGAATACAAATCCATGCTTTGATTAGAATACTCACTATTTTGCGCTACGCCAGTCACCACCTGCGGTAAGAAACGATGAGTTTTATTAGTACGCATTTTAATAGAAGCCACCCCTTTATAATAGAATCCCGGCAAGATCGTATAATCCGCATTAAAAATTATTTTTGTCTCCCGTTGCTTTGTATTATTAATCGCCTCATTTACCATAGCCACCGGATTAAAGTTTTCCGAATCCTTGTTGGCAGTTCCCTTGAAAGAACCTTCAAAATCAGGATCATGGTATACAAAATAATCTCCCGTCATTAGTCCCGTCTTCCTATTTATCGTATAAGGAGATTTATTCGGCATTTTACTCAACGCTTCCGAACGAACGTTTTTCGCCCAATTCGCATCCTGATCCGAATGTGAATAAGAGAAGTTCGCGCCAAACTTCAATTTATTAGAAAATTGATAAGTTACATTTAATGAAGTGTTCAGACGCTTTAATGAAGTTCCGATGGTAGTCCCGTCATCGCTCGTATATCCTAATGAGAGACGATACGTAGCTTTTTCTCCACCACCACTCATAGAAAAATTATTGTCTGATGTTAAAGCCGTCTGACGTACATAGTCCAGCCAGTTGACATGCTGATTATATTCATTAAAATATTCAAATCCCGGTGTATATCCTATAACCGGTGTATTGAATAACAGATCCAAGTAATGATTGGAGGCGTTATCCAATCCGGTATATTTAGCCGAGTTCCAAATTCCTTCCTGCATCAGGGCTGTATATTCATCCCCATTGAGCATTGGAATACTTTTAGGCTCTATTTTCGTCGTCCATTTGGAAGAGAAAGAAAAACGGGTTTTTCCTACCACGCCTTTCTTCGTAGTAATTACCAATACTCCATTTGCTCCTTGTGTACCCCAAACAGCTGTAGCGGAAGCGTCTTTCAAAACCTCGACGGTCGCTATATCATTAGGAGAAATATTTAAAAGAGCCCCCAAATCTTCTTCATTAGCAGTAGAGAAATCAAAATCATCACTGATATCCGTCGGATAAGGAACACCATCAATTACAATCAGAGGGTCTGCCGACGCGTTTAATGTGCTTGTACCACGAATTCTGATAGAACTACGAGTTCCCGGATCACCGCCTAAAGTAATATCTACGCCACCCAATTGACCTTGCAACGCCTCTTCGACAGAGACAACCGGAGCTGTAGCAACCAAATCTTCCATATTTATTTTTTGAGTAGCTGATATCATTTTCTCTTCAGTGATACCCAAATCATTTCTAGTGATACGTTTGGCCGAAACAACCACCTCATCCACTGTTTTTGATTCGGATTCCATACGGATATTCAAGTTCGTCTGACCCGTATATTTAACGCGTTGGGTTTTCATTCCAATATAAGAGAATACAATCGTCAGATTACTCTCCCCTTCAGGAATCTTCACATTATACTGACCGTTCAGGTTAGTAATAGCTCCTCCCAAAGAACGATTCTGCGCATTAACGATATTCACATTTACCCCAACCAACGGTTCCGCCGCTTTTCCTATCAACTCTGTGATCGTACCCGACACAACCTTGTGCGTCTGAGCAACAGCCTCTCCCACACCACACAGAAGCAGAGCTATTGATACACATATTAATTTAAATTGTTTCATAATTTTAGATATTCAGTTTATTAAAAAACAGAGTCTATTAAATGGAATCCTCCATCATTGTATGCAAATGGGAAATAATAATAGGTTGGAACCACGGAACATACATGATCTGAGCCATCCAACTGGACAGACAAGGACTCTCCATTATCTGTATAGATTATATTATTATAGTTAGAATTGCGATAAGCGCCCGTTTTCCATGTAGTAGAACCAACATAGGGGCAACTGGTCACTTCCGGAGCATAGGAAGTAATCAAGAAATAATCTTTCAAATACGCCTTTAATACTTCCGGTTCAAATGTACCTTCCAAGGTTGGTTCCGCTTGAGACAAATCAACGGTTCCTCCCTCTACACCCGGAATCTTACCAGCCTTCATGGCTTCTACCAATGCTTCATTGGTCGGGATAAAGCTTATAATCCGGCCTTGGAAATCCGGTAAGTCTTGTCCGGTAACCATATTGGCTTTTTTCAATAATTGCGCAAATACAAAATAGGGATATTTGGATTCGTTACAGGTTGCCAATACGGCTTTTATTCCTTTATAACTAGCATCACCGGCATCCGCACCATCTATATCAAATACTCCATACGTGTTTGATTTATACACATATGACTTTCCATTACTCCAAGCTTCTCCATTATTAGTAACCTCTTCAAAAGGTGAGAAAAGGGAGGAGAAATCATTTCCGGTCATTCCTAATGCCATATTAAAAATTGCATTGGTAGTAATCTTTCCGTCTTTAACAAACCAATAAGCTGACGCATTCTGACTGGTATATACCTTAGTCCCGTTGGAAGGAAGAGTTTCTCCACCACTTACCGTATGTACATTGACCAATCGTTGCAATTTGGAAGACCCGACCGGTCCCATACCTGATTCCGTATCCGCGGGTTCCATCAACGCGTACGTTCCGGAAGTTGTTTTCAGCACTTCCATTTCACTTGCCTTGAAAGTCGCGTCATCAGGAATTAATAGAGTATATTTAGTAGCCAAAGAACTATAAGTCTTCAATAATCCTTCCGCGCCGTCCAAAGCATACAAGAAACAACGATAATCTCTATGAGAGAAAGCCGGCCCGATTACCGAATTAAAAATAGGGGGAGTATCAATCTCATCCAATCCATAAAAACTTCCATTAACACAAATACTCTTATCCTTCACCGCATAAGGATCAAAATTATAGGAAGTACCATAATCATTGGTTATATTCTTTATCTCGTCCGGAAAAACAATAGAACCACCATATACATATTGCAGTAACAGGATTTTAACGACTAAAGGATCGACATTTTCCAGGAAGTTATAACCGTGTTCTTTCCAAAAACGGGTAAAGAATGCTTCCAAAGCTTCATTCGTAGGCGCAAATACACTATAAGAAACAGAAGCGAGCGTCGGAATCAGCCTAAAATTGGAAATAGGCCATTCTAACGCGATATTGGGCAAACCGCTAGCCTCATGCTTAAATAAATAGAGTTTGTCCACCCCCAAACCTTTCGCGAAATCATTAGTCAACTGCTCATCATACGTAAAAGTACTATATGAATTATACAAATCCAGAAACTTTGAATATTGTCGCTTATCCTTCATGACCGTATAAATAGTCTCCAGCGGTTCAAGCACCTGGTCTATTGCATAGATATAGCCATTATTAGCAATAATCTGATAATCCTTGACCGTCGCGTTGGATACATTAAATCCCGCATCACCCGTCCAGGTAGAATTTGGATAAAAATACTCATAGTTCTTTTTGGCGTCAATTCCCTTGGACGAAAACAGGTAGTGAGAAAAAACAGGGACAAACCGTTCCAAATGATATACCGTCACCAAATCATTAGTAGCGGGATCAACTCCCAATGAAGTCGGGCTGGAACTCCGAGTCCTGAACTTATAATACATACCGGGCAACACATCCGTATCCTCTTCATCAACAGCGTCACTCTGCGGACGGAAGTTTTCCAAGTCACTTTTATTATAGGAGTAATAAACCAAATGGAAGCCAATCAGCTTTTTCAGCTCGTCCATCGGCATGTCTCTTACCGAAACATATCCTTCTTTTTCCAAATAAGCCATAAAGGCATCATCATCCGGCGCCATAACTGTAGCAAGCGCCTTACCCTCCAAAACAGGACGAAATCCGGCCAACTCCGCCGCCTCAAGAAAGATAGAGTATTTTCCGTCATACTCATTGGTAAGAACGTCCCATGCGCTCCCTTTCAGCCACTCAGGCTTCTCATAATGCTCATCCATCTTATTCTCACACGAAAACAGAAAAGACGAAAGGAACAATAACAACAGCGAATGCCGCATACTATTCATCACATTTCTCATAATATTAAAATATATTAAATTAACCCATTAACAGTACTAAAACAGCACATATTCAATTAACACAATAAATTCACGCTCAATTTTACTGGAACAAAATTATACGATCGGTATATAAAGAACCTTAATTACTGTACATTTACATGTATTCTGATTCAAAAAGTATAATCAGTGATGTACAGACCCGCTTTCCGTACTACAATACAAATTATTGGCATATAAATACATACACGCTTATTTTCAAGAACAAAAAAACTACGGGAGTTTCCCCGTAGTTTTCATTTATACAATTAACTTATTTAATGTAATACCATTCACAAGTATCCGAAAGAAGCCCTTTCCCATTTTTCCCTTCTACACGAATAATATTACGTCCATTATTCAATCTGATATCTTTCCAGATAACACGATTCATTTCATCCGGTTTCATCGTTCCTATTTTCCGGTTGTTGATATAAAGAGTAGCCTCCTTTAGATTTGTAAAGACTTTAATATCCGTCCGCGGATTATCTCTTCTAATAAAACGACGGCTTGTAATATAAATCATAGGTTCCGGATTCCAGTTAGCCTTATAAAAGTAAAAAGCGTCCTTCTTCGTTTTTCTATCATGTGTCACCAAACCCTTATCATTATATCCATCCTTTTCTCCTTCCTGACGCATATAAGAAGGGAAATCGGCAAATACCCAAATGAATTTCGCCCATAGATAAGGACGTTTCGCGAATGATTCCCAATTACCCTCGTGGCAGAATGTCTGGGCTTCCTCCGGATGAAAATGACTATCGGAACGGTCTTCCATAGCAAGCGGCCATTGATGGTGATTAATACTTGCCCCACCTCCGTATTCAGAGACACCAACCGGTATTCCTTTTGAGCTATCCTTACAATCATCAAAAAACTTGGATGCCGAAGGGGCGGCATCTTTGTACCAACCGAAATATTTATTCCAGGCAATCAAGTCCGAGCACCCCAGATAGTAGGACTGATCTACACACGTAGCCAATGCCGTGAGCCGGGAAGAATCTATTGATTTATAAATTCCGTTGAGTTCCTTAATAAAAGGAATAGGATTATCATACTCCACAAATCTTTTCCCATCACTTACCAATATCTCATTACATATACCCCAAAAACAGATAGAAGGATGGTTGAACTTCTGATAAACCAACTCTTTCACTGCCAACCGCGCATTATCCTTATATCCCTCGGTATCCACAAATCCGGTAAACGCCTGTCCACCGGGACCGCACATCGGTATTTCCGTCCAAAGAACAATTCCATTCTCATCCGACAAATCATACATTGGCTCCGCATGAGGATAATGAGCAAGACGCATCGCTGTCGCTCCGGACTCTTTTATAAGTTCCATATCCATCCGGTAATCTTCCGGAAGCAAAGTACTGGCTCTGCCCGCCACATCCTCATGACGGCAGAAACCATAAAGATTCAGATATTCACCGTTCAGGAAAAAACCCTTTTCATGATCGACAGAGAAATAACGAAATCCGGTACGCTGCACCATTTTGTCTTTCAATAGATTGCCATCATACAACTCGACAGTCACAGTATATAAATAAGGATTCTTCTTCCCGTCCCAAAGAATAGGACGCTGAATCTTCATCGGCTGTTTTACAATCACATCGGAGACTTCCACCTCATTACTAGCTACGGTTTTATTATCCGCATCCGCCACAGTTGTTTTAAGCCTTAGCCCCTGTTTCTTGTTTTTTAATGAAAGACGTGTCTCCACATTCACCTCAGCAACCGTTTTCGAGATATTTTCCTGATGGATAAATACTCCCGGAGAAGCATAAAATAAAGGAGAAATACAATCCTGTCCGGTTACAATCAAATGGCACGGACGATGAATGCCCCCATTCACATTAAAATCACCGCTAATAGGCAAGATATCTGTGCGATATGCATTACTTACCCAGACTTCCAGCAAATTTTCCCCTTCTTTCACCTGATCTGTAATTTCAATACAGAAAGCGGTGTATCCACCCAAATGCTCACCAACCGCGCGACGATTCATAAACACTTGCGCAGCCGAATTCACTCCTTCAAAATACAGGAAAAGACGTTTATCTTTCATTGCCTCCGTCACCACTAACGGACGCTGATATACCATCATTTTACGATCATATAGCGTAGTCCCTTCAATATAACTCGTATTCCAGGTATGGGGTATAGTCACCGGAGTGAATGGAGCTTTCCGGTTTACTGTCGTGATAGGCCTGCATTCCCAGCCTTCATTCAGCGAAAGAATAGCGCGGGGAGAAGTTTCCTGTGCAAATAACCCAATATTAACCAGACACAGACATACCAAGCATAAAATTATAATTCTGTTCTTCATGTGATTCTTATTTCTTTATTTCAATACCAATTTTGTCTTTTAAAATATCTTTCTTATAGCGAAGCAAAGCTTCCACATAATAGTAATCAGCGTAAGTCAACGGTACATCCACTTCTTTCTTCTTGGGCTTGTTACCTACAGAGTGCTTTAATATAAAATCACAGTTTGTCCCCGGTTCCGCCAAATACTCAGGAGACGACAAGTTTCTTAGCTGTGTCTCCGCTACGGATAAACATTCCTTAGAAAAACGTCCTTTGGTATATTGGCTCAACTCAATCAAAGCGGATGCAATCACCGCCCCGGCGGAAGCGTCACGCGGCGCGTCAGGAATATCAGGATCATCAAAATCCCAATAAGGAATCTTATCCTCCGGCAATTGCGGATGATTCATGATAAATTTAGCTACTTGTATGGCATGCTCCAGATATTTCTTCTCTTTTGTTTCACGATACATCATTACATACCCATACAGCGCCCAACCTTGCCCGCGAGACCAGTCCGAATCATCGGCATATCCTTGATAAGTGCCTTTTTGATCCGGCTTTCCTGTTATTGTATCGTAAGATACCACATGATAACAACTATAATCCGGACGGAAATGATTCTTCATTGTAACATCCGCATGAGAACGCGCTATGGAACCGAATTCCGAATGTCCCGAATTTTTAGACGCCCATAATAATAACTCCAGATTCATCATATTGTCAATGATAACCGGATACTGCCAGGTTTTTCTGTTCCAGGATTTAATACAGCCAGTTACCGGACTAAAACGTGTACTTAACGACCGCGCCCCCTGCAGCATTACTTTCTTATATTCCTCATTACCGGTCAAACGCCATCCGTTCCCATAACTGCAATAAAGAATAAAACCTACATCATGGTTATTGGTCGTAAATTGTTGTTTTTCCAACCGCTTGGTATAGTCTTCAGCATACATCTTTAATGAAGCGTCACCATCCGCTTCATATAAGTACCATAATACTCCGGGGAAAAAGCCACTTGTCCATGCCCCCGCATTTGATGTTATAAATACTCCACCTTTACCTATCGTACGGGGAAGTTCATCTTTCCGCTCCAGTAATTTCTCCGCCATCCGCTTAGACTGCACGATAGCCGTATTCAATCCTTTATCTATAATAGTACGCATTTCTTTTCTATTATCCTTACCCGAAACAGAGCTACACAAAGAAAAGAATATAGCAAAAGTAACAATCAAAGATCTTATTCTCATAGTTCAATTAATTATTTTTTATTGTTTACATAAGAATTAATCTCGCAACGCGTGATCAATAGGGACTTCCGCGTCACTACCCCATATTTTTAACGAAGTCCATTCTTCCGGCCCGCTACTCCAAAATTCATCCGTAGCATCAAGTCCTAAAGGTAAAAAGACTAAAGTACACATATACAAACTTCCCGTAGAAACATACTTCTCCGCCAAACGAGGCTGATGACCACAAAACCCCAATGTAAGCCATCCGTCTTTATCATACGTTCCTTTCACGAGTTGTCGTTTCATTGCTTTTGTCAAAGCACAACGCACCTGTGCCGGTTTAATTTCCTTCGGCAATTTCTTCATCAATGAGACTTGTGCCAATGCATGAAATGCCCCTAAACGATAAGCGATAGAACGTCCGACAGGTGGATAAGTCCCGTCCGGGCCGATCATTCTTTCCTGTTGTTCAGCAAAACGCACAAAACGCCTCAACTGTGTATCATAAAAATCGGCACCTTCTGCTCCACGACGTTTCAATACATCCAATATATCCATCATCATCGGTTGAATGACAAAACTATTATAATAGTCCATATGCAAACGATGTCCATCACCATACCACCCATCACCTTTATACCACTCTTTATGTTTTTGTAAAGCATAGGTAACAGGTTTCATATTACATTCTCCTGTGAACTCTAATAAAGCAACCTCAATCATAGCCGAAAACATTAACCAATTCTTGTCCGGTGCCTTAAAATGCCGGGATGCCTTCAGTTCCTTTATCAACCGCTGCTTGGTGATAGTATCCAAGCGAGTCCAAACCTGATCTTTTGAACGAAGCAATCCTTCCGCTACGTATGCAGCATCAACTAACTTCTGACTGTAAGGTCTATCAAAAGGCATATAATCAGGAGATTCCGGATCAACAGCATTAGCCAAAGACTTAACTACCAAATCAATATATTTAAAACGCAACTTTCCCTCTTCCGTTTTATCAACCGGAAGATTAAGCCATGGTGCAATTCCAGCAAATGAACGTCCTAATGCTTCCAAATGAGTCACATCTTTTCTATCATTACCAGTATTCAACCCGTCACGCGTCTCTACTGGCATATTCTTTCTTAATGTATTCCGGCTCAGATTCGTATAAATGGGATCCACCATTTTAATCATTGTTTTCACCCAATATTCACGTTCTCCCCCCGGCTTAGAGAAGACCAAAAGCGGAAATAACAATAAACACAAAAGAAAAATTCTCCTATTCATAGTATAATAATATTTGGGATTACAGTTTCTTTTCTGACTTTCGACACCTATCTCTTACTCAAAATATGAGAAAGTATTTTTGACGCCACAATCTCCTGCCCGGGCTCTGCCATGTGTACACCATCTTTAGCATAATAATCAAGTACTCCCAACAGCGGCTGATGGATATTAACGACATCAAAGCCCTGCTTTAAGGCCATAGTCTCAAGTTCCGGAACCAAACGTGCCAATCTCTTACCTGAATCCTGATATTTGGGACTAACATTTTCATCCCTCAAAGGTGGTGGAGTCACATAAATAAATTTGGTCTTGCCACTCCTACACAACTTATGCTTCTTAATTTTAGCCAAAAGAACCTTTAGATTTTCTGAAACTTCTCTTTGCCTTGAATCAAACATTTTTTTAGAATCATTTGTACCCAAGCATACGATAATATAATCATAACGTTTCTTCTCAACCTGTGCCTTATCCAAATATGCATCTATATTTTTGAGTGCATTAAGACGTTCTCTTCCATTATTATCAAACCCAATAGTCCTACCACTCTCAGAGAGATTAACAATATTTGATTCAGGCATCATCTTTTTCAACTGATCGACCCATCCACCTTTATTTTGACCATTCGAGTCTCCAATAGCCAATATATTACATTTCAAATCCGTCACAGTATGATTATAAGGCAGCAAACTTAAAGCTTGAGAAATCTGCTCATGCCTTCCTTCAAAAACCGTCAATTGTATATTTTCATATTTACGAAGTAAATGAACTTTACGATCATATAACATCTGATTCTTCTCATATTCAGGATTCATGCGCTTTCCTAAAAGTCCAAGCATTTCTTCAGGGGATATCAGATCGGAGTCCGACAAAGATTTCTCCATAATTTCTTTCATATCCGAACTCCCATATTTCAACTCTCCAACCAGTCTATTATACATATTTAAAGAATGAGTGATGGGAACAGAACCTTTATAACCGTCATGGATACCTGTGTATATATACAATCTCGAATTCTTCCGCTTCTCTATCGGGAAATCTTGTCTCAAAGGCGAACGAAGAATAGCGGTTTCTTTATTAAAGGTCTTTTTATCAAGAGATACAACACTTAGAATATCTTCCGCATATCTTGATCCTCTTCCTACACATTCCCAATACCAGGCTTCAATATCTGAAATTGGAACCCATGCAGAGAATGATTTCACAGGGTATTCTATATTCATGAAAGCGGCTAACGTAGCAAAGCCACCTCCTGATACCCCTATTATATGTACCTCCTCTGGATTAGCATTAGTATGCTTCAATGCATACTGAATGGCATCTTCAATATCCCCCAAAGCCAACGAACTCCCCATTGACGAAGGTGTCCTGTTAGCTCCCCTGAAATCAGGATGAATATAATTCCAGTCACGCGCCAATATCTCTTTAGCTAAAGGATCAGTCTGATTGTAATAACCGCTCCAGGTATGCAGACTTACGATCAAAGGCTGTGATACCTTGCTAGTCGACTTGTACATAAATGCCTTCTGAACTTCTCCATCTTTAGTGGAAGGAATCTCTACCTTCTGAAATGCCGGATCCCATTTTCTTTTTGAGGTATTGTCCCAAGCCGGTTCTTTCTGCGCAAAGAGCAGAACAAGGCAACTGACGGAAAAGAACAGGGTAATTGCAATCTTTTTCATGGTTATCATATCTATTTTTTGAGGTATTTTTTATTAGGTCTATTGTCGAATCAATATTCTACATGACAAAAGTAGAGCTATTGAAGAATCCAAGTATGTAATCCAGTACAAATAAATAGAATTAAATCCTATCAAGAACAAAAGCGTACAAGAAAATATGTTTTTGTACAGAGCTACAAATTTGAATCTATATAAACCTCTTTCTTTGCAACTGGAAATATTTTTAATTTTAATATCATGAGAATTTCGTATAAACCGTATTTACTTCCTGCTCTGATATTCGGCCTTATGTTTCTATCTTGCCAATCAAATGCAGGATTAGAAACGATTATCACAGTTGAACAAGTCGGAGCGGCAGCCACACCGGACAAAATCGCACCTATTGAAGGAGCCCCTTTTGAGATTCCACAACTGAAAAGACCCGTTTTCCCTGACTTTACTATTAACATAGAAGAGAAAGGGGCGAAAACAGACATTCCTATCACTTCTATTGTAAATCAAGCAATCGAAGAAGTTTCCCAAAAAGGTGGCGGAACCGTTATTATACCTAAAGGAAAATGGAAATCCGGACGCGTCATTCTAAAAAGTAACGTCAACCTGTATCTTGCGGAAGGTTCGGAAATTGAATTTCCGGGGAATGCGGAAGATTATTTACCTGCGGTGTTCACCCGACATGAAGGAATCGAGATCATGGGCCCCGGTTCATTCATCTATGCCAACGGCGAAAATAATATAGCCATCACAGGTAAGGGTACTATTTACGGCCCTTCACTGGACGCCGAAATCAGACAGCGCCCTAATGGTAATACGGTAGTAGAAAAAGATATTCTGAATAATGCTCCGGTAGAAAAAAGAGTATTCGACGGTATGGACGGAAGAGGCTTCTATAGGCCTAAAACCATATCTCCGATTAACTGCACCAATGTTTTGATTGAAGGAATCACGATGGAACGCAGTACCTTCTGGAATGTTTGTCCGATTTATTGTGAAAATGTAATTATACGGGGAATTACCGTAAATTCGATAGGAATCCCCAGTGGTGACGGCATAGACATCGAATCCTGCAAGAATGTTCTTATAGAGTATTGCACGCTGAATTGCGGAGACGATTGCTTCACTTTGAAAGCAGGACGGGCGGAAGACGGATTACGGGTAGGGAAGCCTACAGAAAACGTCGTAATCCGTTATTCTTTGGCTCAACAAGGCCATGGTGGAGTTACTTGCGGAAGCGAGACTGCCGGTGGCGTTAAAAATATATATGTCCACGATTGTGTTTTTGAAGGCACTCAAGCCGGTATACGCTTTAAAACACGCCGTAACCGCGCAGGTGGAGTTAATGATGCCTTATACGAGAAAATCCGCATGATTAATGTAGGAGAAGCCTTTAAATGGGATTTACTGGGTAGCAAACGTTATGTAGGGGAACTCGCCGAACGCCATCCGCCAAGAGCTGTCAATAAGCTGACTCCGACTATCAAGGATATTCATATCAAAGACTTCATCGTAGAATCAGCCGAGAAAATTCTAAGCGTAAACGGAATCCCTGAAATTCCATGCAGCAACGTACTTATAAAAAATGGCAAGATTAATAGTAAAAAACTAATTACCGCTTTAAATGATGTAGACGGATTTACTTTCAGAAATCTGGATATTCACGCGGAAGATAATAAAATCAATATATTGGACGGCCGGAATATTTTATTCGATGACGTAACCTTCGCTGTTCCACACGGGGAAATACTCACGAACATCAAAGGAGACAAGTCCAAGAATATTATTATTCAAAATGGAAAATCCCGAACGGAATGTTCTTTGGAGAAACGGATTAAAGTGGAAAAACTTAGCCAAGCCTTACTAAAATCCAGGAAATAGATTCAATAGGTATTAATAGCAATATAAAAGTTTTGGTTAGTTAGTTGAAGTGAACTGCACCCCAAAAGTTGGACACAAAACTTTAGGAGTGCAGTTCACATTCGTGGCAGGGGGGAATCTTTCTATTTGGGCATTACGCCTCCCTTTAATGATTCTATTTTTATTTCTATATACTAATCGCCGATTGGGGGATGTGTCAAAACTAAGGCACATCCCCACATTCTTTTCTTTGTCAAATGGATATAAGTAATAAACGATTCTTATCACTAACTCTAAATTAGCGATTTATAGTTTCCAAGAACTCAACCTCGACAATTCTCAATTCATTATTCGTTTTTTCTCCATTTTTCGCTCTAAGCAAATCCAAATCACCCGCACTAGGTTCAACGACTTCCACTATCTGTTTAAAAGCATCCGCCTCTTTAGCCGCTCCTTTCAATCTAATAGTGATTCTGTCACTTCTCACAGGCTTAACCGGCAGATGAATATACCCCAGACTTTGCTCCGTATTACCACTCCAGATCAGTTCATCATCCGCAAAAACTTCTAATGGGTAAGAACGCTTTCTCCATCCGGTTAATTTTATACAAATGTCATCAATCTCCGCTTTCCGCTCCAATTGATAAGTAATCCATGCCGTACTCAACCTACCGTCATTTTTCCATTCACTTAACTCATTACTGTCAAAGCTATTAATAGCCTCCTCGCTATTAACTCCCGCAATGGCGGATTTAACTCGTACATCCACTTTTGAATCCTTATAAGAAGGAGTCAATGGCGTCTCACCGCGATCAAATCGACTGGCAAGCTTTTCACCGGGGAAGAATTCGCTTAATCCATTTTCCACTTTTACAGGAATAGAAGTAAGAGACACTTCATCTGAAACTAATCCGGACGCTTCCGCCTTTATTGTAATCTTTCCCGCCTTTCCTGTTGAACGCACCAATACTCTTGTAATACCACATTCCACAGGTAGCGCTTTCGCCAAAGCATAATTGTCAACAGCCTGCGCTATTCCACCTCTCCATTCTGCCGGACCTTGTAAATTGAAGCTGACCATATTATTGGCAAGCGGACATCGGTTTCCATTGCTATCGACAACTTCCGCCTGTATCAATGCCAAATCGGCTCCATCAGCAAATAACCCTTCAGGACCATGCATTAAGGTTAATTTTAGTTTTTCAGGTTCTCCCACTGTCTTAACGGAACAACGACTTAGTTCTTTGCCGGATTCATTATAGCTCACCGCTTCAATCATTCCTTTTTCCCACTGTACCTTCTCAAAGGTAAATAAGAAACGATAATCTTGCTTGCCGAAACCTTTTGATTTACCATTTACGAACAATTCTACCTTATCTCCCGTAGAAACGACATAAACAGGCTTTACTACATCAGGGGAATAGTTCCAATGTCCCATAATATAGGTATGTTCCTTCTCTGTATCAACCCATCCATCCCACATTACTTTATGGGCAAAAAAGCCATCCTTAGGTATTCTCAAAGGATCAACCACTCCGCTCCGACGATAATTTTCTTCTCCACGCCGATGGGTTTGAGTATCAGAAAAGATAATTTTTGCCCCACCGGAACTTACTCTTCTCCCTGTTCCCGGGCGTTCCCGCCAGTAATCATACCATCTACGAACCAGTTCTACGGCAAACATATCTTGATTATGATTATATATACTTGCATCCTGTCCCCTGTACAAAGGTCCAGCCCCTTCTTTATGAAAAGGATAACTATATTCATCCCAATATTTACGTAAGCCTTCATCTCTGCAATATTCTGTGGCAAACATCGGATGATGTTCACTCTTATTGATATAAAGCATTTCTCCTCCCCATTCGGCTTCACGAATATCCAACATTTCACGAGACCCCATTGCTCTGCCACCATAAGGGTCATATTTGTCACGAATAGCGATCATTTCAAGCATATGCTCCTTACTGATAGATTCGTTACCGGATTCATAGAACAAAATACTCGGATTATTTCTAAAATAGATAATAGCATCTCGCATCAATTCCAGACGCTGTCCCCACCAGCGTCCGACGGCATCCTTTTCTGCATCCCCAGCGGGCATCACTTGAATCACTCCAACCCTGTCGCAAGACTCTACATCCTGTTTCCACGGCGTCACATGCATCCATCTGAAGAAGTTTGCATTATGATCAAGTAGCAAACCATTAGAAAAATCACTCATCCAAGGTGGTACCGATAATCCTACCCCCGGCCATTCATTACTTGTACGTTGGGCATATCCTTTCATTTGCAGTACACGGTCATTCAACCATACTTTTCCTTCCCCGAAACGTGTTTTTCTAAAGCCCGTTTTGGTCACAACTTCGTCAATAACTTTATTGTCTACTATCAATCTGGTTTTTACATTATAGAGATAACCATATCCCCAACTCCAAAAATGAAGATTATCTAATTTTTGAGAAGCTTTTACTATTGCCGTTGTTTTAGGATTTACTATCATCGGTTCACCTCTGAAAGTGCTCACCAGTTTATCATCATAATCGTATACACTGACTTCATAATTCACACTAAGAGGAGCATCATATTCATTGCGTATCTCTGATTCTGCATTTATAATAGCCTCGCGACTCTTGGTATGTATATCAGTCGCATAAACATAAACCCCTGTAGTCTGTAAGTTACTATATAAAGGTAAAGTTTGATATAGCTTGTCCGTAATATGCAACCATACATTTTTAGGTATACCTCCATAATTAACATTGAAGTTTTTATCATTCCACTGATACCTGCTTCCTGTTGCTCTCTCTTTATAGTTCCAGTCATTGTCAGTCCGTACGGCAATCACGTTTTCACCACCAAAATTCAAATAGGATGTTAAGTCGAAACCTACCGCCATCACCCCATTCTCATGCAGTCCGATATAATTACCATTCACATAAAAGTCAGCTCCCTGACGCACTCCTTCAAACTCAATAAACACTTTTTTCCCTTTCGCCGTCTTAGGCAACTTAAAGTGTTTACGATACCAAGATACGGTATCAGTCATGTTTTCAATGCCGACTTTAAAAGCCTCATCTTCATTAAAAGCATGTGGCAACGTTACCTTTTTCCAATTTTTATCAGAAAAGGAATTCTTTTCTGCTCCTTGAATATCCCCTACATGTAATAGCCATTGGGGATTAAAGTTATATTTTTCCCTATTATTCGCCTCTAACACGGCAGGAACTAATAAAAGAAATAATAACCACTTCATTACTCTTTGTATTTCCATAATTATAACAAACTTGAAAATTAATCTAATTAACAATCACAGTACCAAACAACCGCCTATAAATCTCAAGTCCAGGGATACTCTATAATTTATAGGCCAGCTGTCTTGAACATCTCATTCTATTTTAGCGGTATACTATTTTTTTTCTACAGATATTCCTACAGTCACATTCTTTTCGGTCACGTTCTCCGCATTATTGACTTTTTTGAAGAATTCTTTCACACGACCGACACGTACATCCTCTATCCGCACATTACGTATCGGTAACCGAATATCACCTTTCAATTCATAAATCGCATCTGCCTCATCACATACCACATTTTTTAAAGTGATGCCATCGATACGAGTGATACGTTCCTCATAAGTAGGCACAAGTTTTTTCCACTGATAAAGCACATTGGTATCTATCTCCAGCACTCGTCGGACTTTCCCGGTTTGTATATTTTCCATACAAATATTCTCAACAAAAGCACCGCGCCTATGATTCGTTTTGACAAAGAAAAGCCGATGAACAGATCGGGGGACAGAACAGGCGTGCATATACACATTACGGATACCACCGGAAATCTCGCTACCGATACCCAACAAAGTATGTCCTCCCAGAATATTACAATGACGGATAACAATATTTTCCGCTGGTGTATTCAGCCGCCAAGCATCACGATTACGTCCTGCCTTAATAACTACGGCATCATCACCTTGATTAAAAGTACAATGCTCCACAAGAAAATTACGGGTCATCTCCAAATCAATACCGTCATTATTATGACCGTGCGCACTAACATCCAGATTCCGGACAATACCTCCATCACACATATATATATGAATTGTCCAAAAAGGACTTTCCCGAATCTTGAAGCTATCTAACAGGACATTCTTACATCGATTCAAGTGTATCAGATGAGGACGAAGATGGTTATCACCCACAGCCATTTGCCGCTTCTCCACGGGCACGTCAGTCGATGCCATTGTGTATAAACTCTTCAGCGCATCCAAATGTGGTTTAGGGCGAGCAAACCATCCTTTCCATGCATCCATACGCGGACTTATCATACCTTTTCCGGTAATAGCGATGTTTTCACAATCGTAGGCATAGAGTAGCGGTGAGTAATTATAACACTCCATGCCCTCCCACGAAGTAGGTACAGCAGGCAGATAATCAGCAACATTGTCAGTAAAACGAAGCACAGCACCCTCCTCCAGATGCAGATTTACGTTACTGCGAAAATGTATAGGACCTGTCAGCCATTCACCGGCTGGTACTATCACACGCCCACCACCGGCTTTGTGACAAGCTTCGATAGCACTGGCAATAGCTGTCGTGTTATTTACAGAATCTCCAGCTATGGCACCATAAGCAATAATAGAAAAATCATTCCGAGGAAAAATAAACTCTTTAATAGGTTCCATAGGAAACGGAGCTTTCACCAATATTGTCTTATATTGTCCATAGACAAAAATCGTACCCCCAAAAACAAGTAAAACGCTTGTAAGCAAGGTCTGTACAAATATTCTTTTCATAATTTATTAAAACAATCAATTTTTACTACTCTAACTTATACACTTCAGTACCCGCCAACAAAAAGCATCCTACCCCATAATCTTCAAAATCGGGCACGCTCTTATAAGTCACAGGCTGACTATCTTTAGGTTCCTTTCCACTTCCCTGCACATATCCCAAAAAGCCATCGGGATGTATGCACTCTTTGACAATCGCATTCCAAGCTTTAAGGACTACAGGCAAATATTCCTGTTTATTCAAAATGCCGTTCCGTATTCCCCACGCCATGCCATATATAAACAAGGAAGTTCCCGAAGTCTCTTTTCCACCATAATTGGACTCATCATGCAAGCTCACATTCCAGAAACCATCTTCACGCTGACAAGCTTTTAAAGCTTTGCTCATTGCCAGAAAATCGGTTAAATAATTCTGCCGATGAGATTCATCAGCAGGAATCTCATTCAATACTCTTGTCAGAGCTGCATAGACCCATCCGTTTCCTCTACTCCAAAAGCAATTCTTTCCATTGGGTTCTTTATACGGGGGAACAAAATTAGCATCTCTCCACCATAACCCCTCTTTCTGATTAAATAACCCATTACCACCGATATTATTCCGCGAACAGGAATACATCTGCCACATCTTATCATAATATTTCTGTTCACCGGTCAGTTTCCCCAACTGTGCAAAAATAGGCATTCCCATCTGAATGGCATCGATCCAAGTCCAATCATTCACTTGCGGAGTGTTGACTAACATATCCATCGATGCCTTTATATTTTTTATTTTCGCAGGATCGGGAGAAATCTTGTATAATTCGATATATGCCTGCCCGCAACAGTGGTCATCCGCATTACGGGTGATATTACCGCCACGCATCCCCCATTTATGAAAATCGGCCCAGTCGTAGGCATAGTCGTAATAATCCGAACGAGGATAGATAGTATGCAGAGCCATCAAACCCTCATAATAGACACCGCGTGTCCATATATTGCTGGGCCTGAATTTACCGACATAACTGGGACGGGTATAATCCGCATACTTCTTCATGAAATAATCATTCACCTTGATAATGGTTTTCAACGTCTCTTTCCGGTCGGGAAGAGATTGGGCCGGAAGTGAACTCCATCCGGACAAAAGTAACAAAACAACCAGTATTTGTTTTCTCATGGATATAAGTTTAATTATTGATAAATTTATTCTTTGATACAAAAGTAGGGGTAAGCTTCCATGTCTAAATAGAGAGCAGTACTAATCCATTGACTACAATTCAAATATGCCGGAAACAATAATATAGACAGCCCAAGAAGTAATATTTTCCATGTTTTTGTATATTTGTCTAGTTAATGCTAATTATAAATGCCGTCCTTTGTGTGTCCTTTTATAATCGGGACATACATAAACATTAATAAAAAGGAAAATGAGAAACGCAGTATTTTATTCTATCCTTATCATAGGATTCCTCACTTCAGGAATGATTTCCGCACAGGGAAAGCAACGCCAGATGGAAGCATTAGACAGAGGGTTAGTAGCTGTAAAAACGGACGGCGGTGTCTTTATCAGCTGGCGCTTGTCAGGCAATGAAAGAGATGCAGCTTTCAATGTCTACAAAAACGGTAAACTGTTCAAATCCTTATCCACCGGAGAAGCGACCAACCTAACTGACAATTCAGGAAAACCGAGTGATAAATATGTGGTGAGAACCATTGTGAATGATAAAGAGACTTCTTCTTCCAAAGAAGTGACACCTTGGGCAGAAGAATTCCTGACCATCCAGATGAATCGTCCGCAAGGCGGAACAACTCCTCCGGGTGTCACTTATGTCAGGGCCAAACACCCGCCTGTGATACAGGAGTATCCGGAAGGGCAAGCATATACGTATGTTCCGGGTGATTGCAGCGTAGGTGATTTGGACGGAGACGGGGAATATGAAATCATTGTAAAATGGAACCCTTCCAACCAAGCCGACAACTCTTTCTCCGGTGTGACAGGTCCTGTATATCTGGATGCTTATAAACTAAACGGAAAACAATTATGGAGAATTGATTTGGGAAAAAATATCCGTGCCGGTTCCCACTACACCCAATTTATGGTATATGACTTTGATGGTGATGGTAAAGCAGAAATGGTTTGTAAAACAGCACCGGGAACAATGGACGGAAAAGGAAAAAAAATATTCATCAGTACGGATGACCCGGAAAAAGACTGGAGAAATCTCGAGATGAACCATAAGACTTGCGGTTATATTCTTGAGGGACCGGAATATCTTACCATTTTCAGCGGTGAGACAGGGGAAGAACTTCACACTATACCTTATGAAGTAGAACGCGGAGAAGTCAGCTCGTGGGGGGACAGCTATGGTAATCGTGTAGACCGTTTTCTCGCCTGTGTGGCTTATCTGGACGGAGTGCACCCAAGTGTTGTCATGTGTCGTGGTTATTACGCAAAAACGACATTAGTGGCATATGATTTCATCAATGGCAAACTAGTCAAACGCTGGAAGCACATCTCTGACGTGAAAGGTGAAGGAGCATACGGACAGGGAAATCATAATCTGTCGGTAGCCGATGTAGACGGCGACGGTTGTGACGAAATTATTTATGGTTCCTGCGCTATCAACAACGACGGAACATTACTTTACCGCACCGGACTGGGACATGGTGATGCCATGCATATAGCCAATCTCGACCCTGACCGTTCGGGATATCAAGTATGGGAAGTACATGAGGAAAAAGAGGCCTGCCAAACTTATGGTTATGAAATGCACGATGCACGAACCGGAGAAATCCTTTGGGGAGGTCCTACTAAAGGAGATAACGGGCGAGGCTTGGCAGCAGATATTGATCCCAATCATCGTGGATTTGAAATGTGGAGTTCCGGCGCACCGGGGGTATATAATTGCAAAGGGGAAAAGATTTCAGATAATAAACCCGGCATCAGTTTCCGTGTATATTGGGACGGTGACTTACAAGATGAAATACTGAACGGTACAAACCTCTCCAAGTGGAACGGGAATAAAGCCGTAACTATCCATACGTTTCCCGGCGCAATGCATTGTAACGGTACAAAACGAACTCCTAATGTCAGTGCCGACCTATTCGGTGACTGGCGGGAAGAAGTTGTCTTCTATGATGCTAATGACCCAAGCAAACTTCGTATATATACCACAACTATTCCTACAGAACATCAACTGTATACATTGATGCACGACCCTGTGTATCGTTTGGGAATTGCCTGGCAAAATACAGAATATAACCAGCCGCCTCACTTGGGATTCTATATCGGAGACGGGTTGAAGAATATTCCGTGGCCGGAGATGCATACTCCGAAATCTGACAGGTTCAACAAATAAGGAATATCAAATTGACGAACTTGTGACAATTTTGATGAACTTGAGAGATAAGGAGAAAGATTTTCTGATTAATTTTGTAGCGAATTATCAATTATCAGAATCTATATCTAATATTGCTTTTATGAATGCTTCAACCTATCTGCCTTCAAAATCAAGGTATGAGATACTTGACGGTTTAAGAGGCGTAGCTGCTTTAATTGTACTGGCTTATCATCATTTTGACTTGTATAATATGGGAGACCCCGTGCATGCAATTATCAATCACGGATACCTGGCAGTGGACTTCTTCTTTATTCTTTCAGGTTTTGTTATCGGATATGCTTATGATGACCGATGGGACAAGATGTCACTGAAAGATTTCTTCAAGCGAAGGTTGGTACGATTGCACCCGATGATTGTGTTCTCCACGCTGATCGGGATGGTGTTTTTCTATTTCGGCAGAGGAGATATGTTTCCTTTAATAGCGGAAACCTCAGTAGCTATGTTGTTGATTTGTGCAGTATTGTCTATTCTGATGATTCCTACACCTCTATCAATGGATATTCGGGGATGAGGCGAGATTAATGCAATCAATGGAAATGCATGGACGCTGTATTTCGAGTATTTTGCAAATATCCTTTATGCACTGGTCATCAGGCGGTTCTCTAAATGGATGCTGGCAATATTTGTAGCTATCTCCGCATTCTTCACGCTCAACCTTGCACTAAACTGGGATATATTCGGGACATTTTCGGAACGAATCATGCAGCAATATACCATGATTGGCGGTTGGACTTTAAATGCAGAACAGATGACTATCGGATTTACACGACTGTTATTTCCATTCTTTGCAGGCTTGCTGATGTCAAGAATTGGCTGTGCAATCAAGTTGCGTGCCGGTTTCTGGTGGACCAGTTTGTTGCTCATTGTTATCTTGCTCATGCCGCGTATCGGCGGTACCGAGAATGGTATCTTAAACGGAGCGTATGAAGCATTTTGTATTATCGTTCTATTCCCTGTCTTGGTTGCCATGGGAGCCGGAAGTCCGGTATCGGGGAGATCTGCAAAAGTGTGCAAGTTCTTAGGAGACATCTCATACCCGCTATATATTGTACAATACCCAATCGTATACACACTTCTCGGAGCATGGACTAAAGCAAATCCGGCTGCCGGTCTGGGACAAACAATCTTTATCAATATTTCTGTTTTTCTCTTTAGTATTTTCGTAGCATATGCCAGTCTGAAAACTTATGATGAGCCTGTAAGAAAATGGCTTAGCGAAAAATGGCTGAAAAGAAAAGCTAACAGTAAAAATCAGTAAAAGAAATTAAAAGAGAAACAAATTGCTATTGAATTATTTGTAAGGGA
The DNA here is from genome assembly GCA_934716785.1 of uncultured Bacteroides sp. Taxonomy (GTDB): domain Bacteria; phylum Bacteroidota; class Bacteroidia; order Bacteroidales; family Bacteroidaceae; genus Bacteroides. The sequence goes on along the minus strand of CAKUYM010000008.1, from coordinate 16,444 downwards.
GAAAGTGAAAGACTACATTTGTCACGTGATTTTTTTCATAGTATTAGATTTAAGGTTAACAAAGGTTGGAGCAAGGCGTTGCTCCTTTTTTATTTATAGATTGGCAATCTGATCAATGCTTAAGCCGGTAATATCCACAATCATAGCATAGTCCAATCCTTTGTCTTTCATCTTTCGAGCATTAGAAAAACGCTCTTTTTCGATTCCTTCTTTTATACCTTCGATCTTACCTTCTATTTTCCCTTCCAGTCTGCCTTCTATTTTGCCTTCTTGTTTTCCCTCTTCCAGACCCTCTATCCTACCTTCTATCTTACCCTCCATTCTTCCTTCCATTCTTCCCTCCAATTTTGCAGAGTCTATCACGTCATTCTGAATCATAACCGCAGTCAGATGTTCATCATAAGCCATGCGTTCTTTGGGCGTCATGGAATAATATTTAAGTTTCTCCCGTGCCTCTTCCAATCCGGGAGCTGTGGTGTCGGAACGTATCACTCCGCTCTTCAGATAGCGCATCCATTCCTCCATAGGAGTAATAGCAACCTTGTCGAATTCATTGACCCGGATAAGCACATATTCGGGAAAGATTTCTGATGGCATACGGGTCACGATAGCATTCTTTTCTTTGACGTTGACTTGCAGCTTGTCCCCGGTATGCATACCTATAAAATTGTTTTGTCCGTGATAAAGGTAGTCACTTCCTATACCAATGTCAAAATAAAGGATACTTATGGAATACACTTTCTTTACATGATGGTATGCATCTCCAAGTGATATATGCTCGGTGATGGCTTTCGCCACACCATAAAGAATGCGTTCCAGATAATACAGTTCGCGGGTATTTTGTATTTCAATGATGATAATTTCATCCTTGCTGTTGCGCGCTTTGATATCTACCCGGTTGAACTTATCGTCAACCGTCTGTTGATTGCCTTCACTTTCCAGTATCTCCAGAATGGTTACTTTTTCACCGAGAAATACATTCAGAAAGCCTTCCAGCACCCCAAAGTTAGCTTTCTGACGCAACAAGCGTTTAATAGCCCAGTCGAAACGTATATATCTATCTTGCAATTGGCTTTCCATGATTGTCTCCTTTTTAATTTAGAATATAACAAAGATATAGCTTTTACATTGAAAAACAAGAAGAATGGGATGTATTCTCTTTATTTATTTACCTGTAGGATAATCAATTATCACACAAGACGGGTATGTTAGAAGATTATTTTACTTATACATTTCTTACACCCTTTACATGAATTCGAACTATAGTGTAACAGATGTTTATCATCATGCAGAAAAAAACAGATAGTATGTATGTGGTATGAATTTACCATATATATGGTATTTCCCCGGAGCAGAATCCGCACTACCTTTGTAACATCATAAAGCATAAGTATTTAGAGATAAAAAATAGACATATTAAAAAATAGACGCATATGGAAAAGGTAGCAAAAAGATTGACGGATTTAGTGGGTAACACCCCGTTATTGGAACTCAGTAACTATAACAAAAGTAACGGACTGAAAGCACGTCTGGTAGTGAAGCTCGAATACTTTAATCCTGCGGGGAGCGTAAAAGACCGCGTAGCATTGGCAATGATTGAAGATGCTGAGACGAAAGGCGTATTGCAACCGGGGGCTACCATTATTGAGCCCACCAGTGGGAATACCGGAGTAGGACTGGCTTTCGTGGCCGCAGCCAAAGGATACAAACTGATATTAACCATGCCCGATACGATGAGTATCGAACGTCGTAATCTCCTGAAAGCCTTGGGAGCGGAATTAGTGTTGACACCCGGTGCGGATGGAATGAAAGGCGCCATATCCAAAGCGGAGGAATTGAAAAATGCGACTCCGGGAGCTGTTATTTTGCAACAGTTTGAGAACCCCGCCAATCCCGCTACTCATCTGCGTACGACCGGTCAGGAAATATGGAAAGATACCGATGGAAAAGTAGATCTTTTCGTGGCAGGAGTAGGTACCGGTGGAACGGTAAGCGGTGTAGGCGAAGCATTGAAACAGCATAATCCGGCTATAAAAATAGTTGCTGTGGAACCATCTGCTTCTCCCGTACTGTCCGGTGGAAAGCCCGGACCACACAAGATTCAAGGAATCGGCGCAGGCTTTGTGCCGAAAAATTACAAGGCTTCCGTCATAGACGAGGTCATTCCGGTGCAAAATGATGACGCCATCCGCACAAGCCGCGAATTGGCGAAGCAGGAAGGACTGCTGGTCGGAATCTCTTCAGGGGCAGCAGTATATGCCGCTACGGAATTAGCAAAACGTCCCGAAAATGAGGGAAAAACGATTGTTGCATTATTACCTGATACGGGAGAACGATACTTGTCTACCATTTTATATGCTTTCGAAGAATATCCTTTGTAAGGCAGACAGAGAGAAAAAACAAAGAAGATAGAGAGAGAAAAAAACATAAACAAGGTACGAGAAGCCTCTTTATGGCTTCTCGTTAGCCCGTAGGCCGAATATCTTTCCGGTCATCTGCTCCACCCATACTTTCCATACCTTGACATTACGGACAGCCGGATCGGAATAACCGAATTCATTATTCGTATAATGATGCATAATGATGTCCAGTGCCTTACGTTTTTCCTCCATATCCTCGATGAACTCCACCTTTCCACGACACATGACACTTTCGGAGCGCATACTGTAGCTGCAAGCCATTTTCTCATGTTGATAGACAAGCTCATGACCTTGGCTGAAAGTGATGCAGACATGATTGTTGTGCTCGAGCATCCTCACTTTGCCGCCTTCGGGGCCGGAGTGAAGATAGATAGTGCCCTCCTCATACCCGAAGTTCATCGGAACCACGTATGGATTGCCTTCCAAGTCTGTGATGCCCACAAAGCAGGCATCGCAGTGAAAGATAATGGATTCCATTCTTTGTTTGTCTTCAATGATAAAGGTTTTCATAGATTTATTTCTCTATCAGTTCGAAATCCAATTGTTTCTTTTCAAGATTAGCACGTGCCACACGGACGGTGATAGCATCTCCCAGACTATATGTCTTATTCTTGCGACGCCCGCGCAAGCAATAATTCTTTTCATCGAATTCGTAGTAATCATCATCCAAGTCACGGACGGGAACAAGACCTTCGCACTTGTTTTCATTCAGTTCAACGTACAACCCCCACTCGGTGACACCGGAGATAACACCGTCATACACCTGTCCTAACCGTTCGCCCATAAATTCCACCTGCTTGTATTTGATGGAAGCTCGCTCGGCGTTGGCTGCAATCTGCTCCATGTTTGAGCTATGGTCACACAAGCTTTCATATTTAGCTTCCGATACACTGCGCCCGCCCGCCAGATACTTCGTGAGCAGACGGTGCACCATCATATCCGGGAATCGGCGGATAGGTGAAGTAAAATGGGTATAATATTCGAATGCCAACCCGTAATGGCCGATATTATGAGTGGAATAACGCGCTTTCTGCATGGCACGGATGGACACGGTTTCTATCAGGTTCTCTTCCTTCTTTCCGTGAATGTCGTCCAGTAAGTGGTTGATGGATTTTGAAATATCCGTCTTACTCCCGCTTGTACGCACTTTATACCCAAAACGGGCAATGAACTGCGACAGGTTCTCCAACTTTTCCGGATCGGGCAGATCGTGGATACGGTAAGGAAATACCTTCGGCTTCTTATTCTTGGGCACGCGACCTACCTTTTCCGCTACGGTCCTATTGGCAAGCAACATGAATTCCTCTACGAGCTTGTTGGCATCTTTTGATTCTTTGAAATAAACACTGATAGGTTTTCCCTTCTCATCAATTTCAAACTTCACTTCATAACGGTCGAAGTTGATGGCTCCCGCAGCAAACCGTTTCTCACGGAGCGATTTTGCAATGGTATCCAACATAAGTATTTCTTCCTTGAAGTCGCCCTCTTTGGTTTCAATAACCTGTTGCGCTTCTTCGTATGTGAAGCGGCGGTCGGAATTGATTACCGTATGTACGATGCGTGAATCCTTGACTTCTCCCTTTTCATTGATATCAAAGATAACGGAGAAAGCGAGTTTCTCTTCGTTCGGACGTAGTGAACAGATGAAGTTGCACAAGCGCTCGGGAAGCATCGGGATGGTGCGGTCTACGAGATAGACGGAAGTCGCCCGTTTCTCAGCTTCCTTGTCGATGATTCCGCCTTCTTTCACATAATGGGTCACATCGGCAATGTGTACGCCTACTTCCCACAGTCCATTTTTGATGGGGCGGATGGAAAGCGCATCATCAAAATCTTTGGCGTCTTTCGGGTCGATAGTGAAAGTAGTAACCTTGCGGAAGTCTTCACGTTGAGCGATTTCTTCGGGCGTAATCTCTGCCGGAATCTTATCGGCGGCAGTCTCTACCGCCTTCGGATATACATACGGCAGACCGAATTCAGCAAGAATGGCATGCATTTCAGTAGTGTTATCACCGGCCTTGCCCAATATATCTATCACTTGTCCGATGGGATTCTTTGCCTTATCAGGCCATTCAGTCACTTTTACGATTGCCTTGTCACCCGTCTTCCCACCTTTCAGTTTATCTTTCGGGATGAAGATGTCATTGGCAAGTGTACGGTTTTCCGTCACTAAGAATGCGTATGACTTGGCAACTTCCAAGGTACCAATGAAAGTATCGTTGGCACGTTCCAATATTTCTATAACTTCCCCTTCAGCTTCTCTGTGTTTTCGTTTGGCATAGAAGGCAATCTTCACCTTATCGTTGTTCATGGCGTGTGCCGAATTACGTTCGGCCACAAATATAGGTTCGCCCCCTCCTTCAGGAATAAACGAGTTTTTACCGTTGCTCTTCCGTTGGAAAGTACCTATCATCTCTGTTCCGTGGTTGTTGAGACGGAATTTGCCTTTCTCGATTTCACTGATATAATCGTCATCTAAAAGGTCATGCAATATATCAACGCATAGCATTTTCTGCGGATGGGTAGTAAGGCGCAATTCCGAGAAAATGTACTTCATGCTTAGAGTCTCATTGGATTTGGCATGGAAAAAGTTTATTAACAATGCAGCCAGCTCTTTTTTGTTCATTCTTTTGCCGGCCTTTTTCTCTTTCTTATCTTTCTTTTTCGCCATAATGTGATATTTTAAAAATATGTAGCTACAAAGATATAGGATTATTTTACTTATAAAAACTTTGAAGAGAGAAAAATAGCAGTGTCGTCTTGCATTTTATGTTTTGTAATAAAAGAGGTGTTACAGTATTGTAGATTTTGTTAATGGGGCAGGCTGATGGGGGATATAGAGAAGAGCCGCTTCCTTACGGAGACGACTCTTCCATTCATTAATGCAAATTAATATCTAAGAGAGAGATTTATTCGCGGATGCAACGCACAGCAGCACCAGATGCTCTTTTTACGGTTTGGTTATTGTTTACAAAGCTTGATTCTATTCTTAAAGCTGATGCATTTACCTTTGTGTTGGAATTTGTACTGCTACTCCAATAATATCCAGTTTTTCCACTCCAACTACCGGTTGACATAACTCCTGTACTGAAAGTTAAATAACTGGAAGCTGTTGTAAAGAATATCTTTTCTCCGTTATCTGTTGGGAAATTCCAACCATTGTTCTCAAACTTCCATTCTGTAGGTTTACTGAATTTGTTGTATGCAGCCTGTGGCGGTACACGATATCCTACCGGACAGGGGTCATAAATAGATTTATTTCCTAATCCATTTTCAGGATTCCCCCACAAGTTATTATTCCTGTTTTCTTCGCCATCACCTACTCCATACCAGTCATTACTTGTTCCATAGCTACCCTTGAAGAATGCTGTAGGGAACACAATTGAATAATGCAAAGACAAATCTCCTTCCCCTTCTTCCGGAGTATATACGTTAGCTTGCCATCCATACATAAGCTCAGACACTACACCTGTTTTCACTCCGCCAGAAGGAATTCCATCAAAGAAGAATGGATCTTTACGTCCCCATTGATATTTCAATCCATAGCCATTAGCATCCGGTGCAACACTCAAAGCGCCTAAGTTAATTCTCATAAAATAGAATTGAGTTCCTTCTGCATTAGTAACAGGTGCATCTTGTGAAATATCATAATCAGTACTCCAAATATGCCAGCTCCACAAAATAGTTCCTTTGGGGAATTCTTCTGTCGGCACACCGTCAGTAACAGCAATCAGAGCATTTCCACCGATACTGCCGGAAGTAGTGAATGTAACAAATCCATCCTCTGATAGTTTAACATCTTTGATAACTCCATTCTGTACAGAGCTGGATTCCCATACGATAAAGGCATCTTTCGGAGCGATAGATGCAGGTGTTATACCTGTAGTAGCCTTACCATTTCCTTGTACCTTCGCATCAAACTTGTATGCAGTATTGGGCAGATTTACCATATAGCTGTTTGAATATCCCTTCTCATTCAAATTCACCGGAGGATCTGTCAGATTCAAATCAACAGAGTACACTTTATTGGCTAAATAATTACGTCCGTCTTCAGTGAATTCCCAAGAATCATTACCCAACTTAACAGTGATCTTCAACTGCTTGCCTTCCAACTGTGCCGGGTTCATAGCAATGCGTGCTTTGATAGGAGCCTCAGCCAATGTTCCTGCAGTTCCTTCCATTTGCAAAGTGATAGAATTGGCAGAAGCATAAGAGGCATCGGCATCGCCGTTTGCTTCAACCCTATCTGCTGTCAGATTCACGTCAAAGTCACCTGCCAATTTACCCTCTTCTGTTGATACAGTGATTTCGGACAATTGCTTACCTACTCCGAATGCAGCTGTACCTATATTAAACTCCAATACACAGAATAAATTCTTCATTTCAATAGTAGCAGCCATCGGAGTGGCATCAACCGGAGTAGCAGTTTGCGCTCCATAGAAGAATGAATATTCATTGGTGCTCTGAACAGGGTCAAGCATATTCTGCTTTTGAAGTGAAGGTATGCTAACTTTTATCTTAGCAGGATTCTCTCCGGCTGCTTCATTGTAAGGATAATATGCATAGAGTTTGTTTGCCCCTTCACCCGGTTTAATGGAGTTGGCAAGTCCGGCATTGCTTGTACCGGCTCCGCTTGCGATAGCTATAGCTTTATTGGTAACCCCAACTGTACCATTATCATAAGCTTGTGCACAATAAAGTCCTATCTTCGAGTCATTGTTCCATGCAAAGTCCGAAGGTAAAGAGACCGTAAGTTCGGCATCGGGGGCAGAAACACCCCATGTCTTGTTCTCATCATCGCTGCTACAACCCGCCAATCCCAACAAAGAGGCGACAGCGACCCCTAATAATAAGTCTTTTCTCATAAATGTGTTTAATTAAATGTTTTTTAGTTCTATTTGTATAGTAGACAATTTGCAAATACATAGGCGCTTGCATAAGCTTCGTCAAGAAACTCATCAATATATGCTACGAAGTAAAAAGCAAGCGAAGGATATTCCCCTAATGTGTCGTCAAACATCAAGCTGACCGTTCCATCAGATAATATAACAGGACCAAGTCCTATCTTATAATCAGCCTCATGCATTTCGCCCTGAGTGTCTTGTATAGCCAAGCCTAAATAGAATGTGTCATACAACTTTCCGAGATACTGACCGGCTTCAAATGTCAATGTATTATTCTCCGCCAGTCCTTTCAATGTAAAAGACTGACCATAGACAAGGTTCGCTACAGAGTAAATGCCATTTTCATCTTTAGTAATCGTCACATCCTTCAGACCATAATATTTCTGAAAGTCCTGGGTATATTGTCCCTGCCATGTTCCCAACATATCATCTACCTCATATTGGAGTATCTGATATTCAAAATTCCGGTCACCATTAGTTACCGTAACTTTAGCGGCACGGATGCTGTTGGATGTATTCTGTGTTATTGCAAATGTTCCACCTTTGCCATTCTCATCCTCTTTATACGACAACCAACTGCTGGCTTCCTCCGGTATGTTTACGACACAAGGGAAAGAGCCATATTGTTTAACGTGCAAAGTCGTCGCATCGTTTGTGACACGCTGTATCCATTTGCTGTCTTCAAAGACAAAGACGGCTCCGGATTGTGTCACGGTGAGTTTTTCCTCCTTGATACCGTCGGTGATAACCAACTGGCTCGAACGGCCGGAATAGCCATAGTTGGGCTGGGTATTGAACGTAATCTTATTGTCGGTTATTTCTTCAATGCTACACCAGTCCGTGTCATCCACCAAGCGGGCACTGACCATTTTTGATGAACTGATTTCTACATACCCTTTGCCACCTGTGGCATCCATATTGGTTTCGGACGCCAAAACTTGCAAGTCGGATGCCGGAACATTCTCATCACTGCTACATCCTGTCATCATTGTCATGCAAAGGACAATGACCACTATGTTAAAATATATCTTCTTCATACTTTCTATAAATCTATTTATTCTTCCTCTATTTTCTTTTTCAGCATGAGATATCTGAAGTATTCAATGTATCCGGCCATTGTGCTATCTGAATAATTGGCAGATGAATAGGCCCAAACTAAAAGAGCAGAGTTCGTCTGAGAAATCTTGTCTACAAAATAGAAACCGAATGGCTCTGTACTTTCTACCTGACTGATCAGTCCATTACGCAACCGAGATATAATGCTTATTTCCGGATGTGCATATCCTTCCACCCCGGCAGCAACAGCAAAATAATACTGGAACATTGAGTTTAACCCAAGGTCCTGTGAATCGAGTACTATCTGTCCGTTTCCTTTATCATATTTCAGAGTAACGTCAATATTGATTCTGAAGTAAGTCAACGGCAATGAAAGAGTATAGCTCTCGCCTTCTACCAACGGAGTAATTGACGTTTCCGTATATCCGCTTCCTGTCATATAACTGTTGAAGCCTAATATATAGTCACCGATAAAGTCACTATATTGAAAGTATCCTTCCGGATAGAACTCATTGAGAGTTATATCGGTAGCTCCTTCATCGGTACAGGTGAATTTCCGAGTCAGCGTACTCCATGTAAAGTGTTGTACCGATATATTATTAATCACATAGGGAGTGCGCAACTTCAGTCCCTTGTCCGTATAGACATATGCCAATGATTCACTCGCTTCTCCAGCCTCGGCGTCATCATATACATCGAAGATGCTTAGCGTGCCCGAAGCCTTTTTAAAGACTTTCAGTGTCTCTCCTCCCTTTTGCAGGTTATAAGTATTCAAGAATGCATCATTCTCAACATGTATCACGTTCTTGAGATAAGTAGACCAAGGCTCGTCCTCAGGCATCGGGGTCATTTCCATTATATTCTTATATTTCTTGCCTTGCAAGATTATTTTCTCCGGAGATGCCTCCAATATAATGAATTCATAATCGCCCTCCAGGTTTATGTTCATCCCCAACGGTGCAGAGAACGAATGGAGCAAGGGATTGTATGTGTCGAAAGTAAGCATTGTGCTTTGTTCCGTCTTCACTTGATAAAGCGAAGTCTTCTTGTCACCGGGCACATAATCGTCCGTTCCACCTTCGCAAGCAATCTGCACTTGCGTGCCGTCGAATTTCATCAGGAAAGTTATTGCTCCGGAAGAGTAATTGTCACCCACGTAATATTCAAGTTTCCAACCATTGGGAGCCTCTTTCAGGATTTCCTGGCATTTAGACACATCAGCTGTAGCTCTATTGGCAGATGACTCATCGAACACATCCTCCTCGGAAAAAAGACAGGACTGCAATCCGATACTTGCTAATACCAACAGTATGTATATTGATAAGTATTTCTTCATAATCTTCATTTTTATTCTATGACACTTAAATCGATTTTGCCCTCTGTTATTTCATTTTGGCGACGCAAGACAATTTCACGCAAATCATCCAGATTAATTCCCCATGTTTGTTCCATGTAGTTGTATATTATGTCGAATTTTTGCTGGATAAGTGCCCGGCCCTGCTCTCCGGCATTGTCAAGTATATTCTCCCAATAAGCAGCGGTATGAGTTACGTATATTGCAATGTTTTCCACGAAATCCTCACGCGGCTCACTCATGGCGTAAGGGGCGATAAATCCTTGTTGCCATGCCTCTTCGTCTCTGGTCATATACCAGTCATTTCCGATATAAGCATTTTCTGTGATACGGTCGAATGCAGGATCGTAGTTTTTAGTCTGGTGCAGGATATGAGCGAACTCATGATGCATAGTTACAAAATAGTATTCGTTTAACACATCCATGTCAATGTAGTCCGGATCAATGTCATTTACATTGTAGAGAGTGATTTTCATACCACCTTCTGCCGTTCCCAGCACCATTGTCCCATTGTCCTCATAGGCGGGCGAACCGATAAAATGGATTGTTCGGGGTACATACTGACATAAAAATTTAGGATTCCCCGTAACTTCATCGTAGGCTTCCAGCCACACATGCTTGACAATCTTGGCCAGAATGACAGATTTTGTGTAGTCCGCCGGTATCAGCACATGAGTCATATCGCTCTCGTTGTCTTCCATACGATACTTCAATGCGATATTATATACATTGGTATAGTTGTTCAGTATCCATTTATCAAACGCAGAACGCTCCACCTCTTCTGTTGAAAAGATGCTGTGTGCCGTATCCACATCCTCATCATTGTTGCAACTTGCCAATACGCAGGTCAGAATGATTATTAAACCATATATATAGTAGTATCTCTTCATATTTATTTTCCTCCTGATGAATTAGTTATTTCTGGGGTTTGGTTCCATACCGGCTGTGATAACACTGGTAGGCAGTTGCACAGCACGTCTCGGATCATCAACGTCCATTTTATCCGTAACTCTCACTAATGTGTAACCTTCAAAGTAACGGCGGTAGATCACAATACCGTAGCGTTTTATATCTTGCCACCGAAGTCCCTCTTCCAATGTCAGGAGACGTCTTGCCTGCAAGATGCAGTGGATAAGATTCTCCTGCACTCCGCTTTCTACAGTGAAATCAGGATGCAACTGTTTCTTTACAGTCGGGGTTTCCGGCTGATAGTATTCCAATGCGGAATAGAAATCATTGATAGACTCTTTGGTCAAGATCTCTGTATTTGTAGTGAAAGCCTTCTGCCAAGCATCAATATCCGATGCAGCCTCATCATAGCGTTTCAATAACGCATATGCTTCTGCACGGCAGAGCAGCGTTTCGTCGGTGGTGAAAGGTGGATACATCATATATCCCGCCCAACTGTCACCCGACGTAGAGAATTGTCTATATATGGCCAAGCGGCGGAATCCGTTTTTAATGGAGCCACCGGGAGCAAACGGAGTTTGGCGGTAACTGCTCTGACCACCCCACGGGCCTTCCGACTTACAGTTCTCGGATGCAGTAATCTCATTGTTGCAGTATGCTTCACAAGCTGCATAACCGGGGTCTGCCACCATCGGCCAATAAGACGCTGCTGTCGTCACCATCAAGTTGGCTTCATTGTCTGAATTTACATAAGCATTCGGCTGTATGGAGCCATTGGGAGATAAAGAGCCTAATGCTTCCCAGTCTCTCAGATGATTTGCAGCGTTGTTGCCCAATACGATGTTGGCATATTCAATTACCTTCCGGCAATTGGAAAAATCTGGCTGCATATAATAAAGATAAAAGCGCGCTGCAAACGCATAGGCCGCTCTTTTATTGAAATGATATTTGGGTCTGCTGTAAATGTTGTCATCAATCAAAGGCAAGCCTTCTTGCAGGTCATTGGCTATTTTCTCATAAACCTCCGCTACGTTTCCACGTGAATATTGAGGATTGACTGTCGTTTCGGGCTTTGTAATATAAGGTATTCCCAAGTCCTTCGCAGAAGTCGTGCAGTATGCTTTGCAGAATGTAGTAGCCAATAAAAAGTGACAATATGCGCGACACACCAATGCTTCTCCTTTCTGTGCGGACAGTGAAGCGGGATCTCCCATCTGTTCTATCGCTTGCAAAGCCTGATTGGCAGATGCGATAGCGTTGTAGCAGTCTGTCCATAACGCATGAGGAGAGTCCTGATCTTCCTCGGTTGTCTGTTGCCAACGATAGAGATGCTCATTCAAGCGGAAAAGATAGTTGTATGTTTTACTATTCTCGTCAATGTTATCACTATAGAATTCTCCAATGTGGCAGTTTGTTGTTTCCGGATAAGCCGATACTAATATCTTTGTGATACTTTCTTCTGTTGTCAGTTCAGTCCGGTTGTCAGGCATTTCATCCAAGAAATTGCTGCAAGTATAATCCGCAAATCCAAATTTCCGCCGAATCCGGAACGAAGTGTTCAATTTTCAGGCAAAAGAACAAAACGAAGCGTTCAAAAAAAGGCTGCACACAACACTTATAAAGCCGGAACAAAAGGTTAATGAAGACCTCTGTTCCGGCTTTATACTTTCATAAGAACACTTTTAGAACGGCATTCTAATGCAAATCGAGCAACTTACTTAAGCAGCCATTTTATCAATGTAAGTGTCTTGCTTTTTAAACAACATTATATCTGTGTATCCTGAAGAATAATTCATGTGGGCATTGAATTCTCTTTTTGTGCAGCCTTCAAACGGATTTCCGATGGTTTTATTTGCCCCGATCCACTCACACAATTCAATTATAGATGATTTGTTTGATGTAAAATAAACGAATGAATGGCCTTCGAGGACTTTTAAAACATCTAAGTAATCAGACATACGCCAATACATGTTGTACGTTCCGACATCAGTGGATAGATAAGGAGGATCTATTAAAAACACCACTCCAGGTACGTCCTTATATTGATTATAGACCTTTTTGTAGTCGCATGAAACGATTTCCAGCCCTTCCAAATAGTCCAAAGATTCAGGGTATCCATTCTTACGGATATTGTTATAAAGCACTTCCTTGCTCATTTCCTCCACAGACAACTTATATTTCATAGAGAACATAAGGGATGACGATAGAGTAATGAAGTCCACGTACCCCACACTCGCTTCCTCTTCTTTAATACGCTTTAATACGCATTCCCTTAGCTCTCCTTTGATTGCCCTATGCTTGGGAACTGAATTCCCTACCAGTTCTCTAATATCGGCCAGAAGCTTATTTGTATATGGAATATGGTTCAGTCTGAATCGGTAATTATCAAAATCGTTATAAACGACAGTAGAAGTTGGCTTCAGCCTTTTTGCAATATGGGAAAGTAGTCCCGATCCTCCAAACAAATCCACAAAAACCGTATCATCAGGAAACTGATCCAATACCTTTATAAATTCTTTGGCAAACATTCTTTTTTGGCCCACAAATGGCAGCGGTGCCGACAGATTAATTTTCGTCATACGTTCAATTCAAATTTAATATTTTCACCTCCGGAAAGAAGTTCCTTTGTTTTGTCGATGTTGTTTTCATATATGTGCACATTGCCAAGGTCAAGTGTAATGGATTTCAAAGGCAGTTCTATCTGTCTTGCCATTAGATATAAATGATAAATATCAGCCGGTAGCCCGAGGCTGGCATCAGAACTCCTCTGATACGCTGACACGACCAGTTCCCCATCATCTATCTGAAATTGTACAAGGCTAAGGCAAGGCGCTTGATTACTTTCAACGTCTGTTTCACCAAGAAACAGGACATAGTTTTTACTGTTACGTTTTTCCTTGTTTATTTTCGAAATAAGCGGTGGCAGCTTTTCGAAATAAGTTGGGTAGCTATTCACAAGGGTATGACCACAATAGTTCCACCAGGTAATACCCGCCTCCTTATATTTTTCCACATCCCGGATGCCCTGCATAAATAGTTTTAATTCCTCTTTCAACTTCTTTCTTGCTATACCATGGCTTTCAAATATATCAAGCAAGTCAGCTGGCGATAGGATGAGTCTCTCGTTTAATAGATACTTTATGTGCCCTTTCTTGTTATCTTGGGTCTTCCCATATTGGAGTATCTTTTCTAATGTCTGATAATACTTATTCATAAGCTATTCCCTTTTGGTTTGTGCAAAGGTAGCTTCATCAGAAAGCATAAGGGGCGTCAGATACATAAATCACACTGCGCAGAGCGTGCAGTGCTTTCCAAATCGCTTGATAATGTCATACACCTTGCGTTCGCTTACCGAATATTTATTTGCCAAAAACGCCACTGTATAAGTGGTCTTCTCACCCCGATTTTTCATGACCTCATACTCCGTATATAAGTCTATGAATCGAAGGTCATCCTGCTTGCCGCCTAAACTTATAAGCAATTCAAGCGGTTTTCTATTGAATTTAAGTGCTTCAAACAATGTCATATCCAATCATTTTTGTACTTTTGCAATGCCAATCATTTTTAGACAACAAAAAGCCAGAGCGCGACAGAGGGTATTTGCCCCCGGTCGTGCGCTCTGGCGTACTTGTTGTTCTAAGTGATTGGCGTTACTTTTAACAGGCCGGGGGCTTTTTTTATCCCACCCCCGATGGGATTTTCAATCATTCAATCTGATACAAATCCAAATTGAATTTATCTTTCTTTTTCCAGCCATCAGCCAGAACTGTCTGAATGAATCCTACCGCTTTTACATAGAAGTCTTTCAGCTCGTCTAACCGATTAAATGTATGGTATTCTGGGTGCTCATCCGAACCAAGCTTAAACGTCACTGGCAGTGTTTCTCCGCCCGTCTGAACGGCCAAATCGTATGCTGCCTTATAATTGTACTGATTCTCCGTAGAAAGCCATACATGGGCACCATTATAGGTAAATCCGGACAGGATAGCTGCATCAGTCTGGCTGTTATACCAGGACATAACCAATGTGCGAATTTCCTCGCCGGTAGGTTTATGGTTAAACTCCTCTTCCATGTAGGAGGCAGAGCCGTTCTCTTTCTCCTGCACATCCCAGCGGATGCGCCATTTGTTTTTTACCGGGTTCGTGCATTCCATCAGCGGAACACCGGCGTTTCCTTCAACTTTTCTCATGTAAACACGTATTTGGTTCTACCTTTACCGAAGGTCTCCGTTTTGATAGTCGTTTCGAAGGGGAAACCATCCGGCATTTCCTTTACTTGTGCAAGAATATTCTTCATTTCCTCGCTGTTGGTGAAGAATTTCTTTGCCTCACCGTTCACTACGATGGCCACAATACAACGGTCTTCTCCCTGTTCGGTCTTGATACCTGTTTCGAAATCCTTCACTACAATCGGTAAGTTTACCAGTTCCCGGATGCTTACCACCACTCCGGGAAATCGCTTCTTGCCGTCTTCCGGTTTGTAAGCGACATTCAAGTCTTTAAAACTTCTCATTTCTTTGCCTGTTAATTTTTTAAACAACTTATTACAGTCGGCGTGTTTCGTCATGCCGTAGAAACTGGCAATCAGTTCCCGCCGTCTTTTTCTCGATTTTACCTCGTGCATCTTCCGGGCAAACTTCTGCTTGATACGTTTCCGCAATCTCACATAGTCAGGACGGATAACATAGCCAAGGAAATCAATGCCTTCTTCTACAGGAAACACCCGTTCATTCGGCTTAATTTCCAAGTCTATTATTTCCATTTGCCCATGAATCATATCACGAATCTTCCACAATTCCGCTTTCGTTTTACCGAGTACCAGTCCGTCATCACAATAGCGATAGTAATAACGAACCCCGTACTTATCCTTCAGATAGTGGTCTAAAAATACAGACAGAAGCAGGTTGCCTGCCCCTCGTGAGCTGCCCAGTCCAAAACTGATACCTTGGGGCAGCAGTGTCACGAACCGCTCCAGCAGTACCAACAGCTTTTCGTCCTTGAATACACTGCGGAAGCACCACATCACAAAATCCTGCCGCACATTGTCGTAGAACCTGCGGATGTCAAACTTGTAGGCATACAGCGTGCCCTCCGGGTCTTTTTGCAAATCGGTACGTATGCAGTTCATCAGATCATGAGTGCCACGTCGTTTAATGCTAGCTCCGGTAGTCCGGATATAACGTTTCTGCAGGTGACGGTCCACCACGTTCATTACAGCATATACGGCTATGCGGTCATGCATGGATAAAATCTGCAGGATGCGACTTTTGCCATATTCTTTGATTTCCGTCTCATGGTATCCACCAAGTTGGAATGAGCCGTCCGCAAGTGCAGCCGTAAGCTCAACGATGACTTCTTCCCTGCATGCAAGTAGTTCTTTCCCTTGGCGTGATTTCTTACGGTCGGTTCCACGCAGTATGGCATCGAACGCCTCCGACATATTGGAGTATTCGATGATTTCTTCAATGATATGACCTTCTCTGCGCATATGGTTCTGCTGTTTGTTTGTAACGGAAGATAAGGGCCTTCCTTTCCCCGGGCCTGACTTCTTCGAATCAAGTAAATGACCTACCAAACTCCACCCGACGCGTGATTTTTCAGCTTTCCACCTTTTTAGATGCTGTTGCTGTGGCTTACTTCCCTCGGCACCGTTTTGGGGACACGTCTCCAGTACTGTACGCCGATCAATTAGATTTCCAGACGCGAGCCGACATTCGTATTCGTATTCGAAGCATCGTTATTCGCATTCGCATTCGACACACCGCCATTCGCATTCGCATTGTTGTACCCGCGATAGACCA
>CAKUYM010000007.1 GCA_934716785.1 uncultured Bacteroides sp. | reverse complement strand
ATTCGAAGCATCGTTATTCGCATTCGCATTCGACACACCGCCATTCGCATTCGCATTGTTGTACCCGCGATAGACCACACGGACTATCGGGAAGCTCTACCAATTACAAAGGTACTTATTTCAAGGCAAAAGAAATCTATAATGCTCAGAAGAATAACCATAACAAAGCAGCAAAAGCACCGCCCAACACGGTTAATCCCCAATCTATCCAGTCCCAACAGCCTCCATACTGCTTATCCTTAAACTCCAAGCATGAAGCCGCAACAACGCTTGCATACAGTGATACGCCTGGATTTATTGCCAACAAACCTACAAGGAATCCGCCTAACAGATGCTTGCATCGGTTACTCTCTCTCAAAAAATCAATAACTGTTCCCATAATGATGATGTATTTAATTCTTAAAAAATTCGACCGGCTTCGCCGGTATTTGAATACCTTTTAAACTGGATTCGGATGGCTCCCGAATCCAGTTCTTTCGTTTTAGTCGCTTCGCTCCACGCTTTGGCGCTTTGCGCTTACGCCACCCCGCGTATCGCCTTATACGCTGCCACGCTCTGCGCCCTCACGTTTTTGCCGCGGAAGGCCAGACGCGAGCCGACACTCGTATACGTACCCGAAGCATCGTTATTCGCATCCGCATACGACACACCGCCACTCGCAACCGCATGGCTGTACCCGCGATAGACCACACGGACAGTGGCGGTGCTTATCCAATATTTGTCGGTATAGTAGGTAGAAGATGAACCGTTCAGATTACCCACCGGAACCATGTCCATATACTTGCCGTGCGCCACGCCTGTTATCCAATGTCCGCTGTCCTTTTTTCCCTGCACCCAGCGCACCGTGCCGTCCGGCATCCAGATGCGCCATTTGCCCACGTTGCCGCTGTCGTTCGGCAAATCCACGCCGTCCATCATGTCATACTTGTTGCCGTAGATGTCCTCGTAGCCCAGGCAGCAGATATTGTTCACCTGCACCACGGTCTCCTGCCCGTATTCGTCCCGGCTCTTATACCAGGCATACTGGTGCACCAGATCTTCAATCAGCGAATTCGTGATTTTGTTGTTGATGGCATACGCTTCATCGTAGCCTATGGTGTCTGTCATCCCATGTTCGGCCGTTCCGCCTGTTGTTCGGTTGTTGTTATGCTGTCCGGCGCCACACTGTTCCTGCATGTCCCTGCGCCCGTAACGGGCATAACTCAAGTTCGCGATGCGGCTGTGCATCAGCGCGTCTATCTGCTGCATGCCCCGCTGCTGGCTGTAATAATGAAAGTCCGTCCAGGTCATGCTTCCCGTAGTCGAGCCACCGGTTATGCAGGCACGTAGCTTGCTGCCCACCACAGAACTGCCCACAACGCCACACAGATGTTCATCATTCGCCACCCATTCCGGTTCCATATCTTCAATCTTGTCCGAATTTGATAGCACCACGCAGTCAAACTCCGCCGTGTTCAGGATGGAGAAATGCAGGGCCGTTGCACGTTCCGGAACGTCCGCTATCAGATACATGCCGGCTTCAAACCTCAAGCCTATGGTCGGCACTACGACGCTCTTCAGAATGTTTCCGTCAGCATCTACAAACACACTGCCTATAAGTCCCGTACCGGGAACGCTCGGAAAACGAACACGCCTGTAACCGTATACGTCCACCTTACATACCGAATACCCCTTGTCCGTCGTATAGGATTCCTTCAGCGTAGGCTTGCCGCTCATTATTTTGCGTTCACCCAGCCAGCCGCCCTGCGTCTCCTTTATAGCGTCCAGCGTCAGTACCGTCGCTTCCGGCACCGGAGGCATTTCATCCTCCGGGTAGCTACTGTAGCAGGCGTACTTCTTGCCGGTCAGATAGTCATTGATACCCTTGCTCCAGTAAAACGGCTCATACATCATCAAGTCCCCCTCGCTGCCGTCCAGTTTTGCCACAGTGCAGCCGTTCATATCCTCCGCGTCGGCATAGAAATTCGAATTTTCGTCATGCAGGGGGAAATAGGTCATTTCCCCGTCCGGGTTGTTCACTTCCACCTGCTGTCCGGCTATCTCCACCTTCCGGCTCGTAGGCATCTTGGTCACCTTGGCCAATACGCGATGGCGCTTGGACATGATAGCTTTTATGTGTCCACTCATCACATATTGATTACCAAACTTATACCCTGTTTTATTGTCTAAATTAGAAACGTTTGCATCATCCGCCACACTGTCGTCAAACTCAATCATCGTATAGGGCGGCTGCTTGATGGTCAGTTCCGGATAGCGTTCGCGGTATTTGCTCAGTTCCTCGTCAGGCAAATATTTCGTCAGTGTCAACTTACCCCTAAGTCCCGAATGCCGGTCATCCACAGCACCCGTCTGCGTGTACGTTCCGTAGTCAAAATACTTCTTCAGCAGGGTTCCGTCGTCTTCCCGGTCTATCTCCAGCACAAAGCGTTCCAGCTTGCCGCTGCCGTTCAGTTTGGCTTGGTGCAGGCGTTCCAGCATGGCAAACCCATCGATGCCGGGGCAGTTGGTATAGCGGTAGCCCCGCACGTTGTTTATGCCTTCCAGTATCAGGCCGCTGTCCTGCAGCTTGGTCAGATATTCCAGAAACAGTTCCTCAATCGTATCCGGCAGGCATAACTGCACAACGGGCGCACCGGTAGCCAGCTTCACCCTAGTCAGCCCCGTACCTCTCACATCCAGTTTCTTCAGTCGCCCCTGCCAGCTCAGGTCCAAGGTTGCCACATTCCCGTTGTCCCCGTTCCGGGCCAGCTGGTTGTTCCGCATGTTCACATCTTCCAGAAGCAGCATCCCGTTGGTCGAGGCCATGAACGAACCGTTCCGGTACCCGCTGGCTTTCTCCACGCTCATGTCCAGTTTTACCAGTGAGGTCAGCAAACCGAAATTGAAGCCGATGGCAAACGCATCCTCATGCCACACCAGTTCCTTTATTTTGGCTGCACCGATAATCTTCAGAGGGTCATTTTCGCCGAACGAACGGGTCAGCTGCAGAGAATGGAGCACGTCCGCATCCACCACGCCGCTGTCGGTCTGTACACCGTTGCTGGTAGATAGCTGCACACGGTACGGAATGGTAAGAGCAAACTGCATCGGCTTCAGTTTGTATGCCTTATCCAGCGATGCCGTACTCTGGTAAAACTGGGCACCCAGCGTAGATACATAGCCGTATTCCACCTGTTTCAGGTCGTATCGGCGTTGGATGAAGTAGTTCCGGTGCGCTTTCAGCGAACCCTTCAAACCGTAAATCTGCGGATACGTCTGTTTCGCGCCGTCCGCACCCACTGGCATTTCATTCAGGAACGGGTAAATGTATTTAAAGATGCCAGATTTGTTATAGAGGCGGGAGCACCACTTCTTCATCTGTTCAGTATCAAAGTGGTCAATGGCTTTCTGGGCACTGAAGGCACTCATAAAGCTTGCGCCACCGTTCCATCCGCTCACCATGATTTCCACAATCATATCCCAGCAGTTAGCCACGATGAGGTTCCACAACCACGAGTTGTGTCCCTGCATCACATAAGCCCCGTCACGCTTCGTCTGACGGTTATCATCGTACTTGCCTGTCAGGAACGACTTATTATCCGAGCCGAGCTGGCAGTCGCCGTCATAATAGTCAATTAGCCATTTCACGCCGTCCCAGGTACGAATTAGCATGTTTTTCGCAAGCTGATCCACGCCGAGATTGAACTGCATGTACAGATAGTATGATATCAGGTGGGGAAGGTCAAAATACTTCCCGGCCTCTTTCTTGAACGTATCGCTCTGCCATTTGGCGGTAGGGAACTTGTCGCCGTCGTCCTCATAGTCCACCCCCTCGAACGAATGGGATTCCGTGCTGTAAACCATGTTCCTGCCTGCAGGCGTTTCCTTCACGCACCGGTAAACAAAACTCATCATGCGGTCGGTAGCCTTGTACATCTTGTCGTACTTGTCGCCGGTACCGAGGTGGTCTTTCAAATTGGGCTCTTCGGCCTCATCACCTCCTCCATCCGACCAAAAAGTGTCTTTCGGATGATTGAATTCCAATCCTCCGTCAAAGTTATTATCCATAAAGTCCATGTGGTCGGCTTCGGTGCTCGGCAACCATTGGAACAGGCAGCAGGGATTCGAGTTGTTCAGCGTCTCAAAGCAGACGGGCAGGTACTGCTTATGTCCTTGCTCGTCAGCTTCAAGATAATTCAGCGTTTCACCCTCTCCCCATTTTTCTTCACCTATGGTCTCATCCTGCCCGAAGATAGGGTAGCTGTCGCTCTTCTCGTTGTTAAGGTTGTACTGTCCGTAATATACCAGGTCCTCGTCGGCACTCTTCGCTACAAACAGGTCGCACGGCAAACCGTCGATAGCCGAACGGAAATCATCATCCAAATTATGGTCTTTGGCGTAACGCTGTGCAGGCGTAAGCAGCCCCATCTCTTTCAGTCCGTCATTGATAAGCTTCGCACCACCGGTATTTGTGGTCATAGACGAGTCCGAATAGTCACATTTGGCACATGCCAGCTTCGCGCCTACGGAATTTTTGCGCAACTTGAATAGATTCTTCTTGCCGGTAGTTACCACCGGATTCGCCTGCCTTCCGTTCCCGTCAATCTCCCCGTAGCTCAATGTAATCACCCATCCGCTTGCAGTCTTCTGTAAGTAGAAACGGAAGTTCTTCCTCGCATAGTTCACAGAAGAAGTACCTTGTATGCGTACATATACGTTGTAAAGGATAAAATCAAGCGTTCTGTCCTCTCCGTTATAGAAACGGACCTCCCTTACCAGTTTGTTTGCCTTCTTGTCGTTAAGCTGCGCCAGTGCATCCACCACGTTCAGTGTGTCGCTGCCACTCGGAGTTTCGCTGCCCACACTGCCCGTACCTATCAGTACCAGAATCGAGTTCCGGCGCTTCTTCATCAGTTCCATCAGCTTCTCCATGCTCACCGTGTCCCCCTCGTTCAGCACGCGGTTGTCCTCATCCAGCGATCGCACGCCTGGTTCCCCGTTGAAATCTTCCAGATGGTTACGGTCCACAATGTAGTTGTTCAATACTTCGTCCGAGGTCAGCGCCTTGTTATATATTCGCACGCTCTTCACGTTCAGGTCGGCCCCCGTTGACTTGAACTCCAGCTGGCTCTGGATGTTGAAGTTCACCTTGTCCAGCCACTTCGAGGCTGCACTTTCCTCCCCGTTCACATAGAAGCCGATCAGCGTGCGCTGTTCGTTCGTCTGCACGTTCGGGTAGAACACGTAGGTAATGCGGATGTTCGTGCCCGGCTGGAACTTCGTACCCACCGAGTCCTCATAGCGCAGCACCTGTCCGGCATCCATCGCCTCGGTCACCACACCGGTCAGGAACTTGGCCTCTTCCGGGGTCACAATCAGCCCGTACCGGTTCCCGTTATCCAGCTGCCCCAGGCAGGTAATCAGCTCGGCATTCGTGTCCGTCACGTTCGCTGTGCTGTATTCTATCTCCAGCGTCATGCCCACAGCACGGATGGCAAACCCCTCCGACTTGTCCGCCTCATTGAATGGTCTGTACCCTCCGTCGGCGGTCAGGGTCATGCCTGCACAGCCGGCCAGCAGCAGGCGGTCCTGGTGCCAGCCGCTTCCTGCACCATATTCGTTCACGCTCCACAGCACATCCCGGAACTCCATGCGTTTGTCACCGCTCACCCAGCTTGCCGGATTATTCTCCGTGTTGCTTCGTCCGAAAGCGTCAAACGTACACACCGCATCCGGTGCCAACGTAGCTTCAATGTCGGGGTGCGATGCGGTGTTCACCTCCACCTCAATCACGGCATCACCGCATGACACTCGGTAGTCCAGCGGTTCCACGTTCACGTTCGTCCGCCCGTAGCTGCCGGTCTCGCCGCGCTGCAACAGGTCTTCCTTCACCACACTGCCTTGATTGGTCACTTTCACCCGGGCCGTGTACGCATCGCGGTCATAGCCGGCATACGAAAAACTCCACGCCGTGAACTGCTCCGCCTCCAGAACCGGGCGTTTCCAGTCGCGCTGGAACCCTGCCGCCCGGTGGTTGAACATCATGCCGGCATACGCTGTAACCCCGCCGCCTGCCTTCAGCAGCGTAATGTAATGCACCTGGCTCACCACACCTGAGTTCTCATGCTGCGCGTAGGCCTCCACCACGTTCGTACCTTCCTGCATCTGCGTCAGCGGGATGGTCACGTTCTTCTGCTGCACGCCGCTGCCGGCAGAAAGGCCGAGGGTAAAGGCCTGGCCGCCGTTCACGCGGTAGTAGATGTTCTTCTCGCCGCTCGTGCCCTTGGCTGTAAAGGGAATGTTCACGTCGTTCCGGTACCCGCCGTCAGCCAGTCCGTTGCCCACAGAGTAAGTAGTTTCCAGCGTCATGGCCACCATGGTCACCTTAGCCGTAGCCGTCTTCATCAGCGTGCCGCCCTGATAGGTGGCTTGTGCTTCCACCTGTACGGTATAAGCGGTAGCATCCTTCAGGTAAGGCGAAGCGTCAAAGGTATAGCTCTGTCCCGCTGTCACACCCGCAAACTCCGCATCCCGGAACTCACTGATAACGGTCGAACCGCGCTTCACTACCACCCGGGCCTTCAGGTCGCTGTAGCCGTCCACCGTGCCTCCGCCGGCAGTACCCACGCCCACCGAGTATTTCACCACAAAGCCGCTTCCCAGTGCCAGATACTGCTGTGAGGGAAGTCCCGC
Organism: uncultured Bacteroides sp.; assembly: GCA_934716785.1. Taxonomy (GTDB): domain Bacteria; phylum Bacteroidota; class Bacteroidia; order Bacteroidales; family Bacteroidaceae; genus Bacteroides. Next base: position 36,357 of record CAKUYM010000007.1, on the reverse strand, counting down.
GCCGCCGCTGTCCGTCAGGTCAATGTTCACCACCACCTTGTCGTCGTCCGTGTACTTGGAAAAGCGCACCTCCTTCGAGCTCTCGCCGCCCTGGTTATCCTTCTGCTTCACGGTCATCACGTACTGGGTGCCGTCTTCGCTGTCCTGCACATCCACGTCCGTCACCGTACCCACCATCGCATCGAACACCGTTCCGGATGTAGGAGGTTTCGTTTCCCCGCTTACCAGTTCCTCGGTAGGGGTGGCTTTCTCGTCAATGCTCTTCACATAATTTTCCACCAGGCGACCGCTTACGGGCAACCCGCCGGTTGCGGCGTCACCGCTCCAGTTCGTATGCTGCATATCCAGCCCGTCCTGATCATATACCTTCTTTGCCATAATATATTGCTTTAGTCATTATTCATTTATTTCTTCGCCACCCGTCGGTCCGGCTCCACGGCTTGTCGCCTCGCCAGAACCCGCTGCCGAAACAGCTGCTTATGGCAGACCACACCAGCCTCGCCCCGGCATAGACAGCCGATAGGGAACGTTTCCCCACATACACAGCCGTTATTCCCTTACCCCCTATGGTTATCATCGTCACTCCTCCTCATAAATCAGATACAGCGTATTCACATCCTTGTCCTGCAGTGCCTCATAAGCTTCCTCACTCATCACCTCATGCCGGTAGGTCAGCAGTTTCAGAACACCTCCCGTTCCCGTATATACGGCATCGCCCAGCAGGTAAAGCTTATCCGGCAGTATGGCTGTCCGGTCCGCATCCATGAACATACAGGCAGGGGGCACACCCGCCACGTCCCAGTCCCCGTACAGGGTAGAATCCATGCGGTAGGCAAATTTCCCGGCACCGGCCACATACACCACGCTGCCTCCCGGCTTCGTACACTTGTCAGGTAAAACGTTTCCGGTCTCCATCCATGAGGAAAAGCGTACCGTAGCTCCGCCCACGGCTGCAGTCGTAGCCTGTTCCACCTTGGCTGCGGCATTCTCTGCCTTTGTTGCGGCTTCGTTGGCCTTGGCTGCGGCTTCCGTGGCGGACTGCGTCTTGTCCGTAAGTCCGGCTACGGCTCCTTCCGCTTTCTTGGCTGCGGCCTCGGCACGCGCGGCGGCATCGTTCGCAGGCTTGCCTATCAGTTCCAGAGGTACGTTCACCATTTTCCCGTCCTTCTCGCCTGGCAGTGATTTCACCCCGCTCAGCGAGGCAACGGTCTCCAGCTCCTCCACACCGGTAGAAGATTGGAGCACACGGTCCAGCACTTCCTGAACCAGTTCTTCTTGCGTCATTTCCGCCATAAGCCTATCCCTCTATCAGTTTTACAACTTGTGAATAGCACCCCGGTGTAAGTCCGGAAACCGCTTCCTTTATCAATACCGCGTCTTCCGCCGTTATATCAATCTCCTTGGCGGCATCCATTATCTGCATGCACAAGCGGTATGCCCGTAATTTCTTGTCGGCATCTGTCTGTTGGTTACCACTCGGACGAATCCCCGTCCCATTGAACAAGCATTGCGCTACAATACGGCCTACAATTTGCGTCTCACCATTGATCCGCAACGGTTGGCCGTCAAAATCCTTAAAACTGTCATAAAATTTCACTTTCATATCTCAACCGAATTTATAATACGTTTTTCATGCCCACTACAATGCCGTTAACCACCTCAAGATTATAGTTGTTGGCTAACATGCCGGATTCACTTTTTATACTCCATTTAAAGTTCCCTGTAACCCCTTTTCTGTATGAATAAGTGCCGTCATTGCCAAGCGTCCATCCAGTGCCGAAATTGTTCGAAAGTATATCTCCGCAATACACAGCACCGTTCACATGAACACCGCCGTCAAAATATCCGGCATAGGTATTCCCCATTACCGGGAAAGTCTGCCCATCCGATTTGCTGGAAGCGTATATGGCAGCTCCTCCCGGATTCGATCCAACGGACTTCACGCCAAAACGTCCTTGCGTCGCCGCATTGAATGAAACATCTACCACACCCTCCATACTGTCGTTGGAAATTCCCAACTTCAAACTGCGCGAGTCGTTGCCGAAATAGTCTCCGGCTTTCCAGTACAGTCGTCCGGATTCAAGCGTAAAGCCTCCAATCTTTCCGTCATAGGCATATACTGAACCATATATTTTTGCATTGCTGGTTTCAATGCTTCCGTCTTCTAATATCTTGAAGTTACCGTTTGCTGTCACCAGTCCCTCCAGCTGTATATTGTCGGCTGTCAGCTTGATTTTGCTCACCGGGTTGCCCTGTTCGTCCGTATCTTCCACACAGACCCCGATAAGGGCCACCTTGCCGCTGGCATCCTGGGCATACAGTCCGGCACCCTCCGGCTTCACCACCAGTCCGGTTTCTTTCAGAGCTTCACCGTCCTTGTCAAACACCGCCGCTGAAATCTTCACCAGCCTGTCGCTCTGTTCAAACAGTGTACGATATTTATAGGCCAGTGCGTCCGCCTTGTTGGTGCTGAACACCAGCAGCGATATGTAAATCACGCCCGTAAACGACAGCTTGAAGTCGCCCGTTCCGTTCCATAGCCCGTCCAGTGTGAACATCTTTTCCCCGCCCACGGGCAGGTCTTCTTCATGGCCGAACATGTTGAAGTTCTCAAACCCGGTTTTATCGGCATTCACGAACTCTATCTTCAGTTTCCCGGCTTTGATAACCCGGTAGCTGAACGACAGATACACCACGCCGGGCACCCGTTCGCCCTGGCTGTTCGTCTGTCGGTACTCCGGTATCAGGCGGAAGTCTTTCAGCCTTTGCATTATGTAATTGTTCCTGATATAGGCATAAGGCACCTTGCCGTCGGTCCGTATCTCGGCATGTCCGTCCGGCTTCGTGCCGTAGGGGCCGCCGTTCGCCCATATCCAGCGTCCGCCCAGGGTGAACAGCGTAGCCTTGCCGCCCGTCTTCCATTTGTCCATGCCGTCGGCAAAACTGCTGTTGTCCAGATAGCTCTGGTCTTCGCGTATTTCCTTGCGCAAGCCTTCCACGGCCGAATGGATTTTGCCCTCGGTTATCTCAAACCGCGTCAATATATCCTCGCCCGTCATCAGTACGAACGTACCCTTCAGCCACACGTTGTCGGCATACAGGCCGTTTCCCTTCGGTTGGTTGTCTGCCGGGAAAGCGCTGCTCCTGATGCCGTCCAGCTTGCCTAGCCGGCAGCGCAGGCAGCCGTTGAAGTTCTTCGCCTTCACTCCGTCCAGAATGTCTATACGGGGCTGACCGTCCTCCGTGGCCGCAATGGATATAAGGTTCTGTCGGAGCGGGTTTTCCGTGTTGCCCATCAGCACGCACTCATCGCCTGCCTCCGGCTTCACCCCGCCAAACTCGCTTACCGGAACCATCACCCCGCCGGCTATCACCGAGGCCACCTCCACCCAGTATGCTTTTAATTTCTTGCCACCCTTAACCGCACAGCGCATCAGGTCATGGGCCACAAAGCCCGATTCCTGCTCAAATACGCTGCGGTAGTTGTCGCCCAGCTTCACCACGTCCTTGATCTTGCCGTTGGCTGCCGACACTACCAGTTGGCCGCACACGCTGCGGGCCTTCTCTATCAGCAGTTCCAGCGCCACCAGGCTTTGCCGGGCAGTCACTTTGTCCACCGTCAGGCTCGTCAGTCCGGTCAGCTGGTCAATCCACAGTTTCCAGCCCTCACCGGTCAGCCCGTCCACAAACTCCGTGCTGCGCAGCAGTTCGCGGATCACGGCGGTCAGGTACTCGGCATTACCCTCACCGTCCACGCCGCCGCATGGCTTGCCGCCGGCAGTCTCGCCAAAGGTCACGCCCTTCAAAAAGCGGATGGGTTCTTTGGCTGTGCCCGGCTGATTCTTATTCAGGAACTCTTTTTGGCTGCGCCTGGCTGAAAACAGGTTGTTGTCCGTGGGTAGCGTCTTGTCCCAGCTTCGTATGATGTCCGGAAGGGCGGTGCCTTCCGTCTTCGTTTTCGTATAGCTTTTCAGCGCACCTATGCTGTCCGTCACCCTGTCAAACTTGCCCACCTGCAGCGCATCGCTTATCTCTATGTCCATCTGCCCGGGTTCGTTCACCTTGCGGCTTATTTTGGTGATACGGCTCTGCCGGTATCCTTTTTCCGGGAAATACTTCCGGCTTTCCAGCTTCACCCGCCGGCCCACATACAGGTCTATGCCGTGTTCCTCCATATACACCGGGTCTGTCGGCGCTTTGTAGGCGGCAATGTCCAGCCAGTGGTCCCGGTTGTACTCCTCAACGGCTGCCGCAAATTCCTCTTCGGCCAGCCGGTAATACTCATCCGGCATCCGGATGTTCCACAGAATATAGGTGTCACCTACTCGTGGCACCAGCTTGCCGCCCGGCAGCTGCGTGTCATCATCGTATGGCCAGATGTTAATCAGTTCAAATTCCCTCGCCGCGCTGTCGTAGTTCACCTCAAAGTAGTGGTCATCACTCTCTCCCAGTCCGGCCAGGTCGCCCGTCCGGAACGACACGCGTTTCGTCTCACCGGCCAGTTCGTACATGTTGGGGTCAAAGTCCAGTCCGCTGTCCCTAAAATAATAGACAGTAAATTTCTTCCCCTCATCGCCTGTTACCACCTCGCTGCGTACCCAGCTCACCGTACCCACCCGGCGGGGGTAGATGCCGCTGAAGGCTTCCTGCTCGTAATGGTCATAGATGCCGTATTCCTCCACACCCTGCTCTATGTACTTCTTCCCGCCGGGTAGCATCAGCCTCGGGCTGCCGTATTTCTCCGCATCGATGTTGCGGGTCGAGCCTATCGGGAACAGGCGCGTATAGAACTTGGCCGTGTTGCCGGTGTCTCTTTCCAGCGAGGTCAGCCCCTTGCCGTAGCTTAGGGCGATTTCTTCCCCGTGTTCGCAGCGGCACACGTTCACCGTCTGCCCCTCAATCCACCATTCCACCTTGCCGCCCGCCTTTTCAGCGATGGCTTTCAGCGCTTCGTCGCAGTACATGCCCTCGTAGTCTATCGTTATCAGCTCCGCACCTTCCACTGTACCCACCTTCCAGTCGGTAATGTGGCCCATGCCGTCATTTATAGCCTTCACCACCATCGCCACATGCTCGCGGGGCGTGGCCGTCAGTGTAAACAGGGGGTTCGTGTCCCCGTCCGTCGTCTCCAGCACCAGGAACCGCTTGATAAGGCTCTCCACGCCGTACAGCTTCAGGTCATAGTCCCACTCACCCTCGTTCACCTGCTTCGGCGTGTAGCGTTCCGTCAGCCAGTACCGCTCGCCCAGATAGTCCGTGTAGTCGTTCACGTCCAGGGGCAGGAAGTCATAGTAGCTGAACGACAGGGAAAGCACATTGTCCCCCTGCACCTCCTTGCTCTGCGTCGAGCTGTCGTTCACAGCCACGTCCGCACGCTTGGTCCCGGCTTTGTCATATATCGTTAGAAGCATATTCCAATAGCGTTTTAATGGTTATATAATAGGTTTCGGTTCCCTGAACTTCACCCGGAACTTTCCCGCATGCACGCCTTCCGTCCACAGATAGGTCAGCGGGGTAAACTTCGTGCAGTCGGCATACTTCACCCTCAGCTGCAGGTCCAGCTGGGGGAAACGGATCTCCAGCCAGCCGTCCTTTCCTTGTTTCAGAAAATTCACAAATGCAAAGTACCGCTTCATCCAGCCTGTCCGGGTCTTGTTGTACAGGGCAAAGTGCAGTGTCACGTCCCGCGCCTCATTCCGTGGGGTCAGCACGGCGCTGTATTTCTCCCCGTGCTCCTCCCGTATGTCCACGGCCGTATCCTTCTTTGCCCTGCTCGGGGTCAGGATGGCCGTCAGGTTCTCCATGCCGCCGCGCCGGTCTTCCACCAGAAACACACCGTATTCCGTCCAGATGTCCGTGCCGTTCACCAGCACCAGTCCGCTCAATATATCAGCCATATCACTTCACTTTTAGTCCGTCACGTATCATTTTCTTTATCACTTCCTTCAGTTCGCCCAGGTGTCCGGCGCTCACACCGGTGTTCTCGGCTATCCGTGCCAGGTGCCCTTCCGCCGTGTCCATCTTCTCCACCACGCTTTCCAGCCGGTCGTCCATGCTGCTCCAGTGCTGCAGCCCGCTGGTGAACATGCCCTCCAGCTTCGTGCCCTGGTCCTGCGTCATGGCCGTAAAGCCGCCCGCTTTCGCTGTTTGGCTGACGCCGCCGGCTTCGGTCTTGTCGTAGCCCGTAGCGGCAGCCAGGTTGTTACGCAGCGCAAGGGCTTCATCCACATATTGCATGTACTCTTCCGTCAGCGCATTCCGTTCCGCCTCCGTCAGTTCGTTGTCCTCCATGGCCTTGCCGAACTTCTCCCACCAGCCTTTCAGCTTTTCGCTGTACATCTCACCTATTTTGTTGCTCAGCATCGCCCGCATAAAGTACTCCGATATGTCCTCCGCCGCATCCTTGGCACCGTACTTCATGTTCATCAGGTTGTCGATAAAGCTGCTGTACATCCCGTCAAACGAAATGCCCGTCAGTCCTTCATACAGTTGTTCGGTCAGTTCCTCCAGCTTGCCGGCCTGCGCTATGTAGTCATCCAACTTCTCGGTCAGTCGCCCGCCGTAACCGCCCTTGCCGGTATTCTGTATCTGCGTCCACATGTCCACGTTGCTACGCAGCGCCTTCATCTCCTCCGGGCTCAGGCTCCACAGGTTCCCGTCCCACTGGCGGCCTATCTGTCCGCTCAGTTTGTCTATCTGCGCCTGGCTGAAGCCGCTCCAGTAGTAGTTCCAGCTGTGGCGTTTCCCGTGGTAACCCGCCTGCGCCATCGCCATCTGCCGGTAATTCAAGTTCGTTTCCTGCTGCATCTTGTACGCGTCGCGGTAAGCGGCTACGCTCTTTGTTCCCTTGCTCTGTTTGATGCTGTCGGTCAGGTCCTCAATCGAGGCCTGCAGCAGCTCGTTCCGTTTGGTCAGCCGCTCCATGGTAGCCTGCACCTTTTTGGCATTGCTGCCGTTCCAGTTAATGATACCGCCCAAACTGAACACCTGCTTTACCGCACCACCCAGAGCCTTGATACCGCCGGTCAAAATGCTCATAGGCCGCGTCAGATCTATGCTTTCCAGCCCGTCCAGCGTCTGCCCCATACCCTCCAGCCATTCGCCCATCCATTCGGGGGGATCGATGCCGAACTGTTCCACCAGCCCAAGCAAGTCTTCCGCAGCGCCAACGTATTCCTTCACCTGGCCCACACTGTTATGCAGGGAGTCGGTGGCCTCGGCCAAAGCCTTCTGCTTTGCGTTTCGGGCGGCATCAAGCGTAGCCTTGGCATTCTGTTGCTCGGCTTCTGTTCCTTCCCTTACAGCATTATTATATGCCTCCTGCGCTTCCTTGACCGACAGGGTTGTGGCTTTCAACTGGATTATTGATGTTTTCAACGCTGTAAATGGATTGCGTTCGTTCAGTTTCTTGTCAATGGAATCTATCGCACGTACCAGGTCTTTCAGACTGTCCGGCTGCAGATCCTTTTGTGTATCGATATATTCCTTCAGACGGGTACGGAGGGACTGCAGGCTTTCTGTAGATACTTTGTCAAGGTCCCCGAAGACGGCTTCCCAGTCCAAACCTTTCTTCAGTTCCTCCATATCCAGATCTGCCATCTTTTTTTTCAATTCTTCTTGAAGTATTTTCTTCCCGCCTTCTGTGGTGGCTGCCGCAATACGTTTTTCATACTCCTGCGTAATGGCCAGTTTCTTTTCCTCGTAGCTGCCATATTCCGACAAGTAATCACGCATGGCTTCGGCTTCTTCCTCGAAGGTGGCCGCAATGGCTGCACCACGGTTCTTGTTGTTTGAATCACGTGCTCCAACAAGGGCATCCGTCTGTTCCGGGGTCAATCCGTTCCCACCGGTGGAAATGCCGGCATCCTTGTTCTCACGCTTCCAGTCGGCTTCCTGCCGGTTTATTTCTTCTTTCCGCACGTTATAGTCATATTCGATTTGTGCCAGTTTCTTTTCGGTACCGGCTTGCATGCGATCTATCTCTTCCTTCCGGTTTTCATTCTGCAGGGCGGCAAGCTCCTTCGCTAGTCTGCGTTCTGTTGCCAGCCGTTGTTTGGTTTCTGATTTTGGGTCTGTCTCCGGGATATATCCACCGATATTTCCTTTCTTAGCTGCTTCTGCTGCTTTCTTTACCTCTTCCTCAGCTTTTTTCAAATAGCCGTCACGTTTGTCTTCTGCATTTTTCAACAGTATGTCATAAGCTTCCTGATCATGTTTCTTGATAGCAGCCTGTGCGTCATAGAACTGCCCGGATTCTGCCATACTTGACTGCATGATATATTGTCCCCATTTCCCGAAAAAGCCCATGGCGCTTTCCGCCTCTTCCGGTTTCTGCGCCTTGATCTTATTCACCTCTTCATCGGCTTCTGCAGCCTTTTTTACAAGGTTCTGGACATTGGCCTGGTGCAGAAGAACCTGTACATAGTCCTCGCTCTTTTGGATAAGGGTATCATACCATTCGGAAAGTGTTTTATAATACCCGAAAGATTCCCCGTACTTGCGGTTCAGTTCCTCTACCTTCGCCTTTTCCTGTTCCTTGCTTCCGGTGAAGTTCTTTATCTCATCGATGACCGATTTCAGTTCGAAGCGGGTACGCACCATCTGGGCACGGCCGTCCTTCTCTATCTCGGTCATTTCCTTCAGCGAGATGTTGAATTCATCCACGCCTTTCTTGGCGCTGAACAGACTCTTCGTCCAATCACGGATTTCATTACCGTACATCACCAGCAGCATGATGCCGGTGGTCATGGCCGTCTGCCAGGAAAAAAGTGAGGACAGAACCTGCTTCCATACCGGTGTGCCTTTTTTACCGGACTTCTGCAGCTCATCGTATTCTTTCCTTGCACGAGCAAGTTCGTCCGTAAATATCGGCAGGTTGTTGGAAATGGCCAGAAAGAACATCTGCGGCCCCATAGCCAAAGAGGGCATTTCACGCGCAATCTGCTGGATGCTGTTGTGAAGCCCGTTGAACTGCCGCTGTGCATTGGGTACATCTGCAGGGGTGACCTGTACAGATTCTGATTCCTCATGCAGGAACTTCAACTGGCTCCGCAATTCATCAAGCTGCTTCTCCAGTACATGGATTTGCGCGATATTGGCACTCTGGTCCAGATTGGGTGCAGCTGTTTCTCCGGCAAGGCGCAGCCTCTCCAGTTCAGCCTCCAGCAGTCTGACGGTATTACGCAGTTCCAAGGCCTCACGCTCGGCCTTGTTCATGCCGGGCGTAAGTTTGTCCTTCATCAAAAATTCAACTTCTACAGGTTTACTCATTCCAGTTTGCTTTGAAAAAATCCTACTATATCGTTCGCTTCATCCGCAGCGCTGCGCTCCGGGTGGCTGTCACACTTACCGCTGCCGCCCTTCTGCCGCACATACCGCGGAGCGTCGCTCAGCATCAGTATCAGCGTCTGCCAGTTCACTCCGTCCAGAATGTAGTCCACACTCCAGCCAGTCGCACTCGCTATCTGCCACACGAAGCCGAAAGGGCTATGTGAACCCTCATACCGGGTTCCTAACTCCCCATCATTCTCTGGCTCAGTCTCGGACTCATCGGGTTCGCCCGAGCCGCCGAGCTGATAATACGCATAAAATCCTTCGTGCCCATCAAGCGTTCAAATGTCTGGAACATGGCCGTCAAATAGCGCCACTCCACGAAGTTCCGCAGCACCCACGCCGTCACACCGATACCCACATGCCGCGACACATAGCCCCCGCATACCGTATAAGCCAGCATTCGGCTCACCGCCTTACCATGTTCCGCCACAAAGGCCAGCTCCTCGGTCTTGTCTTTAGCCTTCCACCCGGGCTCAACACCCATCCTCAGGTATTCCCTCGCCAGCTGAATCTGCCCGCGCAGTCTCGGACGCTTCATCGTCACGCGTACCTCCAGCGGGCGTTTCAGCCAAGGCAGTTTCCACCTTTTAAGAGGAACGGACACGCCGCTGTCCAGCAGTGCGTCCGCACACTCCATTTCTATCAGTTGGTCCAATCGGTTGTCCATTTCCGCTCAATTTTAGCCCGCAGCATCGGCAATCTTATACGGAGCACCGCCTTCCGTTGGTTTGTTGATCTTCAACTGGCATTCCACCTTCGACACCTCCGTCAGCGTCAGCTTACCGCCCAGATTGGCCAGAATCACGCCGTTGGGTATCGTCATAGTCTGTCCGCTCACAAACTTGATTTCCCACTTGCCCGACAGCTGAATCAAATCCTCCGGAGCCTCCCACGAGGTCGGGCTCTCATCATTCGGGCTCAGCTTACCGCCAAGCACCGCCTTCAGGTTCTTGTAGTCCAGCTGAATCAGGTTAAACGTAGGGCTCACCGTGCCATTCTTTTGCAGCAGTGTCAGTACCGGGGCATCCGGCACCTGTTCAGCTTCAATGTCCACGCTCTCCGGCTTCTGTCCGCCCCAGTCCCAGCTGCCTTTTTCAATGTAACCTATCAGTTGCTCGCCAAATTTCACGCTCGCAATGCCATAAATAAAATTCTTGTTCATTGTCTCTTTACTTTGATGGTTAATAACACACCGGCCATCAAGCCGGCCAATACACCTGTGATAAACGTCCCCATCCGGTTCGGAGGTCGTTTCTCTTCCATTTGAACGTCATTCCGAGTTTCACTATTGGTCTCGCTTCTGATGCGGGTCAGCTCTTCTTCATACCACAGCACCAGCTGCTGCAGGCTGTCACACGAGGCTTCAGCCACAATGTTACCGCTACCGTCATTTCTTACAGTCAGGTTGGCCTGTCCGCTCTTGCCGCCATACACCGCACCCTCAGGAAGCTTACGGAGGCTGTCCGTCGCTATCGTCAGCTTCACCGCACTCGCCGGTATCCCCACCACCGTCAGCCCCGCCCGTCGGCTTTTGCTCGCGCTGCCGGCGCTTGCCGATTCCGTCCGGCTCGTTATTTCCGTCGTGCTCTTCCTGCTGCTTGCGCAGCCCGCCAAGCACAGGGCAGTCATCATGATGCCTACAACTGTTGGCTGTGTCAATAGCCTTGCGCAGGCGAGCCATCTCGCGCTTGTTGGCCTGCAGGTCTTTTCTCGTTGCATTCAGTTCTTCTTTTAAAGGTACCACAATGTTGCTCACCAAAATACGAGTGGCATGTTCAGCGTTGTCCACACGCACACCCTCCGCGTCGGCTTCGGCCTTCATCGCTTCCGCTTTCGCTTTCCTCACCGTGGCACGCAGTGACCCGATGGCCGCCGCAGTACCTACAAGGCCGCCGCTAAGAATGATGTTCATGATCTCACTCAAGTCCATACCACCCGTTTTTTAGTCAGTCAACCTTTTATTCAGCTTCCTCGCGCTTCTTGCGAAACAGACCGATAACCCATTGCACCAGCCCCGTATCGGCCACGCCGTTAGCCACAAGCGAGGCACCAAAGCCATAAAGTAAAGCAATGTCCCATCTCACATCACTCACAAACCCGGCATCAAGCCACCACAGCAGCATCACGCACACCAGGCCCACACACCAGCTCATCAACTGAGTCACCCAGCCTTTCATCTGCGGAAACAAGCCCTTCAAGCCTTCGGTAAGCACCACCACACCGCCGATAAAACCGCCAAAGGTGCTAATCATTGCTTCATAATCCGTTGCCGGAACATCTACCACTTGGGCCATCACGGCCGACACTGTCACCAGCATCAGCATCATAAACAGCATAATTCGTTTCATTGATTGCTTCTTTTATTATTGATTAATACCTATTTCTTTCAGCCATTTCTGTACATCAAAGCTGGGGCAGGCTTTCGCCGCCAGCTCGTTGTGTCCCACAATGCGAACATCCGGGAATCTGCGGTGAAAATCCTTCACATACTTCTCCAGTGCTTTTTTCTGACATCCGGTGCGGGTATCTTTCGGGGTTTTACCGTCTTTTTCCACGCCTCCGGCATATACAATATGGCGGCTTATACCATTGTAGCCCTTCACACCGTTAGTCACTTCCCAAGGGTCCACCTGTGCATCCTCGTTGTTGTCCACCAAGCGTTCCACACCACCCTGCAGGTGAAACAGGTCAGTATAGCCCACCTGTTTCCAGCCCCGCCCGCCCTCGCTTACTGGCGAGGTATGCCATTTCCTGATGTCCGCCGATGATACTTCACGCCCCTCCGGGGTTGCCGTACAGTGAATTACCAGATACTTCAACTTTGCCATCTTATCCTTTCTGATTTTGGGTGATGGTAATTTTGGCCGTCTTGCTACGGTCGGCATTGAGCGTAAGGGTCAGCGTACCGGTCTTCTGCTCGCCGCCGTTCGCGCCGGCCGAAATCTTCACACCGTTATCCGTCGCTTCCACCTTAAAGCCGGCAGGGGCACTGCCTATCTCATATTCACCGCTGGCGGTCACGGTCACTTCCTGACTGCCGCCGGTTGCCTCAAGAGTCACACTGGCAGGATCCACCGAAATCTTCTTCTCGCTCGCCTTGAACACGGGGTTGCTGCGCTTGTCCAGCACCACCACTTCCTCACCGAAGGCAATGTTCGTGTCGGCCTTCATCAGCATCTTAAAGAAGTACAGTTCGCTCGCGTTCGAAATCTTGTCAATCTGAATCACGTCTTCATCGTCCTGCAGGTTCACGGCCGCAAACAGGTTGCCATCGGTATCGGGCGAACAAAGCGTGCACACTAACAGATCATGAGGCAAGGCACTCAGCGTTTCGATGGTAATGCCCTTGTAGCGCCTTGCGTTCACGTCGGTTTCGCTCGCGTTCTTACTCTCGCGCTGGGTCAGCTCGTCGTCATACTTGTCAAAGTCTCTCACGCTCATCAGGATGCGAAGGTTCGGGTTGTCGCGAATAGCCTCGGGAATATTCATGCGCAGAGCCTTCAGTCTGCCCAGCATGGTCGATTCCGCGCTGTCTACCACAATCACCTCGCTGTCCTTGGCCATTTGGGTCAGGATGCCGTTGAACAGATGGTCGTCATCATCCCCATATTCACCGTTCACATAGTGGTAGCCCAGTTCAAACTGCACCTGTTTGGCCAGTTCGGCAAGTAGGGCGTTCTGAGCTTCGGGCGGAAGTTCCGCAAACACCAGGTTGCCCTTCGGCTGCCACTTGCGCCAGATGTTCTCGAACGTGCGGGGGTTAAATACTGTAAAGGCCATGAAGTCCTCTGGGTCAAGGCTCTTTTCATCGTAGTTAAAGTTGCCCTTCGAATCCTCCACGCCCGGGTTCTCCTTGCGTTTCTGTAGCATCTTGTTGGTCTTCAGGCGTGGAAGGCTGATTTTCTTTTCCACACCGGGAATCACCATAATCAGCCCTTTTTCCACAATCTCGTTGTTCGTAGCGGCAAGCGTCAGCAACTGTTCCAGTACCTCGCCGTTGTAATTCGTGTTTCTTACAATTATTGCCATAATTCAATCACTTTTTACGTTTGTCCTTAATTTCTCGCATACGCTTGGCCCAGGGGCTCTCATCTCCGTTCGGGTCCAAGTGCAGGTCTTCCATCACGCGGCGCTTCACCGGCAGTTTGGCCAGGGCCTTTTCACCGTTCTCGCGGTCGTTAATCAACAGGTTTTCGTAAATGGGGCGGGTAGTCGCATCAATGCGGCCGTCCTGCTCGGCAGCATCAAGCAGATGTTTTCGGGCAGTAATGTCTTCGGCTGCTGCCTTGTCTTCGTAAATCTTCACCTTCGCCTTCAGGGCGGTGTTCTCTTTCGTAAGGATAGGTACCTTGCCTGCCTCTTCCTCCAGTTGGTCCATCAGGCGGAACACATCCGCATCACTCGCGCAATCCTTAAAGCGCGGGCGTTTCTTCACGTCTTCCAGATTCATGTCTTCTCTGTCGTTTTGTGGCTCAATGAGCCGGTTATTAAATAAAGTATATATCTGTGCCGGTGTACTGTCGGCCGGCACGGGGTCTGCATCATATATGCCGTCTATAAAACCCAGATCCAGAGCTTCCTTGGCGGTCAGCCAGTGGTCCTCACCGTCAAAATAGTTCTGTTTTACTTCTTCCTTGCTCATGCCCAGCCGTTCGGCATAGATTTCACTCAAGCTACCCTCCAGGCTTTCTATCTCTTCCATGCAGCGCTGCAGGTCCTGCTTGTTGCCATAGCACCCGCCGCTCACGCTGTGCAGCATCAATCGGGCATATTTGCTCATCTCTACCGGCTTGCCGCAAAGGGCTATCACGCTGGCCATGCTGGCAGCTATGCCATCCACATATATGCAGATGTCGGCCTTGCTTTGGCGCAGGGCGTTGAATATCGCAATACCGCTGTACACTTCCCCGCCGTTGCTGTTGATACGTACATGGATGCGCCGGCTCACGCGTTCGGCTTCCATCAGTTCCTGGGCTATGCGCCCGCTTTGCACCTCCGTATAGTCCCCGATATCCCCGTACAGGAATATCGTACTGGTGCCGTCGTCACTCGTTGTTATATTGAAAAATCTGCTCATCATCATACGCTTTGCAGCGGTCTTTCCCGCCTTCCTATGATGCGAAAATAGAACATTCCCATGGTATCAAGAAACCGCGTTTTTATCATGCCGCTTCCTGACGTTATCATAACGCTACAGCCCGTCACCATGCGCACAGCCTTTTACAGACACCGCTTTTTAATGCAATTTTGTAACGTAGTTTACAATTAAAAAGACTATTTATGGCAGATTTGACGAATGCCCAGAAAAAGGAATGGGCAAAAACTTTGTACCTCAAGGAAAACCTCACACAGCAGGAAATAGCCGACCGTGTGGGCGTGTCGCGCGTGTCCGTATCCAACTGGGTTCGGGCCGGGAAGTGGGAAGAACAGAAGGTGGGGCTTACGCTCACAAGGCAGGAGCAAGTCGCAAACCTCTACCGCCAGGTGGCCGAAATAAACAAGGCTATTGCTGAACGTCCCGAGGGGGAACGGTTCCCCTCATCCAAGGAGGCCGACATCCTCGGAAAACTGTCGGCGGCCATACGCAACATGGAGCAGGAAGTGGGCATTGCCGATATCATCAGTGTCTTCACTGGGTTCATCGATTGGGTACGGGCGGCCGACCTCGAAAAGGCAAAAGAAATCACACGCCTGGCCGATGCGTACATTAAAGATAAATTATAAAGTAATACACAATGAAACAGACTGACAGACTCGCTCTCCTCGATTGGGAGAAATACAAAGACGACATTGCAAGGGCTACACCGGTCGATAGGAACATGACGGCAGCCGAACGCGAAAAACACCGGGCTTACCTCGAAAGGCACCCTATAGAATGGATCAAGTTCTTTTTCCCCAATTATGCCAAATATGAATTCGCCGACTTCCAGAAAAAGGCTATCCGGCGTATCATTGCACACGATGAATGGTTCGAGGTGCTTTCCTGGAGCCGTGAGCTGGCCAAATCCACAGTCACCATGTTCATCGTCATGTATCTCACGCTTACCGGGCGTAAAAAGAATGTTATACTAACATCCAACAGCAAGGACAATGCGGTGCGCCTCCTCGATCCGTACCGAGCCAATCTCGAAGCCAACGGACGCATCATGGCATACTACGGCAAGCAGGAAATGCCGGGCTCATGGACGGAGGACGAATTCGCCACCAAAGGGAAGGTCTCTTTCCGGGCACTGGGTGCCGGGCAGTCACCGCGTGGTTCGCGAAACGAGGCCATACGTCCCGACGTGCTGCTGGTCGATGACTTTGATACGGACGAGGACACCAAGAACCCGGACATCATCCAGAAACGCTGGGACTGGTGGGAAAATGCGCTGTACCCCACGCGTTCCATTTCCGAACCTACACTGGTCATCTTCTGCGGAAACATCATTGCCAAGGACTGCTGCGTGGTGAGGGCGGGCGAAATGGCCGACTCCTGGGACATCGTGAACATCCGCGACAAAAACGGATTTTCCACATGGCCGGAAAAAAACTCGGAAGAGGACATTGACCGTACGCTCTCCAAAATTTCCACCAAGGCTGCACAAGGTGAGTATTTCAACAACCCCATTTCCGTGGGCGAGGTCTTTGAGAACATTTCATATGGCAAGGTTCCGGCCCTCTCCAAATTCAAGTTCCTCGTGGCGTATGGCGACCCGGCACCTGGCGAAAGCAAGGGGAAGAAAGGTAAATCCTTCAAGACGGTTTCACTCTGTGGCAAATTGGGCACCAGGCTCTATGTCATCAAGACTTTCCTGGCTCAGGCGCTCAATGCGGAGTTCATTGACTGGTATGCCCGGATGCTTAATTTTGTCGCAGGTAAAACCAATGTCTATTGCTACATGGAGAACAACAAACTGCAGGACCCTTTCTTCCAGCAGGTGTTCAAACCGCTGGTGGCAAAGGTGCGCCGCGAACAGAAGATTGCGCTGTTCATCCGTGGCGACGAGGAAAAGAAGACGGACAAGGCTACGCGTATCGAGGCCAACCTTGAACCGCTCAACCGCGAGGGGAACCTCATCCTCAACGAGGCTGAACGTGACAATCCGCACATGAAGGAACTGGAAGACCAGTTCAAGCTGTTCACATTGACCATGCGCTACCCGGCCGACGGCCCGGATGCGGTCGAAGGGGCAAACCGCATCATCGATGAACTGATCAGGCGCATTGAACCGCCCGTATACCGTTCACGTAAGGATCTGAGAAAACGGAATAAGAAAAGATTATGACAACTCTAAAACATTAGGACTATGAACAAATTTGTAGAACTCACCGATTACGATGCAAGCATCCACCGCGACATCCTCGACGCACTGGTGCGCGAAGACGAAACGGTCATTGAAGTTTGCGAGGACAGAGCCATTGCCGAAATGCGGTGCTATCTCTCCAAACGATACGACTGCGACCGTATTTTCGCGGCCACTGGTTCCGACCGACTCCAGCTCGTACTCATGATGGTCATCGACATCGCCGTATACCACATCTTCTGCATCCACAACCCGCAGAAGCTCTCCCAGGTACGTAAGGACCGCTACGAACGGGCGGTGGAATGGATGAAGGCGGTGGCCGACGAGGATATATCAATCCAAGGGGCTCCGCTGCTACCCGAGGAGCAAAGGGCAGGCAAATCGGATTTCCACATTCAAAGTAACCGCAAACGAACGAACCACTGGTAAAAAGCAAACAGTATGAAACAGAAAAACAGAAAAACTGGCAAAGCCGGCATCATCACCGTTGGGGGAAACTTCGCTTTGCCGGGACAGAAGAAACCGAATGTGATTGTGCTCACCCAGCCCAAACGCTTCGGGCTGGACATTGCCGACTACATGGCGGCCATCAAGGCGGCCGAAAACGTCGATTTCTCGCGACGTTACAAACTCTATGACCTCTACGAGGACATTCTGATGGATACCCACCTTTCCTGTGTTCTCGAAAAACGAAAGAATGCCGTGCTGTGCTCCAACATGGAGTTCCGGGTGGACGGAAAACCCGACGATAAAATCAACGAGCAGATACAGTCGCCATGGTTCAACCGGCTGGTAGGTGACATCCTCGATGCAAAGTTCTGGGGCTTCTCGCTCTGTCAGTTCTACAAGCTGCAGCAGTGGGTGGATTACGACCTTGTACCACGTAAGCATGTAGATCCAATCAGGAAACTCATCTTGCGTCACCAGACTGACATCACCGGCCATTCCTGGGATGAATATACCGACTTGCTTTTTGTGGGCTCTCCATCCGATTTGGGGCTGTTGGCAAAGGCTGCACCTTGGATTATCTACAAACGCAATACCACGGGCGACTGGGCACAGTTCTCCGAGGTATTCGGCATGCCTATCCAGGAATATATTTATGATTCCGACGACGACGAGTCACGCCAGCGGGCTATGGATGATGCTGCAAATGCCGGAAGCCTGGCGCAGTTCTTCCACGCCAAGGACACGGAACTCAAGCTCACGGAAGCCGGCAACAAAACGGGGTCCGCCGATGTCTATGAACGCCTCTGCGAACGGTGCAACAACGAAATATCCAAACTGATACTGGGCAATACGCTAACTACCGAATCATCCGAAAAAGGCACTCAGGCCTTGGGTACGGTTCATCAGAAGGTAGAGGACAAGGTGCTGGAAGCCGACCGAAAATATATACTCAACGTGCTTAATTATGACATGACGGACATTCTGCTGCACATGGGCATCAACACCAAAGGGGGTACATTCTGCTACCCTGAACCGAAGGAAACGGATGCAGGCACCAAAATATCCATTCTTACGCAGCTAAAGAAGAACTTCAACATCCCCATCGACGACGACTATCTCTATGAGGAATTCGGCATCGACAAACCGGCCAACTACGAGCAGCTGAAGGCTGAACAAAGGGAGGCTACACAGGCTGCCCTGATTCCAACCCCGAAGAAGGAACAGGAACCAGTAGATAAGGAACAGGATAAAGAACCTACACCACAACAGAAAAAGAACTTCCAGAATTGGCTGAAAGGTTTTTTCGTGAAAGCCCCGGCCTCCGGGGCAGCTTTAGATTGGTAATGAACGACCTCTACCAAAACAAAGGGGAAGAGGTACAGACTTCGTTCAGTTTCAGCAGCGATGTGTTGGCCAAGGCACTGCAGCGCATCTACAGTCAGAAAATAGATGTGGAGGGCGAAATCGAGCCGAATCTATTTCACGAAATCTGCCGCATACTGAATGATGCTGCCGCCGATGGGATTGCACAGTCTGAAGTGGAGCAAGTAGACGATTTCCTGCAGCAGCTGCAAACCAACAACGAGGTCTTTGCGGCATTCAAGGTTCACCGCATGCAGCGCGATATGGCACGGTTATTATTCGATTCTAACGGCACTCTAAAGCCATTCGAGAAATGGGTGCAGGAGGTCACACCCATCGCATCCCACCAGGTTCGGCACTGGCTGCAGACTGAATATGACACGGCAGTACTTAGGGCTCATCAGGCGGCAGACTGGCAGCAGTTCCTACGCGAACGCGATGTCTTGCCAAACCTCAAATGGATGCCGTCCACATCGCTGCACCCGGGGGCTGACCATCGGCCGTTCTGGAACACCATACGGCCCATCGACGACCCGTTCTGGAGCAAACACCGGCCGGGCGACCGATGGAACTGCAAGTGCGACCTCACGGCAACTGACGAGGAACCAACGCAACTGCCGGACGACGACGATAACAGTAAACCGCAGCCGGGGCTGGATAACAATCCGGGAACGGACGGCATCCTCTTTTCCGATTCCCATCCCTATTTCCCGAACGACTGCAGGCACTGTGCTTTCTATAAACCGGGCTTCAAGGACCGGCTGAAACACATCTTCAGTAATCGGGCAAAGGATTGCTACGACTGCCCATACATCAAGGCATGTATGGAACGGATGGCGCAAAACGGGTTTAAACTTGAAAAATCATTCTCCAACGGCGGTGTACTCTATGTACATCCGAAGGTGGATAAGGACAAGACCGACTACAAGGATATGAAACGTATCTGCCTCCAATTGGCAAGAATGGGGCATCAAGTCAAAATGACACCACGCTTGCACTATCTGTCGGATGATTACCAACGTATCTACGCAAATTTGATAGATACCAGATATTACAGAAAATGCCCGGATTTTGAAGTGGATGGCTTGTTTTACGAATTTGAAGGCTTCATCAAGCCATGGAACAAAAGAAAAGTAAAAAGCATGATTTCCCACGGGTTAGAGCAATCTTCCAGAATTGTAATCAAGAATACAAAGGGATGTTCCGACCGTTTTATCAGAAGGGCTATCATGGCAAGACGTAATTTGCCTAATCAAAACATAGATGAAGTATGGATCTATGAAAAAGGGGAAATCAGGTTGTTCTATAAGGATGGTAAGTTCTACTACTAAAAAGACAACAGGGAAGCCTGCAAACAGACTTCCCTGCGATGCGACGTGCCGCAGCACACGCTAACTCCTTATGGAGCTGCTGCAAATATAGTGATTTATTTTAAAACGGTATCACAATGGACTTGAAAGATTTTGATAACTTGATAAAATCCAAGCGTAAACAGTTGGAAACGCTCATGCGGCGCAAAATGCCGGTCATGGTAGGGCGAATAGCCAAAGACCATTTTCAGGATAACTTTCGGCAGGGTGGATTTGTCAATGGCGGTCTTCACCCTTGGCTCAAAGCCAAACGGCTCTCCTCGGGTGGTACAGATGCCGCCAGCAATTACGGCACGCTGCTCTCCGGCAGGAAGCATCTTTTCAAATCGGTCGGATACACACCCACCGACTACCGGGTAAGGGTATTCAACGAGGTGGTCTATGCACCCGTCCACAACTGGGGCGGCGAAATCGATGTCACCGTCACAGACCGCATGAGGCGCTTTGCATGGGCAAAGTTCTACAAGGCTTCTGGGAAAAGGAAAAAAGCCGGTACATGGCAAAAGAAATGCGTTAAACGACGTGCCAAACCGGATGAACTCAATCCGCAGGCACAGTTCTGGAGAAACATGGCACTTACCAAGAAAAAGAAACTGCACATCCGCATCCCGCAGCGCCAGTTCATGGGCGAAAGCGAAGAATTGAACAGCTGCATACGGGAGAAGGTGGAGCAGGAAATTACCAACATTTTAAACAGCTAAGGATATGGAAGAAGTTTTTATCGCAATCATGGAACAGATTGCACAGGAAATGCCGGAACTCTCGCTCATCGACGAGGACTACGGACAATTGGAAATGGGGGCAGAAGAAGACCAGTATCCGGTCACCTTCCCTTGTGTATTGATTGGAAATACAAGTTCTGACTGGAACGACCTCGGATATGGGGTACAGAAAAGCGAATCCATGCTGACCGTCCGGCTGGCTATTGATTGTTACGACGATACAAGCTACGCATCCGGCACGTATGACAAGGTAAGGGAAATGCAGCAGCTGGCCGGGAAATTATACAAGTCGCTGCAGTGTCTGCAATGCACGGACAACGCTTCGCCGCTGGTACGCGAGAAAAGCCGTTCGTATGCCATGCCGCATTATATCAAGGTTTATGAAATGACGTTCTCGTTTACACTGCACGATGAATCGGCCATGCCGTCAGCGTTCGGGGAATAGCTCCAGCTGGGCAGCGGTCAGACGGGGGGTTTTCACTTTGGGAATGGGCTTCAGGTTGTAGTCAGTTACCTCGCGTGATTTCCGGCGGATGATGGTCATGATGCGCTCTTCGGATATGAAGAATTCGCGCTCCGACAACACTTTTAAAGCGTCGTCGAACCGCAAGCGCTGCTTTTCTGTCCAATAATAGTAACGGCGGCACAGCGCCTCGTCACGCAGCTTAATCAATTCTTTATCCCGTCCTTTGCCCATATACTTTATTTATCTTACAAAAATAGCTGATTTTCATTGAATTTAAGAACAGAAAGCGCCGCAATTATAACAACTGCGGCGCTTTCTGTTTACAGGGTTAACGGGTTCCGACTACAAACGGCAGAAACTGGGTTCAATGCGGGTCCATACGCCGTTTTCAGGGTTTCGGCGGCTGAAGTAGTAGTTGGTGGCATTGCGCTGCACTACGTTGGCTTCCTTGAACAAGCGCATGATGTCCGCGTACTCTTCATCGAACTTATCTTCCAGTTCGTAGAGCTTCGAAATACTCTTGTAGTCCAGGTCGCCCATCTTGTTGCGCTCCAGCAGGGTCATGGCCATCTGATACATCGGATCATCCGAACCTTTCTCACTGTTCTGCATGTAGCGCTTCAGGTAGTCAATCAGACGGTCGGCTGCCATATCAGCTCGTTCATCGAAGCCTTTCACTTTGTTGCTCTTCACCTCCAGACGGAAGTCTCCGTCCGTAATGGTGTAGCTGCGCTGTTCGTCGCTTTTCACCTGACCGTATTCCTTCATCACCTTGGTAAAGGCATCGGCTTCTTTTTCCAGCCATCCACGGAACCCGGTCACGGCATTCACCATCTCAAGGACGTTGGTCTTTACTTCGTGCATAAACTCGCCGCGTAATGCCTCGTAAGTTTCACGACGGGCGATGCGGTCTTCTTTCTCTTCTTGCTGCAGCTGGGCCATGAGGGCTGCTCGCTGTTCTTTACTCAGGGACTTGATGTCCACACCTTGGTTGTTCTTTTCCATTTTTAAATCATTTTTAATGGTTCATTACTTGTTTTTATTCTTCCTCGTAATCCTGCATATCCAGTTCCTCGTCTATCAGCATGGCTTCACCGTTGGCATACGCCCAGTCGGCCAGCTCGTTGAAAAACTCCGCTGCATCCTGGTTCTCCAGATCGGATGTCGTGAGGGTCACGTCTTTTCTTATGCGCTCAAGCGCTTCATGTGCTTTTTTATCCATATTGTTCTATTTATCGGTTAAACCTCCTTTTCGTTGGATAGCCCGCAGTTTGATGGCCAGTTGTTCCAGCTCCGCCGTACTAATCAGAACAAAGGGCTTGCCGGCTATTCGGGGGCTGTTGCAGAATTCGTTCACCCGGTTCCAGTCGGTGGTGTCTATACCCAACTGTTGCATCAGCTTCAGGCAGATGCTGCGTTTCCGCCGCAGTTTCTCGCGAAGTTTCTGCCGCCATTCATCCTGCCCGGTCAGTTTTTCCAAGGCACAGCTGCAGGCTTCATATTCCTTGGATGTCATTTCACGGAGGCTTTCCGTACGGTCCCACGTGTACTGCAGAACGATTTGCTTCTTTAGCCCTTCCCGGTCTCCTGTACAGGGCAGCTTGTTGAACAATGCGTAGAACCGGGCGAAATTGGTTACTTCCTGTGCCATGTCATTTACCATTAAGAATCATTTCACATTCCGTTGATTTGGTACTGACACGATAAATTATCTTATCCGGCTTCACTGATTTACCTTTGTATTCAGCCTCAATTTGCTTAGCAAATATCTTTTTGAACTCATCACCCATTTTAGAAAGTATTTCTTTATTGTACTCCCCGCAAAAACCTATGCGTGAAGATCGGATTTCACGAATTGTTCCTCTATATACCGTAGCGGTCAACTTCATCACCACAACACCGGTTTCCATTTTTATTTTTCCCATATCGACTAATTTTATTCAAACAACACTTTAATGCCACACGAACTGGCCACGTCAAGTTCCAGTTTGGCTCCCTTGCTCAGTTCCCAGTCCTTCAGCATATAGATATAGTCACAAGCCAGCAACTGGGCAATGTCGGCCCGCATGTGGGCTCTCCAATGAGCTTCATCCGGCAATCCGTTCCTGAAAGGGTTTACAGGATCATAGCCTTGTGCCATCAGTTTCTCCTCGGCACGGCTGAAGGCTTCCTTGCGCTCATTCATATCATAGTGCGCAATGGCTCCGCTGATGTACACTTTCCCGGCACCGGTCACTTCACCACGTTGAAAAGCCTTGTGTCGTTCCCACCGTTCCGGAACCACCACACTGTAGTTGCACGATTGGCAGCAGCAGCCTTCTTCTTTCACCGGGAACGGATTGTATCCGTAGCCCTCATACTCTTTGCCGCAGATGCAGCACACTTTCTTTTCTTCTTTCTTTTCCATCACTTCAAATCTTTAATGTTTATTTGGCAGGACGGATGCCATACCTGGATATTCCGGGCAAACATCACATCCCTGGTTTCTATCACTACGTGTCCCTTTGTCTTGGCCCTACGCAGACGGAGGTCGCTTTGTATGTTACGCTCTACCCAATCGTCCACCACGGCCTCCGCCTCCTGTCCTTTCAGGAGTATCTGGTACAGCTTATTCTCCCATTCCATCATTCAAATAATCCTCCATATTATCGTCCTTCAATGTTTTGGCAGCACCTTCTTCCCATATCACGTAGGGTTCTCCGGGCTTTTCCATGAAGCGGCTTTTACACCAGGCCTTGAAGCAGCTCACCATGATTTTAACATCGGCATCATATTCCACCTTGCGGGCGCTTCTACCTGCCGGATGAAGCCCCTCGGCATGGCTGATGAAGATAAACAGCTTCTTTGGGTGGCGCTCCTTAAACTCCTTGTAGGTCTTGTAGTTCAAACCGCTGTACTGGAAACTGTCGATAATCACAATGCCGGGACTGCCCCTGCGCTGCAAACGTTCCTCCAACTGGTCCATCGGTTCCCGGTCAAGGATAATCAGCTTCTTTTTCACTTCCCCCATCTTGTGCCGCTTCAGGCTCATCTGGAACGACAAACCGGTACTTTCTTCCAAACTGTCATAGATCACGCGTCCAAAGCCGCATAGGTACTTGGCCAGCTGCATCACAAAGCTGCTCTTTCCGTTCCCGCTGGCACCCCAGATAATCCACACACCGCTTTTGGCAGGGTTGCCTATCGAGGCTTGCCAGTCCCCGGTAAATTCATACCGGGGTATTTTCATGTTCAGCACCTCACCGGGGCTGTAGGCTCTCTTCAGTTTCATGCCTGCATCCTCCTTAATTTTTCAATTTCAGTATATACGCGTCGCAAGCCGCCTCCTGTACTGTGAACTATCTTGGCTATATCGGCACCGTCCGGGGCATTGATTTTGGCCACGATGGCAGCCTGTGCCTTCAGAAACTTTTCGCGTTCCTGCGCATCGTCCGGGGTTACCTTGCTGTATGAGTCACCGTAGCGGCTCAACATTTCGGTATAACCCACCTTCTTGCCTTCGATGGCGCGGTTTATCTTCTCCTTCAATCCGTCGGCACCCATCATATACCAGGCGCAGCAGCGTTCCGTAGCGTTCCAAAGCGCCTTCAACTCCAGAAAAGCTTCATACTGCAGGTCGCCGGCTTCGTCCAGAATAACCAGGGGCGTATCAATCGTGCGCAGGTAGGCTACCAGGTCCTCATACACGTCGCTGTAGCGTCCGTTGCTGGTCACGCCGAATTCCTTGGCAATGTAGCGTATCAGCTTCAACTTGGTCTTCACCTGGCTGCAGTCCACATATACGGCGTGCTTGTGCTGCTTCACGTAAGCTTTCGCTGTAAAGGTCTTGCCTATATTGGGCATATCGCACAGAATGGCGCTCAGACCGCTTCCCTGGCACACTTCCAGCTGCTTGCTCACAAACACATAGGTCGGGGTTTGGGCTGCCAGCCAGGGCATTTCCATGCGCAGCTGCACGCCCAGTCTTCGGGCTATGCCTACCCAGTTGGCATCACTCA
This sequence comes from uncultured Bacteroides sp., assembly GCA_934716785.1. Taxonomy (GTDB): domain Bacteria; phylum Bacteroidota; class Bacteroidia; order Bacteroidales; family Bacteroidaceae; genus Bacteroides. The sequence goes on along the minus strand of CAKUYM010000007.1, from coordinate 11,370 downwards.
CCTGCTTTTCATAATTGCCCCGCTTAATGGTATTGTAAACGCTGGGGGCTATACCCAGTGCCGTGGCATGGCGGTTGTCGCTGGGATAATTTTCACGGTCGGCGGCTATCGCTGCCACAATCCGTCCTTTTACTTCATTGGTTATTTCCATTTGAATGCTGTTTTAAATTCGTTCTAACGTCGTTAATTATATCTTGGCTACCGCATCATGCTCAAAGGCACTGATGTCCATATAGGCTGAGTAATCTTCTTCCTCGGCTTGGGTAAGAAGGGGGACGGCTTCCGCCTGTACCTCTGTTATCAGCTTCGCTTCCTCTTTGGCAAGGATGCCCACACGCTTAATCTTGCCGTCCTTCATCATCTTGTCAAACTGGGCTACATACTTGGCCTGTTCGGTATAGGCTGCCTTGTCGGCTTCGGTCTGCTCGGCTGTGTTCTCATTGTAGCGGGCTACCGCCTTGCAGGTGGCGATATATCGTCCGTTCTGGTATATATATACCTCGCTGATGGTTCCGTCGGCATCGGGCAGATAATAGGCGTCTACCTTGTAGTTTCTCGGCTCCAGCTTTTCAATGATTTCCGGGCTGGGCAGTCCGTATTGGTTATACATCACCGTGCAGTAGGTGTTCTGTCTGATGGTCGTTTCGGTATGCTGCCCGATGAATCGGTAAAGAACCGCCTTATCCCAAGGGGCAAGATTCGGGTTCTGGTGGGCGCAAAGTACATCCCATCGGCTCATGCCCGGATAGCGCTTCTGGTTGGGGTGAGGCTGCGCGTTGAAGGTCTCAATGGCACGTATATCATCAGCTATCAGTTCCTCATAGCTGTAGGTCTTCACCTTGTAGGTATTGTTCTTTTCGTCATACACCTTCTCTTCCTTCGGGCGGTTGGCTTCCAGTTTGGCATACCATCGGCCAATGCCTACCTGCGTGCGCTTTTCCACACCGTACTTCTTTTCGCGGTTCTTGTGCTCGGCGCGTTTTTCACGGGAGTTTCCGGGGTTACACCACCGAATCAAGGGGAAAACGGTACCGGCCTGCATCAATCCGTCGGCAAAGTCGCTTACCAGGTGGTGCTCCACTTCCAGCTCGGCTGGGATATACATCCCGTTCCGGTCCAGAGTCTGGAACATATTCCGCATGCAGTCCAAAAACAACTCGGTAGTCTTATACCGGTTGTAGGCATATCCCACTACAGCGCCGCTCACCACATCGTAGGCATAATAAGCTTTCACGCGGTTTCCGTCCTTCATCGGGCGCGGCAGGTCGCGGTCGTCAAGCGAAACCTTACTCAAGGCATATTCACCGATGCTACGCAGATGATAAGGACGGTAGGCATTGTTGAAGTCCCACTGGCTCATGTGCAGCTTTCCGCGAAGGGCCTTGTTCTTGGGGTTGTTCAAGATATTGGCTACCGTGGCCGGGCTCAATACCACCGGATTGCCGTCCTTGTCGGTAAAGTCTGACGGATTCAGCACCTCGCCGGTCTCGGGGTCGTACAGATCCAGCTCACCTTGCACAAACATATTATACTGCTCCCACACGGTGGTATTGAATGGCTGCTCTGGTTGGGCATCGATGCTCAGCAGTAGGCGTTCAATATCGTAGGTCACTTTCCGGCGGTTCTGGTTCATGAACTTGCGGCTGATAAGGCTTTCATAGCCGTTGGCTTTAAAATCATTCACACGCTTCTTGAAGCGGTTCGAGCTCACGGGTAAGGTGTGACCGAACTCTGCTTGATAGTAACTGATGGCTCCTGCCAGTTCCCCCCAGTTCACAGGCCCTGCCTTCATCGCCTTCCGCATAAAGGTGGCATCCTCCATGGCACGCATCACAGCCTCAATTACCGAAGCGTTCACCGTATATTCCTGGATGTGTTCAGGGGGCAAGGCATCACCGTTGTCAAAGCGGAACCGGGTGTAAAATTCCCGGGCTTTCGCATCGATATGGTAATGGTTGCCGAGCCAGTTTTTTATAACGTCCTCTTTCATGTCTCCGTATTTAAGTTTTATCCTTTCCTGGAACCGCAGTGGCATGGTCGCTATCTCTACCAGTGCATAACTTCCAAGCCCCTTTCCGGGTCGCACTACGTTGATATCTTTCTTGGCCGCTAATTTCTTGTAATTGGGTACCGACAGGATGGGAGCAAGTTCTTCTTCGGAAAGAGTGGAAGGATGAACGCCTTTCAGCGTGCGGCTTCTGCTGTAGTCAGCCTTCCCGTTCACCTTCACCGGTCGGTCGTCGTAGGTCAGGTCATTGTAGGATATGCACAATATCTTTCCATAATACTCCATTTCATTTCTGTTTATAAGGCGGCTGCCATCTGTTGGGTCTCGTGCTGCAGCTGCATGAAGTCTGATACAAACTCGCATTGGTAGGTTTCGGTCCGTTTCCCGTCCACGTACACGTCCACATCGTTGGTCTCCCGGTGGGCTACCAGTTTTACACGGGGGCCGAATGTGCAGGTCATTGTATGCTCGCACTCTTCAAAGGTCGTTTCACAATTGGGTATGAATTCACCATCAGTCAGTTTGCCGCCTCGTTTCAGGGCGAGGGTGCGGATCCGGCGGGCCTGGTCGCTATCACGAACAAAATTCAGCGCCTGCCACACAGCCTGACGGCTACACTTAAAGGTCTTCATTAGGAAGGTCTTTGTTTCGTTATCGGTCAAAATCTGCTTTCTCATATCGTTCCTATTAAATCGTTATCATTGTACTTCAGAATCATCTGTAATTATCTCGTGAAGGCGTGTCCCTTTCTGCAGTTCTTCGACCAGTACCTGCATCGCTTCCTCACACACACAGCTCACATTCTCTATCACCCGGTAGGCATCCGAGTTGCTTATCTCATCCTCCGTCATGAATTGTCCAGCCAGCTCCATCGCCTGATCGGCAATATTCTGCGTATGTGCCGTACTGCCTATAATCGTGCGCAACTTCTGTTTGAACAGACTCTCTGCTGTTCTCGGATTGAAATTCTTTGCCATAACTCTAAATTTTAAAAGTTTATATCGTGGGGCGAGGGGAATCGAACCCCAACGGCTTTCTGCGCTTTCTCATTTCGATTTACCAACTCTCCGGCCGTGCCTGCCGCCCCTGCCCGTCTTTCCGGGCTGCCAGTTATCCGGCAATCTCTTTGCCCTCTTGTTTCTTCTGTTCGTGCCACCTTAGTGTCTGAAACGCATCATAGTTCATCACGAGTAAAGATGTATATAATTCATCTCGTAACCTTTCATTCTTGTTAGGTACTGCATCCTTGATTTCATCAAGAACATCACCAAACGCACTGAGGAGTTTTTCCAATGTTTCCGGTTTTACCTTTTTCAATAATGTCTCTTTCATAATCTTATACTTAAAATTCGCTAATCACACGCCTTTTTTGTATATTTGGCGCGCTGTTTACATCTTAAACACGCTGCAAATATAAACAAGATTTCTCGACTATGAAAGAAAAACAACAAGAAAAATCGCCTATTAAGCAAAATATCTTGCTTTATTTAGAGAGAAAAGGTGTAACACCCTATGAATTTTATAAAGAATCGGGGGTTACAAGGGGGATTCTGCAACAAAATAATGGCATCAGCGAGGATAATATAGCAAGATTTCTCGCTTATGCTACAGATGTAAACATCGAATGGCTTCTTACTGGTACAGGGAGCATGTTGAAAGATGATTTGAACGGCATTAAAACAATAGACGAAGCCGATTCTTCGTTCATGCCTACCACATCCATGAGTCCATCCATCGGCACGCCTTACTACGATGTGGACTTTATCGGCGGATTCGATGAGGTGTTCAACTCTCAGGTAAACATGCCCGCTACCAACATTGTAATAAGAGGATTCGAGAAAGCCAGCCTCTGGTGCAATGTCACCGGGCACTCCATGGAGCCCAAAATAAACCATGGAGACATTATTGCCCTGCGCCAATGCACACTCAACGACATCCAGTATGGTGAAATCTATGCAGTGGTACTGGACACCATCCGTACCATTAAAATCTTGCGCAGGTCGCCAGATCCGGACAAGCTGCGCTTCATTCCCATCAATACAGAGGACTATGACGAGCAGGAATTCGACAAATCCCGCATCATGAATGTCTTTGAAGTCATTGGAAGCATCAGCAAATTCTTCTAATGATAAAGCGCATGCACACATCACCACACACAAGCATAATAAGACGCGCGCACACCTTTCGAAGCGTTTTCAAGGTATCAGGCTACAAAAACAACTGTAAATCAAAGGCTTCTAACTATATATAAGGTATATCAATAAAACAAGTGTCGTTTTTCCTATCCAAAAACAGCGAAAAACGGCACTTATTTACATTTGATACATTTTTTCCTATTTCGGGCGAACCCTACAAAATCCGAAAAAGTAACCCTAAAAGTAACCCTAAACTTATTAAAGTAGTAACCCTAAACCGTAACCGTAACGGTAACCCTAAACCCCAAATTACCACCCGTAAGGGCATAAAAAAAGGGGAGCCATAAGCTCCCCAATCAGCATTCAAAGGAATAACGCCTACAAGCCTTTCTAACGGCGTTATTATGTCGTTCTAACCATTACCTTACTACCGCCCGAAATGAGCGTAGATTGCTTTATAATAGCCTTTTTCGTGCATATTGTGCCGTTACCAGATAGCCCGGCATGAAGCAGGTAATTCTTGGTTGCTCCCACCTGTTCTGCCGTCAGAACCGTATAAACAGCCGATATACTGCTGAAATACCAGTCTTTCTGCTTCGTCCCATCTATTTTATACAGTAAATGTACATGAATCACTTTTGCCATACTCGTTTCTATTATGTTGCAAATATACCAAATAATACCTATTTGGAAGAATTTCAAGAAATAATATTTGAAAATAGACACTAAAAAACGGCCACACAGCCGTTCTCGCCCTCATATAACAAAATCCATCAACCCAGCCATAAAACGGTCACACAGCCGAAAATAAAGCCATTTCAGGCCGTTTTAGCCCCATCTGCAAGCCCGATGTAAAGCAATCGCCCGAAGACCCGAAGAAAAGCCCCTCAAACGTAAAGCAGATGTAAGCCCATGTAAAGAGATAAACCGCTTCGAAATATTCAGCCCATTTCCTCGACCATGCCTAAACCCTTTGGTTCTCAAAGCCTTTCGCCCATTTTCCCCGACCATTGAAAAAACCGCTTCGTTCTATGCCCCATACAAGAGGACACTACCAGACATGCAGTTGCTATGGCTCCTATATGTAAAAATGTACTATATTTCATTGTTTTCATTATTATCTGAGATTATTAAAGACCCAATCTGACTGTTAACGTAAACTGGCGAGGCACCGGAGAGGCCACACCACCCGTATTAAAGAATTCGGGATCTTGTCCGTTCAATTTCTTATCCGCATAGATGAGGAATAAGTTGGTGGCCTGCAGTTTCAACGACAAATTAGAAATCTTTGCCGGAGCAATCCACGCTTTAGGGAAATCATAAGAGAGAGAGATTTCTTTCATGCGGATAAAGTCTCCTTTAGCGATTCTTTCAGTAGAATAATTATAGGCGTTGTACGCATAAATCATGTTTTTATCATCTTCGAGCTGGCGCTTGGACAATATTGCGGGGATGTTGGTGTACTTCTCATCACCTCCGACAGTCCACCGGTTTTTAAACTCGCGCGGCATGGAAGACAAGTCGCTGTATTGATACCTGAAACAGGGATTCAAGCGTACTACGTTTCCAAAAGAATAGGTAACAAATACATTCAGCTTGAACCCTTTATAAGTGAATATATTGCCCATACTACCCGTTATGGTCGGATCGGTCGGACCTTCATATTTCAAATAGTCAATATTGTCGCGTGTCTGGAAGTCGATATTGGTACTGGTTATCTCTCCATTGATATAATATTGTGGAATACCGTTGATATCCAGCCCTGCAAACGGGATTGAGAACAGACCGCGCACCGGATAGTTCTGCCGGGCGAAACCATATCCTGAAACCAAGTCCATGACACTGGAACGGGCATTGAGCTCCGTAATTTCATTCTTTGCTTTAGAGAAAATGAAGTCCGTATTCCATGTGAACTTTTTAGTCTGGATATTCTTGGTAGAAAGGGTAAACTCAATACCATGCGACTTCATAGAAGCGATGTTGGCATATTTATAGATTGCGCCACCCACTCCTTGTGTAGGCGTTACGCCAATCAAGTCATAGTTACTGCGTTTGTACCAGTCGATTGCAAAATTGATGCGGTTGTCCAAGAATCCCATGTCGGCACCGATATTCAGCTCATGCTTCTTTTCATAAGTTAATTCACTATTCTCCGGATCGGAAACATAGAGTCCCGTCTCCTGTCCGTTTGTGAACGGGCGATAGGGCGAATAGCTGGTGATAATGGCATGTGAGTTCGTCACATAGTCCGGTCCTCTGTCGGCAGTCAGAGAATAAGACGCTTTAAGAGTAAAATGGGTGAGAGTCGGGTTCAAAGCCTTGAAGAAATCCTCCTCATGCATATTCCATGCACCGGAAACGTTCCATGTCGGCAACCAGCGGGCAGAACGGCTTTTTCCCATACGGTTGGTTCCTTCATAGCGGAAAGTACCGTTTACAGTGTAACGTCCGTCATAAGAATAAGTGGCATTGGCGAATGCCGCAACACTCCGAGTAGTGGAGTGGTTCAATGCATAATATCTGCTTCCTCCTTCAATTCCTTTCTTAAAGTACTCGTACACATAAGAAGGGGTTTCTCCCATTGAGTATTGCATACCCCATCCTTGAAAATAGTCTTGCGTACGCTTCAAGTCATTTACTTCCATACCGGCAAACACGTTGGTTATATGTTTCTCTGCAAACAGATGATTCCAAGATGCCGTGGCGCGGAAATCGACTCCCAACATCCGATAATTCTTACGCTGGTATATACCGCCTTCGGGCAGTATGCTGATAGGCAGTGCATAAGGATTGTCGGGGTCGGTATAGAGCAAGTCGTTCTTATCGCGGATAGTGGCATCATCCATACCGGTGCGGTATGCAGTCGCTTGATTTGAATTATCTTTGATATTATGCTCTTGTGAAGAAGATTGGTATCTGATGGCTCCCAACGCATTCAACTCTAATTCCGGGAGCACCTTCCATTTTAATTCACCTTGAAACTTTACGTCAACCACGTTCAAATCCATATAGTTGTTATCCAGTTCATGGAGAATATTAAATGGAGCGTAGTTGGCAATGTAGCTCACCGTAGGATCCAAAGCGCGGGACGTATTCAAGGCATACGAGTAAGGATTGATGTCAAACTGACGCGTAACTTCCCCACTTGCCGCATTTACCTCCGAGCTTAATGTCCCGGGAGCCTTCTGCTTACGGTAAGATGCATTTGAAATCAAATTGATAGACAAATTCTTATAAACATTGTAGCTTGTATTCAAATTGGCGGTATACCGTTTTACTTCACTTTGTTTATACCATCCGGGATCCGACATGGCACTCAAAGATGCATAAAATGAAGATTTGTCACTTCCGGATGTGATGCTGACGGAGTGATTCTGCGTAACGTTGTTGGAAAACAACACATCAAACCAGTCGGTATTTCTCATTTCCGCCGCACGCAAGTAGTTGTTGCGTGCCTCCGGAGTATTGGCAAGTCCGAACTGCCCGGTTGTTGAATTGTACTGGTTGATAAGACGATACATGTGCCCGTACACACCACTGTCTTTAGCGCGATACGTGTCGCTGTTGTTCAACCAACCTTTTTGTTCCATTTCCTTATAGATACCCATCTGCTCTTGCGAGTTCATGATATTGAACTCCTTGTAGCTGGGCACCATTCTCATGGTAAACTCACCTGTATAGCTGATTTTGCTGACTCCCGCCTTTCCTTTTTTGGTGGTCACTACAATAACTCCCGCCATGGCGCGTGCACCATAGATGGAAGTTGCCGAACCGTCTTTCAATATTTGAAAGCTCTCAATGTCATCGGAGTTCAATCCGGCAATTGCCGAACTTATCAAGGTCTCCGCATCACCCGACGATAAGTCATCCGGACCTACGTCAATGGCATCTTCCATGATGACACCGTCAACAACCCATAAAGGTTTTGAACTGCCATAGATGGAAGTTGCTCCACGTACGCGGATTTTCGGAGCGGTACCGAAGGTTCCTGATACATTCTGTACGGACACACCGGCTGCACGTCCTTCAAGTCCCCGGCTGATGTCAGGCATACCATCAAGTTTTACATTGTCGGCAGTCAGCTGGTTGGTAGCTCCGGTAAACAGACGCTTGTCCATTTTCTGCATACCTGTCACCACTACCTCAGAGAGCGTCTGCACATCGGGCATCAATGTGACATTCATGTTCGGAGCAGGAGTAAGTTCCTGCGGTTTCATTCCGATATAAGAAAATTGCAGGACAGACTTATTCGATACGTTGTCTATCGAGAACTTTCCGTCTATATCCGTCAATACTCCGGATTTACTTCCCTTGATGAGAACAGTCGCACCGATAAGAGGCTGATTGTCATCACCGGAAATAACGACTCCTTTTACGTTGAATACTTTGGCTTGTTTGGAAGGACCTTTGGGAGTGATAGTGACAAATTGGTCTTCAATATGATACTCTAACGGCTTATTCGCTAAAATTATGTCAAGAGCCTGCTCTATGTCTTTGTCTTTGACGGATCCGGAAACTGTGTACTTTTTTACGTCATCGTACGTAAAAAGGATTTTATACCCGGATACTTTTTCCAAATGTTTCAACACGGCCGGCAGCCGTTCGTTACTAAATTCAATTGTGATTTTCTTCGGTGATTTTGCCTGAGCATTTACTTGATAAGGCAAAAAGGATAATACGCATAGAAAACACACAACAAATAGATTCCAATTTCTTCTCATACGTTTCATTCTAACAACACTAATTTGAATATGTTTACGATATTAATGCGTATGAAACGAAAAAATGGACACCCCTTTTGCGAATTATTTTTTAATAAAAGTGATAAATTGTTGTTTTTTGCATGAAATTGTTATACTTATGCAACAAAAAATCAGTCTACAGTAAGCGTGTTGCCTTGCAAGGTCACTGTTACTTTCTTCATTCTGTTGAGCAATGAGATGGTGTGCTCCAAATCTTTGGAACGATCGGACACGAAATGCATCTTATAGTCCATGGCTTCTTTATTCCGGAACTCGATATTTACGTTATACCAGCGTCCCAAATTCTGCATGATGTCTTTCAGCGTGACGTCATCAAAGTAGAAATAGCCGTCTTTCCAATATACGTAAGAATCCAAGTCGACTTCGGTGAGCATGAAGTTTCCGTCAGACTGCAGGTGTGCATCCTCTCCCGGATAGAGCCTGGTGTAAGAGCCTCCCTGAGTATTGCTCACTTCCACCTTTCCGTTGATAAGTACCACATGGGTGTCTTCGGGAGAATAGCTGCGGATATTAAACTCAGTGCCGAGAACCCTCGTTTGCACTGTCGGTGTTTTCACAATGAAAGGATGTTCAGGGTCTTTGGCCACCTTGAAATAGGCTTCCCCTTCTAAAGTAACGACACGCTCCTTGCCCACAAAGGCTGTGGGGTAGACAAAGTTACTGTTGGCATTAAGCCATACCTCTGTGCCATCACACAATACGACCTTAAAACTTTCACCTCGCGGAACGGTAAGCACATGCGTCTGGGCTGTCTTTGAGATTACCTTTCTATAATCCAACTCTTTCTTCTCTGACTTTGCAATTATTGTTTTATTCGCGACCCGACTGTTGGATAGCGGCTCGTCTGTCGTTACTTTCCCGCCATTACATTCCTGCAAGACAATCTGCTGGGGGGCTGTATCGGCAGTGAATACCGTAATAGGCTCGACAGGAGGTGTCGTCAAGGCATCAATGAAATAATAAGCTCCGAAAAGCAGGGCAATCATGGCTGCAACTCCTATTCCGGTTCTCCGCAGGATGAAACGTTTGCGCGAATCAGCCTTTTTATCCTTAAACCGCTTCAATTCCATGGCTACGTCAGGTAGCTCAACGCCACTCTTCTGCTGTAAGAAAAGGCTGCTGTCCATTATATCGCGACAAGCTTGCATACATACCTCATCATCCAGCATTTGTTGCAACTGTTCATCGCTCACTTCCGCCGGGCTTTCCATGATATCAAGTGCCTTATCTACAGATTCCTCTGTATAATCTATATTGCCAATATGTTCATCCATCATTTTAGGTACTATGTCAATTTTATTATATTACGTTTAATCAGTTGCATAAGGACACCTGCTTTATGATTTTTTTGCACATTCCTCACGTATCACTTGCAAAGCCTTCACGATGTGTTTTCTTACAGCACTGACGCTGATGTTCAATTCCTCCGCTACTTCCTGATATTTCTTCCGCTGGATATAGCATTCTTCCAAAATATGTCTTGTATGTGGTGTCAGTTTTTCCATAGCTTTACTGATATGCATCATTCTTTCATCCTGTTCCCGATATTCCGTTTCCACATAACTCTTGGTCAACTCGGAGTATAATTGTACATACTGTTCGTGTATATTCTGGTGTCGCAGGAAATCAATGCTTTTATTACGGACATATATGTATAAGTAAGATTTGGCTGTGGCTTTGTCTATTTTTGCATAATTGGCCCAGATAAATTCGAAAGCATCGCTCACGATATCTTTACTAGCCTCCATATTATTAATCAAATGAAATGCGTAATAATAAAGTTGAGGATAGTACTCTCTAAAAAGAAAATCAAAATCAGCCTTATCTTCCACGTGCTTTTAAAAGTGTTGAATAGTAAATTAATTACATTGCAAATAAACAAATAATAATTGAGAAAAACAAAATGCCTTTTGTTTTATATTTAATTGTATCTTTGCGGCATTATCCCAAAAGAATATTTGATGAGAATATTCTGATTAGTATTCACTAAGAATCTAAAAACAGTAAATGGAGAGTATTTTAATTACGGGTGCAAGCGGTTTCATCGGGAGCTTCATTGTGGAAGAGGCGCTGAAACGAAAGTTTGGTGTATGGGCCGGAATCCGTTCTACGAGTAGCAGGAAATATTTGAAAGACCGGAAGATTCACTTTCTGGAGTTGGACTTTGCGCACCCCAACGAACTTCGCGCCCAACTCTCCGGATATAAGGGCACTTATAGCAAATTTGATTATATCATCCATTGTGCCGGCGTAACGAAATGCTCTGACAAGAAGACTTTTGATTATGTCAATTATCTTCAGACCAAGTACTTTATTGATGCGTTGAGGGAGCTGAACATGATCCCGAAGCAATTTATATATATCAGCACCTTGAGCGTATTCGGACCTGTACGCGAGAGAGACTATACACCAATTGAAGCAGACGATGCTCCGGCGCCCAATACGGCTTATGGTTTCAGTAAGT
>CAKUYM010000006.1 GCA_934716785.1 uncultured Bacteroides sp. | reverse complement strand
ATTTCATCATCTGCCCAGCAATGCTTTCTCCGCTTTCTCCATGCCGCTGAAGTTGAATCCGTCAACCACCTGCTGCATTAAATCCGAAATCTTTTCATTGCAGAGGTTGCCGATACTTCCCTCATGGGTGTGGTGCACCTCTTTGCTATGTGAGAATCTACCCGCTTCAATATCCAGACCGACTTTCTTGTATGCATCACGGAAAGGCATGCCTTCGCGCGCCAAGCGGTTCACCTCTTCCACGCTGAAAATAAGCAGATACTTATCATCATCGAGAATATGCTCGTTCACTTTTATCTCGTTCATAATATAGGTTGTCATCTGCAAGCAATCCCTCAACTCCTGAAAAGCCGGCAGGAAAACCTCTTTGATAATCTGCAAGTCACGGAAATAACCGGAGGGCAGGTTATTGGCAATCATCATTATCTGCTGGGGAAGCGATTGCAGCTTGTTGCATTTGGCACGTGTAAGTTCAAACACATCCGGATTCTTTTTATGAGGCATGATGCTGGAGCCCGTAGTACAATCATCAGGCAACTTCACAAAGCCGAAGTTCTGGCTATTGAACAAACAAGCATCAAAAGCCAATTTGGAAATTGTCCCGGCAATCGTCGCCAAGGCAAAAGCGACATTGCGCTCCAGTTTGCCCCGACCCATTTGTGCATATACCACATTATAGTTCATCGAGTCGAAACCGAGCAGCTCGGTTGTCATCGTACGGTTCAGAGGGAAAGACGAGCCGTATCCGGCAGCAGAGCCCAACGGATTGCGGTTGCACATCTTAAATGCTGCCTGTAGAAACATCATGTCATCCACCAAACTCTCGGCATAAGCGCCAAACCATAGACCGAAAGAAGAAGGCATTGCTATCTGCAAATGGGTATAGCCCGGCATCAATACATTTTTATACCGTTCGCTCTGATGAATCAGTACATGAAAGAGTTGCTCCACAGCCTCGGCTATTTCCTTGATTTGCGTCCGGGTAAAGAGTTTCAAATCCAACAATACCTGATCGTTCCGTGAACGACCGCTATGAATTTTCTTCCCGACATCGCCCAAACGGCGGGTCAACATCAATTCCACCTGCGAATGCACATCCTCCACACCATCTTCTATAACGAACTCTCCCTTTTCGGCAGAGGCATAAATATTTTTCAACTCAGCAAGCAGTTGTTCCAACTCATCTTTTGTCAGCAGACCGATGCTTTCGAGCATTGTGATATGAGCCATGGAACCGAGCACATCGTGCTTAGCCAAATACAGATCCATCTCACGGTCACGACCAACCGTGAAACGCTCGATATCTTTATTTACCTGTACGGATTTCTCCCAAAGTTTCTGTGCCATAAGTCTTTTCTTTATAGTGATTCTCGCCACGTAACGTGGTGTCTATAATCAAAATAGCAGTGTATATAATCAATAATTAATTATCGCCAACATTTCGACCATCTTTTCCAGACCTTCCTGAAGCGGCTTCTGCACCATCGCTTTCATGAACGGATTAATATCCATTCCGATAGTCACCCTCACCTTGCATTCTTCCTCACCTGTTGCCACCAGTTGAATCCACATATTAAAAGGAAGCGGTGAATTGGTTGTTGCCAACTTGACACACTTACACGGTTCGCGTTCCACAATCTGCAATGTCAACTGCCCGACAGGCGGAACACTGAAGCTTAACGTATCCGAATCAAAGCTCAAATCCTGTACCTTATCCTGCGGCAAACGAACTTTGATAGTTTCCAGATTACTCAAATCGGAAAGTTTGCTATACACACGTTCCTGACTATAAGGTATTACCTTAACACTGCTCTCAAATTTATTCATAATTTTCTTTTAGTATAAAACAAAAAAAGAACAACCCGGGCAATTCATGTCCGAATAGTTCTTTTTATAAGTATGTTTGAATAAAACAAAGTTCTTATTTTCCAGCATCCCAATGAGCGGGGTCTTTACGCCATTCGTTCAGAGTCTGTATGTCTTCTTCTTCAATATAACCGGTACGAAGAGCCACATCAAGCACCGCTTCGTAGTTGGTCAGTGTCACCAAAGTAACTTTAGCTTTCTTGAACGCCTCTTCAGCAATAGGGAAGCCGTAAGTATAAGCGGCAACCATACCGATCACCTCGCAACCATCGCGGCGAATTGCCTCTACCGCTTTCAAACTACTACCGCCCGTAGAGATCAAATCTTCTACTACAACGACCTTCATTCCCGGACGAAGCTCTCCTTCAATCAAGTTCTCCAGCCCATGATCTTTCGGGGTAGAACGAACATACACGAACGGCAAATTCAATGCGTCGGCCACCAAAGCCCCCTGTGGGATAGCACCGGTAGCTACACCGGCAATCGCATCCACCTGTCCGAATCGTTCCAATATCAGACGTGTAATTTCAATCTTCACAAAATTACGAAGAGAAGGATAGGACAGAGTTTTACGGTTGTCGCAGTAAAAGGGGGATTTCCATCCTGAGGCCCATGTAAAAGGATTGGCAGGTTGAAGTTTGATAGCTTTAATCTTCAACAGTTTCTCCGCAAATAGTCTCTCTAAGTTTTTCATAACTAAACTAACTATTATTTATTTGCCGCAAAAGTACAGAAATTGAATGAGAATAAAAAGAAAGAATCCGTTTATTTTTTCAATCATTTTGTTCTTCTTCATCGGGAATGTCTATACAACGCTTTATATCTTTCAGCTCAAATCCGCGACTCATGGCAAACCGTGTCAGTTTCCCGTTCAGTTCGTAATCATCCTGCGCATGAATGCTTTTCCGTTTGGATGCCAGCAGGTCGCGCAAGACAGAAAGATACTCCTCCTCATTTATCTCATTGAGATGGCGCCATGCCGTATCAGAAGGGATTTTTTTCATGTAAAGCCCTTGCGCTATTTTCCTCTTTCCCCACTTGGAAAAACGAAACTTATCGTTCACGAAAGCCCTGCAGAAACGTTCATCATCGATAAACTTCTCTGATTCCAACCGGTCAAGAATACGCGCAATGGTATCATAGGCAATTCCCCAACGTTGTAATTTCTCATTTATTTCTGCCCGACAATGCTCGGCAGTGGAGCAATAAGAGGCTACGCGATTCAAAGCCTCTTCGTCTGTTAATTGTGCACTCATTGGTTAGCTGTAACTATTCTATCTTTTCCAAATATGTCTTTTATAACACGGACATCGTGATATTGGTTCATTTCAAGCATATGTGCCGTTTCCCGACCATACGCCTGGTTTATTTCAAAATAAAGCCGACCGCCCGGAAGGAGCAACTCACGTCCCACTTCCGCAATGCGGCGATAAAATCGCAACGGGTCATCATCGGGAACGAACAAGGCAAGCCCCGGTTCCCAGTCAAGTACATTGGCGTCCATCCCAGCCTTTTCGGCTTCGGTCACATAAGGCGGATTGCTGACGATAACATCAAAAGAAGGTGTCTTGTCCCAATCATTTGCCAAAACATTCCTTTTTAGAAAGGTGACGCCGGCTTCCAACGCTTTATTATTCTCTTGCGCAATAGCCAACGCTTCTTCCGAGATATCCCAGGCTTCCACTTCCACATCCGGGAGTTTTTTATCCAACGAGATAGCGATGCACCCGCTCCCTGTGCCGATATCCAACAGATGACAAGCGCCCGTATTCTCCCGGGCGACCCAATCAACAAGTTCCGCCGTCTCCGGCCGGGGAATCAGTACACCGGGGGCCACTTTGAATCTATATCCTTCAAACTCCGCAAAGCCACGGATGTACTGTATCGGTTCGTTTTTCTGCAAACGGAATATAATGTTTTCTAATTCGCGTTCTTTGCTTTCGGATAAAGTTATATCTTTGCCAAGGTAAATATCAACCGCATCCAAACAAAATATGTCGCAACAGATCAGCATTGTCAGAGCTTTGACCTCTTCCGGTGGGTAAATATCCTGCAAGGACTGGCGGATGTAAGTGGCGATACGGTTCATATATTATCATTTAAACTGCAAAAGTAAGAATAATATAGCGAAGAGCACCAAAATGGAAGAAGAAAAATACATGCGGCGTTGCATTGAGCTCGCCGGAAATGGATTATGCAATGTAGCTCCTAATCCGACGGTAGGGGCTGTTATCGTATGTGACGGACGCATCATCGGCGAGGGATATCATGTTCGTTGCGGAGAGGCACATGCCGAGGTGAATGCCATCCGTTCTGTCAAGGACGAGTCCCTGCTGCGACGGTCTACCATCTACGTCAGCCTTGAACCTTGCTCACACTATGGGAAAACACCGCCTTGCGCCGACTTGATTATCGAGAAACAAATTCCGCGTATTGTCGTAGGTTGCCAAGATCCTTTTCCTGAAGTAGCCGGGCGAGGGATTCAAAAATTACGGGATGCCGGGCGAGAAGTCATAGAGGGGGTATTGGAAAAAGAATGCAAGCATCTGATCCGCCGTTTTATTACATTCAACACGCTCCACCGTCCCTACATCACCTTGAAATGGGCCGAATCGGCAGATCGCTTCATCGACATAGAGCGCACCGACGGCAAACCGGTAGTACTTTCCTCTCCGCTCACAGCCATGCTGGTACATAAAAAAAGAGCTGAAACCGGCGCTATCATGGTAGGACGGCGAACAGCCTTACTGGACAATCCATCGCTGACCGTGCGCAACTGGTACGGCCGCAATCCTATGCGCATTGTTTTAGACCGCACGTTGTCTCTCCCGGATGAATTACGAATATTCGACGGAAAGGTTCCTACATTGGTCTTCACAGAGAAAGAACGGCCGGAAGAGAAAAACATCGCTTACGTCACCATTGATTTCAACCGCGACCCGCTTGCACAAATCATGCAGGAGCTATATCAGCGCAAGATACAATCGTTATTGGTGGAAGGCGGAAGCCAATTGCTGCAATCCTTTATCGATGCCGAATTATGGGATGAAGCATTTGTCGAAAAGTGCCCCGCCAAGTTGCATTCCGGCGTTAAAGCACCTACAATAAACGATAAATTCAGTTATTCGGCAGAAGAGCATTTCGGCAGACCAATTTGGCATTATATCCATCAGGATTAGCTAAAACAGTCCAGTTCAGGGAGTTCTTACGTCGATAAAAACAGCGTTATTATCTATAATTTTATATAAAACTTGCCTGTATTGTTCTTTATCGGAAAAAATGTTTCTATTTTTGCAACTTGTAAATAAACACAATCTTTCAAATGAGAATAAAGTTTTTATCATTCATTGCGAGTTTTTTCATGGTGTCATTCGTTGTAACGTCATGCCTTAATGACGATAATAACGTTGAATATAGTCCGGATGCAACTATACATGCGTTCGAACTTGACACAGCAGGACTTGGGAGTTATAAGTTCACCATCGACCAGCGCCAAGGTCTTATCTATAATGCGGACTCTCTCCCCGTTCATGCCGACACTATCATCAATAAGATTCTAATCAAGACACTAACGACGGCATCCAGTGTTGTCACAATGAAGGATCAAAACGACCAAGATTCCATCATCAACCTCAATGATTCCATTGATCTTAGTAAGAAATTAAAAATTAAGGTATGGTCTACGGAAGCCTTGGCAGGCACATCTCCCAACCAGACCAAGGACTATATTATAGATGTACGTGTACATAAACATGATCCGGACTCACTAAGATGGAGCTACTGGGGAAATATAAACGACGGCGAACTCGACAACCAAGTTAAAGAGTTGAAGTCTGTCATTTTAAACAATGAGATACTCACCTATTCTGTTGTAGGCGGTAAACTCAAAGTGTATCGCGCACAAAAAGACAGACCCGTCTCCTGGGCTTCCGCCGAAGTGAATAGCGACCTATTCAACAATGCGCTTCCTACTTCTATATTATCATATAGCAACAAGTTATACGCTACATCGGCTACAGAAGACGGAAAAGTTTATGAATCCACCGATGGGACAACGTGGACAGAGTCAACTTTGTTCGACGAAAATGTAAATCTGCTATTGGCTCCGCTGAGCGACAAAATAACCTACATCAAGACTGTTGACGGTAAAAAGTACTTCGACTCAACCGATAAGATTACAACACGGACTGAAGCCGCCAAAGAACTGCAAGCAGTGCCTGATGATTTTCCGATTGGCAATATTTCTTATGCGACCTATTCAACTTCGACAAAGATCGACGCGGTAATGCTCATCGGCAAATACAAAAAGCAGCCGACAGTAGAAAAGACAGAAACAATTGTTCCTTGGGGATATATGGGAGACACATGGACTCCATTCCCGCCCAATAATACGGATACCAATTGTCCGGCATTAACAAATCCATCCATTATGTATTATAATGGACAATTCTATATCTTCGGAGAAGACTTTGAGACATTCTACGCTTCTGCCGCAGGCATTGCATGGAGAAAAGCTAATAAGAAATTCTATCTTCCCTATCAGGATTGGAGTGAGGATGGTTTCACACCGAGTATGGAAAAGCCCGAATTCAGGGGAAGAAAGACTTATTCGACCGTAATTGACAATGACAATAAGAATATATATGTTCTCTTCAGTAAGGGTGATGCCAGCTTTGAGGAAGAAGTTGAAGAAGAGAGCACGAAAGCGACCAAACAGCGCAGTTATTCTTATGGTTCGGAAGTATGGAGTGCCCGTCTGAATCAGCTTTGGTTTGATTTGGATCCGGAACATGCCGGTCAATAATAAAACGTATACGTTAAAATAAAAAGATGTCCTATATAGAGCAAATAGACAAGACTCGAATACCGCAGCACGTAGCCATCATTATGGACGGTAACGGGCGGTGGGCAAAGCAACGGGGGAAAGAACGTACTTACGGTCACCGCGCAGGCGCAGAAACAGTACAAAGGATTACTGAAGATGCCGCCCGTTTGGGAGTGAAATACCTTACACTATACACTTTCTCCACAGAGAACTGGAATCGACCGCAAGACGAGGTTACAGCTCTGATGAATCTATTATTGGATTCTATAGAAGAAGAGACACTGATGAAAAACAATATCCGCTTCGATGTTATCGGTGATTTCAAGAAGTTGCCGGAAGAGGTCCAGAAAAGTTTGACATCATGTATAGAACATACGGTCGGGAATACAGGCATGTGCCTGGTATTGGCTCTCAGCTACTCTTCCCGATGGGAGATAACCGAAGCCGTCCGACAAATAGCGACACAGATACAAAAGGGTGAACTCTCTCCCGAACAAATAACAGATGAGTGTGTCGCATCTCATTTGGAAACGCGATCTATGCCCGACCCGGATTTATTAATCCGCACGGGGGGAGAAATCCGGCTAAGCAACTACCTGCTATGGCAGTGTGCTTATTCGGAACTTTATTTTTGTGATACTTACTGGCCTGATTTCGACAAAGAAGAATTCTACAAAGCCATTCACGAATATCAGCAACGGGAACGCCGCTTCGGCAAGACCAGCGAACAAATCAGCTAACATAATTTCGAAACATCAAATTATAACATAAATGCATTATCGTATTACCTTTATACTCACAACGTTTATCTGCCTGTGTTGCTTTGCGCCAACAGGTATTGCGCAAAATGCCAGCGCTGATGGAGACTCGAAACCTGTCATCTTATACTCGGGAACACCCAAGAAGTATGAGATAGCGGACATCAAAGTCGAAGGCGTGAAGAATTACGAAGACTATGTATTGATTGGATTATCCGGTCTGTCGGTGGGACAAACAATCACTGTACCGGGCGATGAAATCACCGGAGCTATCAAACGTTATTGGCGTCATGGCTTGTTCTCCAACGTGCAAATCACAGCCGAGAAGATAGAAGGTAACAAAATCTGGTTGAAGATCAATCTGACACAACGCCCGCGTATTTCGGACGTGCGCTATCACGGAGTCAAGAAGTCCGAACGTACGGATTTGGAAAGCAAATTGGGTATGGTAAAAGGTATGCAGATCACTCCGAATACCGTAGACCGCGCCAAGACATTGATAAAACGTTACTTCGACGACAAAGGGTTCAAGAATGCAGAAGTTATCATTTCGCAGAAAGACGACCCATCCAGCGAAAACCAGGTAATAGTAGATATCGACATTGACAAGAAAGAAAAAATCAAAGTCCATGCGATAGAAATCGCCGGTAACTCAGCCATCAAAGACAGCAAGCTGAAACGGGTGATGAAGAAGACCAACGAGAAAGGCAAGCTCCGCAATCTTTTCCGTACAAAGAAATTCGTTCCGGAAAACTTCGAAGCGGACAAGCAGCTTATCATCGACAAGTATAATGAATTGGGATACCGTGACGCCATGATTGTCAAGGATAGCATCTCACAGTTTGATGAAAAGACGATTAATGTATTTTTAGATATTGATGAAGGTCAGAAGTACTATCTCCGCAACGTGACGTGGGTAGGAAATACGCTTTACCCTTCCGAACAGTTGAACTATCTGCTCCGCATGAAGAAAGGAGACGTTTACAACCAGAAACTGCTGAACGAACGTATCTCTACGGATGATGACGCCATCGGCAACTTATATTACAACAATGGTTACCTGTTCTACAACCTTGATCCGGTGGAGGTAAATATTGTCGGCGACTCTATCGACCTCGAAATGAGAATCTACGAAGGCCGCCAGGCTACTATCAATAAGATCAAGATCAGCGGTAACGACCGTTTGTATGAAAACGTTGTCCGTCGTGAACTTCGTATCCGTCCGGGACAGTTGTTCAGTAAGGAAGACTTGATGCGTTCTTTGCGTGAAATCCAGCAAATGGGACACTTCGACCCGGAAAAGCTGCAACCGGACATCCAACCGGATCCGATGAACGGAACTGTGGATATAGGTTTGCCGTTGACCTCCAAAGCCAACGACCAGGTAGAATTCTCTGCCGGATGGGGACAGACCGGTATCATCGGTAAGTTAAGTTTGAAGTTCACCAACTTCTCCGTTGCCAACCTGTTGCATCCGGGCGAAAACTACCGCGGTATCCTACCACAAGGTGACGGACAGACATTGACCATCAGCGGACAGACGAATGCCAAATACTACCAATCATACAGTATTTCATTCTTCGACCCCTGGTTTGGCGGAAAGCGCCCGAACTCATTCTCTGTTTCGGCATTCTTCTCCGTACAGACAGATATCAGTAGCCGTTACTACAACTCAAGCTATTTCAACAATTACTATAACAGCTATTACAGCGGTTATGGCGGCTATGGCATGTACAACTACGGCAACTACAACAACTACGAGAACTATTACGACCCGGACAAGTCTATCAAGATGTGGGGACTTTCCGTAGGCTGGGGTAAACGTCTGAAATGGCCGGATGACTATTTCACACTCTCTGCAGAGCTGGCTTACCAACGCTATAACCTGAGAGACTGGCAGTACTTCCCCGTAACCAACGGTAAATGTAATGACCTGAGTATCTCATTGACTTTGGCACGTAACTCTATTGACAATCCGATCTTCCCGCGTTCAGGTTCAGATTTCTCATTGTCAGTTCAGCTCACTCCTCCGTTCTCATTGATGGATGGCAAAGACTATAAGGGATACTATAGCAATCCTGAAACGGGTAGCATTACTCAGGACAATATGAATAAACTCCATAAATGGATAGAATACCACAAATGGAAATTCAAAGGCAAAACCTATACTCCGTTAATGGACCCGATGGCTCATCCGAAATGCCTGGTATTGATGACACGTACCGAGTTCGGTTTGTTAGGCCACTACAACCAATACAAGAAATCACCGTTCGGCACATTCGACGTCGGTGGTGACGGTATGACCGGTTACTCAACCTACGCTACGGAAAGTATCGCCCTGCGTGGTTATGAGAACAGTTCATTAACCCCCTACGGTTCCGAAGGTTATGCATATGCACGCCTCGGCATCGAGTTAAGATACCCGTTGATGTTGGAAACAAGTACCAACATTTATGTGTTAGGTTTCCTTGAAGCCGGTAATGCATGGCATGATATCAAGAAATTCAATCCGTTCGAGTTGAAACGTTCTGCCGGTGTCGGTGTACGTATCTTCTTGCCGATGATTGGTATGATGGGTATCGACTGGGGCTACGGTTTCGACAAAGTATTTGGTTCCAAGCAATATGGCGGAAGTCAATTCCACTTTATCTTAGGACAAGAATTCTAATGTATCACCAAAAACTAAACGTTATGAGAAAGTCTGTTCTATTTATCATGTTGCTGTTCGCTGTCGGCATGACGGCGAACGCACAAAAATTTGCATTGATCGATACGGAGTATATTATGAAGAATATTCCGGCTGCTCAAAGTGCTAACGAGCAAATGCAAGAAGCTACAAAAAAATATCAAAGTGAGGTGGAAGCCTTGGCAAAGGAAGCTCAAAAGATGTTCCAAGACTATCAGGCGAAATCCTCCACTCTTTCTGCCGTGCAAAAGACCAAGAAAGAGGATGAAATTGTAGCTAAAGAGAAAGAAGCAGCCGAACTGAAGCGTAAATATTTCGGTCCGGAAGGCGAATTGTCAAAGATGCAGAACAAGCTGCTGACACCGATTCAAGATGATATCTATGAGGCAGTGAAAGCTGTATCACAGCAGTATGGATATGATTTGGTAATCGACAGAGCCACTGCAGCAGGTATAATTTTTGCAAATCCACGTATAGATATTAGTGATGAAATCCTAAGAAAATTAGGATATTCAAATTAATTTCATACATTTGCAACAGAAACAACTAAAAATCATTCAAATAAATTATAGAACTATGCTAAAAAAAATTGCACTTGTAATGTTGCTTGCACTGCCAATGGGTGTATTTGCACAGAACTTAAAATTCGGTCATATCAATGCACAGGAGATTATCACTGTGATGCCGGAATTTACCAAAGCTCAAAATGATATTCAGACATTGGAAAAACAACTCACAGCCGAACTTCAGAGAACACAGGAAGAATTCAATAAAAAATATCAAGAATTCCAACAAGCTATAGCCAAAGATTCTCTTCCGGCCAACATTGCAGAGAGAAGACAAAAAGAGTTGCAGGATATGATGCAAAGACAAGAGCAGTTCCAACAGGATGCTCAGCAACAGATGGCAAAAGCACAGAACGACGCCATGACTCCCATCTATCAGAAGTTGGATAATGCCATCAAAGCTGTTGGTGCAGCAGAAGGCGTAATCTACATCTTCGACCTTGCAAGAACTCCGATACCTTATGTTAATGAAACTCAAAGCATAAACTTGACAAGTAAGGTTAAAGCACATCTTGGCATCAAATAAGAATAGCCGGTCAAGAAGAAATTTAAAAGCGAAAGCGAAAGATATTCAAACATCTTTCGCTTTCGCTTTTTTTGGCGTACATTTGCGTATACAAATTTGGTTTGTTATGAATCTGCATCTATCACATACACCCGGTCCGATCGGAGTATTCGACTCCGGCTATGGCGGTCTGACTATTCTGGACAAGATAAGAGAAGTTCTGCCGGAATACGATTATATCTATTTAGGAGACAACGCCCGTGCCCCTTATGGCACACGCTCGTTTGAAGTCGTATATGAATTCACCCGGCAGGCGGTCTGCAAACTGTTCGATATGGGATGCCATTTAGTGATATTGGCCTGCAATACAGCTTCTGCCAAGGCATTGCGCAGTATCCAAATGAATGATTTGCCGGGCATTGATCCTGCCCGTCGCGTGCTCGGAGTGATTCGCCCCACTGTTGAATGTATCGGAGACATCAGCAAGAACCGGCACATCGGTGTATTGGCAACGGCCGGCACCATCAAATCCGAGTCCTATCCATTGGAAATACACAAACTGTTTCCGGACATTCAGGTGAGCGGAGTTGCATGTCCGATGTGGGTGCCATTGGTAGAAAACAACGAATCGCAGAATGAAGGAGCCGATTATTTCATCCGCAAATACATAGACCAACTACAGTCTAAAGACCCGCAGATAGATACCGTCATTCTCGGATGCACCCACTTTCCTCTTCTTCTTCCCAAAATCCGGCAATATCTCGCCAAGGATATCCACATAATCTCACAAGGAGAATATGTGGCGGAAAGTCTGAAAGACTATTTGAGAAGACATCCGGAAATGAATGCAAAATGCACAAGAGACGGAAGTTGCCTATTCTATACGACAGAAGCGGAAGAAAAGTTCTCCGAGTCGGCATCTACTTTCTTAAATCAGCAAATCAGCGTAAAACATATCACACTCGAATAAAAATCAAGAGAAGAACAGCTACTTGTATTTCTTTTTAATTATATTTGTAAGTAGTAACCCTTAATACCATAAGATTATGAAAGAAGAAGATTATAGCAAGTCAATAGAAGTATTCTCCGGTTCTCCATGGGAAGCCGAAATCATCAAAGGGTTATTGGAAAGTAATGGCATCCTTTGCGTTATCAAAGATGGCATTATGGGAACCCTTGCCCCCTACATTGCCCCCACTGTTTCCGTTCTTGTCACCGAAGACCAATACGAAGCCGCTACTGAACTTATCAGAAGCCGCTCCGAAAAGGACGGTGAGTGAAAAGATAATTCTTTTCGACCTGTTTCAGTAACATTTCGACAAAAAGTTCTATATTTGCGCTTTCAAATCGTCAGTTAAAATGAAACAGGGATTTACACGGATCACAGTAAAAGTAGGAAGTAATGTATTGGCACGTCGTGACGGAACGTTAGATGTCACGCGTATGTCGGCACTTGTTGACCAAATTGCGGAATTGCACAAATCCGGTGTGGAAATCATTTTGGTCTCTTCGGGAGCAGTCGCTTCCGGACGCAGCGAGATACACCCGCAGAAGAAGCTCGACAGTGTAGACCAGCGCCAACTGTTCTCTGCCGTGGGCCAGGCAAAACTGATCAACCGCTATTACGAACTCTTCCGCGAGCATGGCATTGCCGTGGGGCAAGTATTGACTACCAAAGAGAATTTCGGGACACGCCGCCACTATCTGAACCAAAAGAATTGTATGACGGTGATGCTCGAGAACAGCGTCATCCCCATCGTCAATGAGAACGATACGATTTCGGTCAGCGAATTGATGTTCACAGACAATGACGAACTGTCGGGGCTTATCGCATCCATGATGGATGCGCAAGCCCTCATCATCCTCAGCAACATCGACGGCATCTATAACGGTTCTCCCGCCGATCCCGACTCTTCTGTCATCCGTGAGATCGGTCATGGAAAAGATTTATCCAACTACATCCAAGCATCCAAATCCAGTTTCGGACGCGGCGGTATGCTGACAAAGACAAACATAGCCCGAAAAGTGGCCGATGAAGGCATTACAGTCATCATCGCCAACGGAAAACGGGATAATATTTTAGTAGACTTGTTGCAACATCCGGAGGATACGTTATGCACGCGTTTCATCCCTTCGGAAGAGCCTGTATCCAGTGTCAAGAAATGGATTGCACACAGCGAAGGATTCGCCAAAGGAGAGATCCATATCAATGAATGCGCCACAGAAGTACTGAATTCAGAGAAAGCGGTCAGCATACTTCCCATTGGAATTACCCGTATCGAAGGAGAATTCGAGAAAGACGATATCGTCCGCATCATCGATTTTCAGGGCAACCAAGTAGGTGTAGGAAAGGTAAACTGCAACTCAAGGCAGGCACAAGAAGCCATGGGAAAGCACGGAAAGAAGCCGGTAGTACACTACGATTATCTGTATATTGAATAATCCTTTTCACTTTTATGCAAAAAAAACATGATTTATGCATCTTTTTTTCCGAAATAATGCATACTTTTGCAGCGTTATTAGAATAATTATGCAATGAAGAAGAAAGCAAATCGGTTAGATGCCATCAAAATGATTATCTCAAGCAAAGAGGTCGGCTCGCAGGAAGAACTGCTGCAAGAGCTGAACCGCGAAGGCTTCGAACTGACCCAAGCCACCCTCTCCCGCGACTTGAAACAACTAAAAGTGGCCAAAGCTGCCAGCATGAACGGAAAGTATGTATATGTACTTCCGAACAACATTATGTATAAACGTTCTACCGACCAGAGCGCCGGCGAAATGTTACGCAACAACGGATTTATCTCCTTGCAGTTCTCAGGTAATATTGCCGTTATCCGCACCCGCCCCGGCTATGCAAGCAGCATGGCATATGACATTGACAACAATGAATTCAGCGAAATACTCGGAACCATTGCCGGAGACGATACAATTATGCTGGTGCTGCGTGAAGGAGCCGCCATCAGTAAGATACGTCAGTTATTGTCACTCATCATCCCGAATATCGAATAATTATACATACCTATTATATACATAAAGAAATGGACACTCAACAAATAGATGTTATGGTAGCCGACGCCTCACACGAGGTTTACGTTGACACTATTTTGGATACGATCAGAAAAGCAGCCGCCGTACGAGGAACAGGAATTGCGGAACGTACACACGAATACGTAGCGACAAAGATGAAGGAAGGCAAGGCAATCATTGCTCTTTGCGGTGACACATTTGCCGGATTTACGTATATCGAGTCATGGGGCAACAAACAATATGTGGCCACTTCCGGTCTGATTGTTCATCCCGATTTCCGTGGTTTGGGGTTGGCAAAACGCATCAAACAGGCTTCTTTCCAACTGGCACGTCTCCGATGGCCGAAAGCGAAGATATTCAGTCTGACTTCCGGTGCGGCCGTGATGAAGATGAATACGGAGCTGGGCTACGTGCCCGTCACGTTCAATGAACTGACAGACGACGAGGCATTCTGGAAAGGATGCGAAGGGTGCATCAACCACAGTATCCTGGTGGCCAAAAACCGCAAATTCTGTATCTGTACAGCCATGCTGTACGACCCGGCAGACCCGCGGAACATAAAAAAAGAACAAGAAAGAAATAACATTTAAAAAAAATACAGCACTATGGAAGAAAAGAAGAAAAAAGTAGTGGTGGCATTCAGCGGCGGACTGGACACATCGTTCACCGTTATGTACCTCGCCAAAGAAAAAGGCTATGAAGTATATGCAGCTTGTGCCAATACGGGCGGTTTCAGTGAAGAACAACTGAAAACGAACGAGGAGAACGCCTATAAATTAGGGGCAGTAAAATACGTCACACTGGACGTTACTCAGGAATACTACGAGAAGAGCTTGAAATATATGGTTTTCGGAAATGTGCTGCGCAACGGTACTTATCCGATTTCGGTCAGCTCCGAACGTATTTTTCAGGCATTGGCCATCGCACGTTATGCCAACGAAATCGGAGCGGACGCCATTGCTCATGGGTCTACAGGAGCCGGCAACGACCAGATTCGTTTCGATATGACTTTCCTCGTGTTGGCGCCAAACGTAGAAATCATCACTCTGACCCGTGATATGGCATTGAGCCGCCAGGAAGAAATCGACTATCTGAACAAGCATGGTTTCAAGGCAGACTTCGCCAAACTGAAATACTCGTACAACGTAGGTTTGTGGGGAACTTCCATCTGTGGAGGTGAAATCCTCGACTCGGCACAAGGACTGCCTGAGAGTGCCTACCTGAAACACGTTAAGAAAGAAGGCAGCGAACAACTCCGCCTGACTTTTGAGAAGGGTGAGTTGAAGGCTGTCAACGATGAGAAATTCGACGACCCGATTAAAGCCATTCAAAAAGTAGAAGAGATCGGTTCCGCTTACGCCATCGGCCGCGATATGCACGTCGGCGATACGATTATCGGCATCAAAGGCCGTGTAGGTTTCGAAGCCGCCGCCCCAATGTTGATTATCGGTGCTCACCGCTTCCTCGAGAAATATACACTGAGCAAATGGCAACAGTACTGGAAAGACCAAGTGGCCAACTGGTATGGTATGTTCCTGCACGAGAGTCAGTACTTGGAACCTGTAATGCGCGACATCGAAGCGATGCTGCAAGAGAGCCAACGCAACGTAAACGGTACTGCCATCCTCGAACTTCGTCCGCTTTCATTCTCTACCGTAGGTGTAGAATCGAAAGACGACCTCGTGAAGACTAAATTCGGAGAATACGGTGAGATGCAGAAAGGTTGGACGGCAGAAGATGCCAAAGGCTTTATCAAAGTGACCTCCACTCCGCTGCGCGTTTACTATAACAACCATAAAGACGAAGAAATATGATCAAAGCAGGAATCATTGGTGGCGCAGGATATACGGCAGGCGAATTAATCCGCCTGCTGCTCAACCATCCGGAGACTGATATCGTATTTGTCAACAGTAGCAGCAATGCCGGAAACAAAATCACCGACGTGCACGAAGGCTTGTATGGAGAAACGGATTTGAGATTTACCGACCAACTGCCATTGGACGAAATCGATGTTCTTTTCTTCTGCACCGCCCACGGCGACACGAAGAAATTCATGGAAAGCCACAACATACCGGAGGACTTGAAGATTATCGACCTCTCCATGGACTACCGCATCAAGAGTGACGATCACGACTTTATCTACGGCCTGCCCGAGTTGAACCGTCGTGCCACCTGTACGGCGAAGCACGTTGCCAATCCCGGTTGCTTTGCTACCTGCATCCAATTGGGTCTGCTCCCGCTTGCCAAGAACCTGATGCTGACGGATGACATTTCGGTAAACGCCATTACAGGAAGTACCGGAGCCGGCGTGAAGCCGGGAGCTACCAGTCATTTCAGTTGGAGGAACAATAATATAAGTGTGTACAAGGCATTCGAACACCAGCACGTGCCGGAAATCAAACAGTCACTGAAGCAGTTGCAGAACAGTTTTGACTCGGATATAGACTTCATTCCGTACCGTGGCGACTTTCCGCGCGGCATCTTCGCCACCCTTGTGGTCAAGACGAAAGTTGCCCTCGAAGAGATTGTCCGCATGTACGAAGAGTATTATGCAAAAGATTCGTTTGTGCACATCGTAGACAAGAATATCGACCTCAAACAGGTGGTCAACACCAACAAGTGTCTGATACATCTTGAGAAACATGGCGACAAGCTATTGATTATCTCCTGCATCGACAACTTGCTGAAAGGTGCCAGCGGACAAGCGGTTCACAACATGAACCTGATGTTCAACCTCGAAGAGACGGTAGGGCTACGTTTGAAGCCAAGTGCATTTTAAAAATCAAGTGCATTTTAAAAATCAAGAATTATGAAATTATTCGACGTATATCCTTTATATAATGTCAATATAGTCAAAGGGAAAGGCTGCAAAGTCTGGGACGAGAACGGTACCGAGTACTTGGATCTTTACGGCGGTCATGCCGTGATTTCCATCGGTCACGCCCATCCCCACTATGTAGAGATGATCAGCAACCAAGTTGCCAACCTCGGTTTCTATTCAAACTCGGTAATCAACAAACTGCAACAGCAGGTAGCCGAACGGCTGGGCAAGATTTCCGGCTACGATGATTACAGCCTGTTTCTTATCAACAGCGGTGCCGAAGCCAATGAGAATGCTCTGAAACTGGCTTCCTTCCACAACGGACGCACCAAGGTGGTTTCCTTCAGCAAGGCTTTCCACGGGCGTACCTCACTGGCTGTGGAGGCAACCAACAATCCCGCCATCATCGCCCCTATCAACAATAACGGGCACGTGGCCTATCTTCCTCTGAATGACATCGAAGCCATGAAGCAAGAGTTGTCCAAAGGAGATGTATGCGCCGTTATCATCGAAGGAATACAAGGTGTGGGCGGCATTAAGATACCGACTACCGAATTTATGCAGGAACTCCGCAAGGCATGCACCGAGACGGGTACAGTACTGATTCTCGACGAGATTCAAAGCGGATACGGTCGTAGCGGAAAGTTCTTCGCCCATCAATACAACGGCATCAGACCGGATATCATCACCGTAGCCAAAGGCATCGGAAACGGATTTCCGATGGCAGGCGTTCTTATCAGCCCGATGTTCAAGCCTGTGTACGGACAATTAGGAACCACTTTCGGCGGTAACCACTTGGCATGTTCGGCTGCCCTCGCCGTGATGGATGTTATCGAACAGGAGAACCTTGTGGAAAATGCAACCAAAGTGGGCAGCTACCTGTTGGAAGAACTGAAGAAATTCCCGCAAATCAAAGAAGTGCGCGGACGCGGCCTTATGATCGGGCTCGAATTTGAGAATCCCATCAAAGAATTGCGCAGCCGTCTCATCTATGACGAGCATGTGTTCACCGGAGCAAGCGGTACGAACGTATTGCGTCTCCTCCCGCCTCTCTGCCTCAGCATGGAGGAAGCGGACGAGTTCCTCACGCGGTTCAAGAGAATACTATAGTCGCTCATTTGATTAATAAACAGCCAACGGTAAAAGCAGCCTCTATCAGAAATTCATTTCTTATTCGGGCTGCTTTTTGTTTTTTCGCAATTTACCGTTACCTTTGTCCATAACAACTCATTAAAAATATGCATAATATGAAAATAGCCATCATCGGTGCAGGCAATATGGGCGGTTCCATCGCCCGTGGTCTGGCAAAAGGAAGTCTGGTAGAGGATTCAGATATCACCGTATCCAACCCAAGCGCAGGCAAGCTGGAGCAACTGAAGAAAAAATTTCCGGGCATTTCCACCACTCACAATAATGTAGAAGCAGCACAGGGAGCAGACATCGTTATCCTCGCTGTAAAGCCTTGGTTGATGCAACCCGTCATGCGTGAGTTGAAATTAAAGAGCAAGCAGATACTCATCTCCGTAGCCGCCGGCATCTGTTTCGAGGAGTTGGCCCATTATGTGGTATCACCGGAGATGCCGATGTTCCGCCTCATCCCCAATACCGCCATCAGCGAACTGGAAAGCATGACGCTCGTTGCCGCGCGCAATACGAATGACGAACAAGATAAGTTCATTCTCCAACTTTTCAGCGAGATGGGGAGTGTAATGCTCATTCCCGAAGAGAAGATAGCGGCAGCTACCGCATTGGCCTCATGCGGCATTGCCTACGTCCTGAAATATGTTCAGGCAGCCATGCAAGCCGGAATAGAAATGGGAATCCGCCCGAAAGATGCAATGACCATGGTAGCGCAATCACTGAAAGGAGCCGCCGCACTGATTCTGAATAATGACACCCACCCCGGCATAGAGATCGACAAAGTGACCACTCCGGGCGGAATCACCATCAAAGGAATCAACGAGCTGGAGCACAACGGCTTCACCTCCGCCATCATCCGGGCGATGAAAGCATCGAAATAGCGGTAAGCCGTGCCTGATAGAAGAATCCGTGGCTATTACTATAACTAATCACCAATAACTTTAATAACATGAATGACCAAATTAAACAGATAGCAGAACGTCTTCGCGGATTGCGCGATGTGCTGGAACTGACTACTGAAGACATTGCCCGCGACAGCGATATTTCTGCAGAAGAATATCGGCTTGCAGAAACAGGAGAGTACGACATTTCTGTCAGTATGCTGCAAAAGATTGCCCGCACTTACAATGTCGCCCTCGATGCTTTGATGTTTGGCGAGGAGCCTAAGATGAGCAGTTACTTCGTGACCCGTGCAGGCAAAGGTGTGAGCATCGAACGCACGAGAGCCTACAAATACCAAGCATTGGCATCAGGCTTCATGAACCGCACCGCCGACCCGTTCATCGTTACCGTTGAGCCGAAAGGAGATGATGAGGCCATCCATTACAACAAACACAACGGGCAGGAATTCAACCTTGTAATTGAAGGGCGCATGCTTATCGACATCGACGGCAAGGAAATCACCCTCAATCAAGGAGACAGCATTTACTTTAATTCCAAACTTCCACATGGCATGAAAGCGCTCGATGGTAAAACGGTACGTTTTCTGGCTGTAATTATGTAACAATATATATGGTAGAAAGATTTTTATCACAAACCTCTTTCAGTTCACAAGAGGACTTCATCAAGAACTTGAAGATAAATGTCCCGGAGAATTTTAACTTCGGTTATGACGTCGTAGACGTCTGGGCTGCCGAGCAACCCGACAAGAACGCCCTGCTTTGGACTAACGACAAAGGTGAGAGCCGCCAGTTCTCCTTTGCCGACATGAAGCGATATACAGACATGACCGCCGCTTACTTTCAAAGTATGGGTATCGGCCGAGGCGACATGGTGATGCTGATTCTGAAACGCCGCTACGAGTTCTGGTTCAGTATCATCGCCCTTCACAAACTGGGTGCAACCGTTATCCCCGCCACTCATCTGCTGACCAAGAAGGATATTGTATATCGCTGCAATGCGGCCGACATCAAGATGATTGTAGCCGCCGGCGAGGAAGTCATCCTGCAACATATCAAAGATGCCATGCCCGAGTGTCCTACCGTTGAAAAGTTGGTCAGTGTCGGTCCTGAAATTCCGGAAGGGTTTGAGGATTTTCATCAGGGTATCGAGAACGCCGCTCCGTTTGTTCGTCCGAGACATGCCAATACCAACGACGATATTTCATTGATGTATTTCACCTCCGGCACTACCGGCGAACCTAAAATGGTGGCGCATGACTTTACTTATCCATTAGGGCATATCGTCACGGGCAGCTTCTGGCACAACCTGAAAGAGGACAGCCTCCACCTCACCATCGCCGACACCGGTTGGGGCAAGGCTGTATGGGGCAAGCTCTACGGTCAGTGGATTGCCGGTGCCAACATCTTTGTCTACGACCACGAGAAGTTCACTCCGGCAGCCATTTTGGAGAAGATACAAGAATATAAGGTCACTTCGCTCTGCGCACCGCCCACAATCTTCCGCTTCCTGATTCACGAAGACCTGACAAAGTATGACTTGTCGTCACTCCAATATTGCACGATTGCCGGTGAGGCATTGAACCCCGCCGTATTCGAGACGTTCAAAAAACTGACAGGCATCAAACTGATGGAAGGCTTCGGACAAACGGAGACTACCCTGACCATTGCCACCATGCCTTGGATGGAACCGAAGCCGGGCAGCATGGGGTTGCCGAACCCGCAGTATAATGTTGACTTGATAGACCATGAGGGCCGTTCGGTTGAAGCCGGCGAGCAGGGGCAAATCGTTATCCGCACCAGCAAGGGAAAACCCATCGGACTTTTCAAAGAGTACTATCGCGATGCCGAACGCACCCGCGAAGCTTGGCATGACGGCATCTATTATACCGGAGACGTCGCTTGGAAAGATGAGGACGGCTATCTTTGGTTTGTGGGCCGTGCAGATGATGTAATCAAGAGCTCCGGCTATCGTATCGGCCCATTCGAGGTAGAGAGCGCACTGATGACTCATCCGGCAGTCGTGGAATGTGCCATCACGGGAGTTCCTGATGAGATTCGCGGACAGGTGGTCAAGGCTACGATAGTTCTATCCAAAGACTATAAAGCACGTGCCGGAGAAGAACTGATTAAGGAATTGCAGAACCACGTGAAGAAAGTGACTGCACCTTATAAATATCCGCGCGTAATTGAATTCGTTGAAGAACTTCCGAAGACTATCAGCGGTAAAATCCGCCGTGTGGAAATTCGCAAAAATGACGAGAAGTAAATAAAGGAACAACCTTTTATACGTAAAGAAATCTCTCCTTCAAACTTGCTCAAAGCAACTTGAAGGAGAGTTTTTTTATTGAAAGGACAGAGCTTCTATGAAGCACAGAAATAACGCTCAAACATCCATTTGAACAAGGATTATTCTCATCGTGGTGAGAAAAAATACTCATCATGGTGAGAAAATTTTCTCATCGCGATGAGAATTTTTTCTCATACGATGAAAATACTTTGAGAAATTGCACCGACAGTTTTTCTCATAGAAGAATCTGTCCTTATTATTTCTATTTATTGGATTATATCATTGAAAACAATTATATTTGCTACGTCATTCTGAAGATTTTATCCTCGCTACCGTAGCAAGTCTGAAAAGGTCAAAGCGAAGAAGTCTCTTGCAGAATTCATCTAACAAAACAAAAATAAATTAATGAAAGTAACAATCAACTGTTTTCTCCCTTTCAGCAGATTGGCAGAAACTGTGCAGACGGTAAAAGAGCTGCGCGCATCAAACTTAGTGAATAAGATTTATTTGTTGGCACCGCCTATCACCAACATCTGCCTTCCGGGATGTGAACTCATCTCTGTGGAGAAAATGCAGTCTGCACAAGCGATGCGGGTCATCGCCGAACACTCCGATGCGACATATACCTTACTTTATACCAAACGCACCGAACTGAAAATAGGCATGCTTGCTCTTGAAAGAATGGTGCAAGTAATGGAAATGACTCAGGCAGGCATGGCGTATGCAGACCATTACCAACTGACGGATGGTGTGCAGAAACCAGCTCCGGTCATTGACTATCAACCCGGCAGCCTACGTGATGATTTCGATTTTGGCTCCGTATTACTGTTCAATGCGCAGGCATTCAAGGAAGCAGCCAAGGAAACGGAAGAGAAATTCCAGTATGCCGGCTTGTATGATTTGAGACTCAGAATTTCTCAAAAGCACAAACTGGTGCATATCAACGAATATCTATACACCGAAGTGGAAAGTGACAAACGGGCAAGCGGCGAGAAGCAGTTTGATTATGTAGACCCTAAAAACCGCCAGGCACAGATTGAGATGGAAGAGGCATGCACAGCCCATCTGAAGAAGATTGGCGGATATCTGCCACCGGTCTTCCGCTCCGTAGACTTCTATTCGCATACTTTTAAATACGAAGCATCGGTCATTATCCCCGTACGCAACCGCGTTCGCACAATCAAGGATGCCGTATGCTCGGCACTGGACCAGGAAACGGACTTCGCATTCAATGTCATTGTCATCGACAACCATTCGACGGACGGTACCAGCGAGATTCTCCATGAACTTAGCACAGACAAACGGCTGATTCACATCATTCCCGAAAGAGACGACCTCGGCATAGGCGGATGCTGGAATGTAGGCATCCACCATAAAAAATGCGGTAAATTCGCCATCCAACTGGATAGCGACGACGTGTACAAAGACAAGCACACGCTGCAAATCATGGTCAATGCTTTTTATACACAGAAGTGTGCCATGGTTATCGGCACCTACATGATGACGGATTTCGACATGAATGAGATTGCCCCCGGCATCATCGACCACAAAGAATGGACGCCCGACAACGGACGGAATAATGCACTGCGTATCAATGGGCTCGGAGCACCAAGAGCTTTCTATACCCCTATCCTCCGAGAAATCAATGTGCCAAACACGAGTTATGGAGAAGACTATGCGTTGGGGCTGAAAATATCACATGACTACCAAATAGGACGGGTGTATGATGTCGTTTATCTCTGCCGCCGCTGGGAGGGAAACTCGGACGCCGCATTGCCAATCGAGAAAATCAACCGGAACAATTTTTACAAAGACCGACTTCGCACATGGGAACTGGAGCAGCGCCTCTTACCGCAAGATGCCCCATCCGGAGATTTTCAGCAGGAGATAGAATTGTTATTTCAAAAGCAGCTCCATTCGTGGAGTCTTGCCAAAGAAAATTATCAAGCGCTGGAACAGCATCGGGCAGAAGAGATAGAAGTGAGTGAGGTAGTGAATGACATACTTTTGGAAGCAAAACTGTTCTTCAACCCCAAACGGGTTCTTTCGGCTACCGCAAAGACGGATGCTGCTTCCATCCAATCGCGTCCTTGCTTCCTCTGCCCTGCAAACCGACCGCAGGAACAAGAGTTTGTCAGCCATAAGAATTATCAGCTATTGGTGAATCCTTATCCCATATTCAAACGCCACTTCACTATCGTAGACCAAAAGCACCAACCGCAATCCATAGCCGGACGTTTTAAGGATATGATAGAGCTTTGCGACTTGATGAATGACTATTTCCTGTTATACAACGGTCCGGAATGTGGTGCTTCGGCTCCCGATCATGCCCATTTCCAAGCTTGCGGCAAGGAAGAAGATATGTTGGGAACTTTCTACGATGCGGAGTATGATTGCATGGAGTTAGCAGACACCGACAAGGTGATGATTAATTGCGGCAACATCCCTGTCAGCTTTATCAGCATTCAGGCGAAAAACAAGAAAACAATGGTGAATACCTTTCAGTTGATTTATGACATTTTGGCTGCCGATAACAAGGGGAAAGAGCCTATGATGAACATTCTTGCCTGGTATGGGTTGGAAAACAACAAGGAATTCTACGGTGAGGACTACGAAGATGAATTCAAATCAATACAACGTCCTTATAATTGTGTCATCTTCTTGCGCAGCAAACACCGCCCTGACTGTTACTGCGCCAAAGGAGACGAACAAATCCTCATCAGCCCTGCCATCGCCGAGCTGAACGGCATATTCCCCGTAGTACGTGAAGAGGACATAGAGAAACTGACCCCTGAGAAGATATATGATATCTATCAGGAAGTATCCATATCTAAAGATAAACTACAAAAAATAGCAAAGCGCATCAAAAAGGCATTATGACAGAACCTCAAATAGCAGTCGGTATTCTTTCGGAGAAGGAGATCAGGTTCTCTTTCCCCGAAAGGTTCATCTCTTCTGCCGGAACGGCAATCTCCGGAATGCAACAGGCCGTTTGCCGGAAAGGGAAAATCTGTTGGCAGGACAAAGAATACAACGAACTATCTTTCACTCCCCAACAGGGAACGTCTTCTTTCTTCGAACTGCAAGATGTCACCATCGGCATCAACTTCCATTGGGAGCGCAAAGAAGTTCAGAGATTCAAAGGTGAGCTGAAAATCATTGTCGAAGGCGACAAGCTGACTGCTATCAATATAGTGTCTATCGAAGACTATCTCACCAGCGTAATTTCATCAGAGATGAGTGCTACCGCCTCTTTGGAGCTTCTGAAGGCACATGCCATCATCTCTCGAAGCTGGCTGCTAAATAAACTGAGAGTGAGAAATGGAGAGAGGAGGGTTGCTGCAATACCGGACAGCGCCCCCCACTCTTCCCTATCCGCTCGCAATTCTCAACTTATCAAATGGTATGATCATGAAGCTCACAAGAATTTTGATGTGTGTGCAGATGATCATTGCCAGCGTTATCAGGGAATGACGCGTGCCTCGACGGCACAAGCCATAGAGGCTGTTTCGGCAACACGGGGAGAAGTGCTTATGTATGAAGGAAAGATTTGCGACGCCCGTTTCTCCAAATGTTGCGGCGGGGCTTTCGAGGAGTTTCAGAATTGCTGGGAGAATGTAAGACACCCTTATCTTATCGGACAGCGGGACAGCAAAACCGCATGCCGCCTTCCGGACTTGACCATTGAGTCGGAAGCTGAAAAGTGGATACGCACTTCGCCGGTTGCATTCTGCAATACACAAGACAAAAGGGTCCTCTGCCAGGTATTAAATAATTACGACCAAGAGACTGCCGACTTCTATCGTTGGACGGTGAGCTATTCGCGGCAAGAGTTGTCCGAACTGGTTTATAGGCGTTCGGGGATTGATTTCGGGGAGATTGTAGATTTAATTCCTGTAGAACGGGGAACGTCCGGACGTCTCGTCCGGCTGAAAATAGTAGGAACACTGCGCACGCTCATTATCGGCAAAGAACTGGAGATACGCCGCACGTTATCGGAATCTCATCTATACAGTTCTGCCTTTGTGGTGGATAAGGAGTACAAAGACGAAAAAGAAAAGGAACTCCCTTCCCGTTTTATCCTTACCGGAGCCGGATGGGGTCATGGAGTAGGGCTTTGCCAGATCGGTGCCGCCGTGATGGGCGAAGAAGGATATAAATATCGGGAAATACTGTCTCACTACTACCCGGGTAGTACGATTGAAAAACAATACAAGTAGATTGAAATACAATATAAGTAAAATCTGACTGATGCCATGACTAATACCAAGTCTACACCAACCCTGAAAAGAGACCCTTGGAATTGGATTCCAACGCTCTACTTTGCAGAAGGTCTGCCTTATGTAGCAGTAATGACCATCGCTGTCATCATGTACAAGCGTTTGGGGCTGTCCAACACGGAAATTGCGCTTTATACTTCCTGGCTTTATCTTCCTTGGACTATCAAACCGTTATGGAGTCCTTTCGTTGATTTGATTAAGACGAAACGTGCTTGGATTATCACCATGCAAGGGCTTATTGCAGCCGGCTTTGCGGGAATTGCTTTCTTTATACCGACGTCTCATTATGTGCAGTTCACCCTTGCCTTCTTTTGGTTGCTGGCATTCAGTTCGGCTACACATGACATCGCTGCGGACGGGTTCTATATGCTCGGGCTCAATAACAAAGAGCAATCATTCTTCGTGGGAATCCGGAATACCTTCTACCGACTTGCCAATATCTTCGGTCAAGGAATTCTTGTGATGTTAGCGGGATGGTTGGAGACATCGCAAAATAATGTTCCCTTGGCATGGAGCATCACCTTTTATCTGATGGCGGGGTTGTTCCTTGCACTTACCCTGTATCATCGCAGCATACTCCCCCATCCCGATTCCGATATCAGGCGCCCCGAACTGACACCGGGGAAATTGTTGGAAGATTTTCTTCTGACTTTCGTCACTTTTTTCAAAAAGAAGCATTTGGGGCTTATGTTCTTTTTCCTGCTCACCTATCGCTTGGGAGAGTCGCAACTGGCAAAAATAGCTTCTCCTTTTCTGCTCGATACTGCCGATAAAGGCGGGTTAGGATTGTCGACGACGACTGTCGGTGTGATTTACGGTACGATAGGTGTCATAGCCCTGTTAGTCGGTGGCATTATCAGCGGTTTCCTTGTCTCACGAGACGGGTTCAAAAAATGGATTTTGCCTATGGCATTGGCCATCAACTTGCCCGATGTCCTATACGTGTGGATGGCTGCCGCCACTCCGAGCAATCCGATATTTATATCCATCTGCGTTGCCATCGAACAGTTAGGCTATGGTTTCGGCTTCACGGCTTACATGCTTTATCTGATTTATATTGCGGAAGGCGAACACAAGACAGCACATTATGCCATAGGCACCGGTTTTATGGCGCTCGGCATGATGCTACCGGGGATGCCGGCGGGATGGATACAAGAACATCTCGGATACACCAATTTCTTTATCTGGGTATGTGCCTGTACAATACCCGGCATTATCGCCGCATGGATGATTCGCAACCGGCTGGATGTTTCTTTCGGAAAGAAAGCTTAGCATTTTAAGCTAAATACATTTGCATATAAAACTGAATATATATGATAATCCAATATGTATGATAACCCAATATATACGATAACCGAATATATATAACAAACTGAATATATATGAGACTCATAGCAGACTGCGGTTCTACCAAGACCGACTGGTGTGTCGTGCTCAACGGCACACCTATCAAACGAATCGGAACGAAAGGATTCAACCCTTTTTTCCAATCGGAAGAGGAGATTCAGCAAGAGCTGACCCATTCTCTACTACCGCAACTTCCGAAAGGCAAGATTAACGCTGTCTATTTCTACGGTGCAGGTTGTACCCCCGAAAAAGCTCCAGTCGTCCGTCGGGCGATTGCTGACAGTTTACCTGACAGTTGTTTACCCATTGCAGACAATATCAACGTTTATTCGGATATGCTTGCAGCCGCCCACGGATTATGCGGGCATGAAGCGGGTATTGCCTGTATCTTGGGGACGGGTTCCAACTCCTGTTTTTACAACGGGAAAGAGATTGTCAAAAACATTTCGCCATTGGGATTTATCTTGGGGGATGAAGGGAGCGGTGCCGTTCTCGGAAAACTACTGGTCGGCGATATTCTGAAAGACCAACTGCCTCCAGCCGTGAAAGAGGCATTTTTCAAGCAATTCAACCTGACAGCTCCCGAAATCATCGACCGAGTCTATCGCCAGCCTTTCCCCAATCGTTTTCTGGCAAGTCTCTCCCCTTTCATCGCACAGCATTTGGAAGAGCCGGGCATCCACCGATTGGTACTCAACAGCTTCATCGCTTTTTTGCAAAGAAACGTGATGCAGTATGACTACGCACAATATCCGGCACATTTCATCGGTTCGGTCGCCTATTATTACAGAGAAATATTGCAGGAAGCTGCACAAGAAACGGGAGTCGCCATCGGCAAGATTATGCAAAGCCCGATGGAAGGGCTGATCCGGTATCACACCGACTTGTCCGGAGAATGATAATTGCTGATGATATAGAGATAGAAAGTTTGAAGTATAATTAAAACTTTCTGTTAAAACCATAAAAGTTTTAATTATACTTCAAACTTTTAGCCTTATAAAATTTCCTCGAATTGGTTGCCCGTGTGCAATCAATCTAAGTATGATCTTTCCTGAAGAAGAAACGCCCTGTTTTGAGGACTAAAACGCCCCATTCCTTTTAAAGGGAACAGGGCGTTTCTTCTTTATCCATTCAAGCAATAGTTCCGATGAAGTAAGATGTAAATATTATTGCAAATACAAGGCATTGCTATATTTAAAAACGCTTCATCTCTATTTTCAGACAAAAGGTCAGGATGGTAATCCATTTCTCCGTCCACCTCTTTCACCTGGCACAAAGCTCACAACTGATTTCAAGATTGTCTTTCAACGCCCTATATACAGTATTCCATCAGACCCTATATATCAGATTACAAATTCGTTGTATCTAAAGACGCATTGTATATCCGCTTTCCGGTGATCCTTCAATTCGCTGATAAACAGTATCAACATGAGGATAAAATGGGTAATATTTCCAAAAAGTTCCTCTTGGCACAGGACCGATAACTTCTACAGACGCCAATACATAGCTAGCGTAACCGTCACTCCAAGTGTCTGATCTTTTGACATGTATTTCCCCTCCCATATTTCCTCTTTCATATGTACCACGAACATCTACCGATACAAATCTCGTACGCCCCGCTGGTTTCCAACTACCACTTTTTTTATATTCCATTTTAACATCTAAAGATAATACACAACGATTAACTTGTCCCCCTATGTTTATAATAAATGAACGTATTTGTGCAATATACTTATATCTATAATTATTAGCGTTTATTCCAAATTCATATTGTTTACTCGCAACTTTATCCACTGCCTCCAATTCTCCTCGCGTTGCGGGAGAAAATAAGGGTTCACTTTCATATTTTATAGATCCATAAGGCTTAACCTCCGTTTGACCATTTGTGTAAGTTAC
The DNA here is from genome assembly GCA_934716785.1 of uncultured Bacteroides sp. Classification (GTDB taxonomy): domain Bacteria; phylum Bacteroidota; class Bacteroidia; order Bacteroidales; family Bacteroidaceae; genus Bacteroides. The sequence continues at coordinate 18,445 of CAKUYM010000006.1, read as the reverse complement.
AACAAACAAATCTCCATTACAAAATCGCACAACCTCATTTCCTATCCGTACTTCTAAATCGCTATTAAACAAAGCCCTTAGTGAAATTGGGATATTTAAGAATAAAGAATCTTGCACCGTTACAGATGTGTTTAACACTGAATTAATATTATATTTTTCAACCCAGAGCAACAACTCAGAATTACTTAACCTCGACAAATAATCAAATGTATTTAAAAACTCACTTGAGTTAGCAAAACTAGCCATAGTAACATCAGAACTGTAGTTCTGATCCTCATTAAATTCTTGAGAGCAAGAAGTTAATAACAGAAGAATAGCACATAATAAATAATAGAATCGTTTCATAAGTATTAAATTTATTAAGTTATTAGAGTAAATATACATAATAAATTTTATTATCCTAGTAAGAACAATAAATATAATCCAAACAACACGTTTTTTCATTCACGGCTCTTTCATTAAACCTTGTTTGAGTACATATAAAGCTCCCACCCATGCAATTCTTGTATAGATCAATGTTCTGCAATTGAAAATCTGTAAGTTAAAATATATAGAAAAATAAAGATTATTTTATTTTTGCGAAAACATGCGTATAACTTTGGTGAAGCTATACGCGAACTCTCTGATAAACTCAGCCGTTCCCTTGTGCTTATCGGAGAGTTTTCTCCTTTTGTGTTTCCATATAGATAAAATTGCATGCGCCTTTTTTTGTATCGTATCAAAGTTTCTTACTGTCCTAACAGTCTTGCACTTAATTTTGTCCTGAAGAAAACTCCTGTCAAGGTCACAATGTATGTATCAGTTAGTTCCTTCTCGTTATGAGACTTAGCAGTTTTGCATTGCAGTTAAAGTTTGACAAGTATAGCCTCTTTTCAGAGGAAATCTAACCATTGTATTTTCTTTCCGAATAGTATCCACTTGTATCACGTTCAAACGACTGTTCCATTTCTCTTTGTCCGCAATCAGTTCTTCTCCACGGTAAACGTGACAGCCCCTAACCTCCGGCAGAACAGCATAAGGAGAAAGCTAAAGGGCAGTCAACAACTTTGACACAATTCAAAAGATGGTATTGACACTGATTGCCGTTTGGAAGAACAAAAAAAGAAAAATATCGAACAAGCAAAAGGAAACGGCTGAAATAATAAGGGAGCTATCGGTAAGTTTCACTAACGCATTGCATATTCTGACTCAAAAATGAAAAATATTTAGATTTGATATAGTCGTAACCTATTGATTTTCTATTATAAAAATTCTACCCATGCCGCATTGGCATGGGTAGATACATATTCCTAAATCAAAGCTCAAATGAAAAAGCAGTATTCAGAATGTGCTTACTGTTTATATTTGTACCAAGAATCTTTTCTAATAAATATTTAATGCTAATCCTCTATTGACTGTAACTGAATATCAAAGATCAATGTTGAATAAGCTGGTATTGCATCATTATCAGAACTACCATAAGCTACTTGCCACGGAATATAAGTCAGCCAACGTTCACCAACTCGCATATTTTGCAGTATATCCGCCCAACCCGAAACTGCGGAACCAGAATAGAATCCTTGTACCGAAAAAGTAGTCGGTCGGTCAAAATACACATCAGGATCAATACCTGAAAAGTTTTCATCAAACGTCTCATTAAAGATATAACTTCCTCGATAATAGACAGAGACATTGTCAGTAAAGAGTGGACTCTTACCAGTCTCTTTTTCTATTTTCTTTTTATAGAAAATCTTCACACGATTATTAATCATTGGAGTTATATATTCTAACCCTCCATGATCCGATGCTGTATCATATACTGTTTGTAAAGAATCCATAAAAGCTTCATTCCGTGCTCTCCAATTGTCAAATTTGGTAGGTTCTTCCGTCTCGCTACAAGCTGTAAACGCAAGGGCCATCAATACTAAGGAGAATAAATAGATCTTTTTACTCATTCATCAAAGGTTTATTGTAAAGTTTTCAATAGAGAAGTGATGCTTACTCTGTCTGCGATGATATTATTCAGATCAGAGATAGCGACACGTTCCTGTTGCATGGTATCGCGGTTACGCAACGTCACGCAGTTGTCTTCTAATGTCTGATGATCGACTGTCACACAGTATGGAGTACCGATTGCATCCTGACGACGATAGCGCTTACCGATACTATCTTTTTCGTCATATTGGCAATGGAAGTGGAATTTCAAGCTGTCAATGATTTCACGGGCTTTTTCAGGCAGACCGTCTTTTTTCACCAACGGCATAACCGCCAGTTTCACCGGAGCCAAAGCTGCAGGCAATTTCAAGACAACACGGCTTTCACCGTTTTCCAACTGCTCCTCGCAATAAGATGCGCTCATTACACTGAGGAACATACGGTCTACACCGATAGAAGTCTCAATCACATACGGAGTATATGATTCGTTCAATTCGGGATCAAAGTATTTGATGCTCTTTCCTGAGAACTTTTCGTGTTGCGACAAGTCGAAGTTTGTACGTGAGTGGATACCTTCCACTTCCTTGAATCCAAACGGCATCAGGAATTCAATATCAGTAGCAGCATTTGCATAGTGGGCCAATTTTTCATGGTCGTGATAACGATAACTTGCATCGCCAAATCCCAGTGCCTTATGCCATTTCAGACGGATTTCCTTCCATTTCTTGAACCATTCGAGTTCAGTTCCCGGTTTTACGAAGAACTGCATCTCCATCTGTTCAAACTCACGCATACGGAAAATAAACTGACGAGCAACGATCTCGTTACGGAAAGCCTTACCAATCTGAGCAATTCCGAAAGGAATCTTCATACGACCTGTCTTCTGTACATTCAGGTAGTTGACGAAAATACCCTGCGCTGTTTCAGGACGGAGGTAAATCTTCATGGAGCCGTCGGCAGTAGAACCCATTTCTGTAGAGAACATCAGGTTGAACTGGCGAACTTCCGTCCAATTCTTTGTTCCGGAGATAGGGCATACAATTTCTTCATCGATGATAATCTGACGCAATTCCTCCAGATTATTATCATTCAGCGCCTTTGTAAAACGAGCGTGAAGAGCGTCGCGTTTTGCCTGATGTTCCAACACACGCCCGTTGGTAGAGCGGAATTGAGCTTCGTCAAAGCTGTCACCGAATTTCTTTGCGGCTTTCGCTACCTCTTTATTGATTTTTTCGTCATACTTGGCCAATTGGTCCTCAATCAAGACGTCAGCACGATAACGCTTTTTAGAATCTTTATTGTCGATCAAAGGGTCGTTAAACGCATCCACGTGTCCGGAAGCCTTCCAGATAGTGGGGTGCATAAAGATAGCAGAGTCGATACCGACAATGTTTTCGTGCAACAACACCATGCTGTCCCACCAATATTTTTTGATATTATTTTTCAATTCAACGCCCATCTGACCATAGTCATACACAGCGCCCAGTCCGTCGTAGATATCGCTTGAAGGGAATACGAAACCGTACTCTTTGCAATGCGATACAAGCTTCTTAAAAACGTCTTCTTGTGCCATTTTCTTTTCTATATCTATTAAATTGATTTTCCTTTTTTCATAAAAAGTGCCACAAAGATAGGGATTTATCTCATAAATAAGACAAGGAGGGTATTAATTTATCTTATTTACCTCACAACCATGTCCAAATCAGCACTACCTTAATCGCACATTCTTCACGTTTTAACCTGTTTCCATCAGCATACGTTATCATCAATAAATTTCATCAGCCTGTGCATAGATAAATGTGCACATCAAAGAATAAGTGCATATTGAAAAACAGGCTTTTCATCCTTTTAACACAAGGAATCTCGTTCTTTCTCTTCCTAAGTCTCGTTTATTTTTGTATTTTTGCCTGCGCATGCGTAAAATTATAGTATATACGAATTTATGAGTGACGAAATTAACGAGATACCGGAAGAACATTCAGACTACAAACCGGCAGATACACGGGACGAAAACATAAAGCATCAACTGACAGGCATGTACCAAAACTGGTTTTTGGACTATGCCTCGTATGTGATTCTTGAACGTGCCGTGCCCCACATCAATGACGGTTTGAAGCCTGTACAACGCCGTATTTTACATTCTATGAAACGTCTGGATGACGGGCGATATAACAAAGTGGCCAATATTGTGGGACATACCATGCAGTTCCATCCGCATGGTGACGCTTCCATCGGAGATGCCCTCGTGCAACTCGGACAGAAAGATTTACTAATCGACTGTCAGGGTAACTGGGGTAACATTCTCACCGGAGACGGCGCTGCCGCCCCCCGTTATATCGAGGCACGTTTGTCCAAGTTTGCACTGGATGTTGTCTTCAACCCCAAGACTACCGAATGGAAACTGTCTTATGACGGACGAAACAAGGAACCGGTCACTCTTCCCGTGAAATTCCCGTTATTGCTGGTACAGGGGGTGGAAGGTATCGCCGTAGGACTTTCTTCCAAGATATTGCCACACAACTTCAATGAACTTTGCGACGCTTCTATCAGTTATCTGCGTGGAGAGGATTTCCAACTATATCCTGATTTTCAGACAGGCGGTTCTATCGACGTGTCCAAGTACAATGACGGTGAACGTGGCGGAACCGTAAAAGTACGTGCAAAAATCAACAAGCTGGACAACAAGACACTTGCCATCACGGAGATTCCCTACGGTAAGACCACGTCATCCGTTATCGACTCCATCCTGAAAGCTGTAGAAAAGGGGAAAATCAAAATACGCAAGGTGGATGACAACACGGCCGCCAACGTAGAAATACTGGTGCACCTCGCTCCGGGCACATCATCGGACAAAACAATCGACGCACTCTATGCATTCACCGATTGCGAAGTGAGCATCTCGCCCAATTGTTGTGTTATCGACGACAGAAAGCCACACTTCCTCACCGTCAGCAAAGTCTTGAAAAAATCGGCAGACAACACAATGGAGCTGCTGAAACAAGAGTTGGAAATCAAGAAAGGCGAAATACTGGAAGCCCTGCATTTCTCTTCTCTCGAAAAGATATTTATCGAAGAGCGCATCTACAAAGACAGAGAGTTTGAGCAGTCCAAAGATATGGATGCCGCCTGTGCCCATATCGACGAGCGGCTGACCCCGTTCTATCCGCAATTCATCCGAGAGGTGACCAAGGAAGATATCCTCAAACTGATGGAAATCAAGATGGGACGTATCTTGAAGTTCAATTCGGACAAAGCGGACGAACTCATTGCCCGGATGAAGGAAGAGGTGGCCGAGATCAATGACCATCTGGCACATATCGTTGACTATACCGTCAACTGGTATCAGATGTTGAAAAACAAATATGGAAAGAACTTCCCGCGCCGCACGGAATTGCGCAACTTCGACACCATCGAAGCAGCCAAAGTTGTGGAAGCAAACGAAAAGCTCTACATCAACCGTGAAGAAGGATTCATCGGAACTTCTTTGAAGAAAGATGAATTCGTGACTTGCTGCTCGGACATTGACGATATTATCATCTTCTTCCGCGACGGTAAATATCTCGTCACCCCGGTTGCCGACAAAAAATTTGTCGGTAAGAACGTTCTCTATGTCAACGTATTCAAGAAGAACGACAAACGGACAATTTACAATGTAGCATACCGCGACGGCAAAGAAGGAACAACCTACGTGAAACGGTTCGCCGTGACTTCCGTGGTGCGCGACCGTGAGTATGACGTCACACAAGGCACACCCGATTCACGCATCACCTATTTCAGCGCCAATCCGAACGGAGAAGCCGAAATCATCAAGGTTACGCTGAAGCCCAACCCGCGCGTGCGCCGCATCATCTTCGAACAAGATTTCAGCGAAGTGGGCATTAAAGGTCGCCAGGCACGAGGTGTCATCCTCACCCGCCTGCCGATACACAAGATTACGCTGAAGCAGAAGGGCGGTTCGACTCTCGGCGGACGTAAGGTATGGTTCGACCGCGATATTCTACGTCTCAACTATGACGGCCGCGGCGAATATCTCGGCGAATTCCAAAGTGAAGACACCATATTGGTGGTCCTAAACAACGGTGACTTCTACACCAGCAACTTCGACCTGAGCAATCACTACGAAGATAATGTGAGCATCGTCGAGAAATTCGATCCCAATAAAGTGTGGACCGCTGCCCTGTATGATGCCGACCAACAGAATTATCCGTATCTGAAACGTTTCTGTTTTGAAGGTTCCAACCGCAAGCAGAACTATCTGGGTGAGAATAAGAACAACCGCCTCATCTTATTGACCGATGAATACTACCCGCGTCTGGAAGTAGTGTTCGGCGGACACGATAGTTTCCGAGACCCGTTGGAAATTGATGCGGAAGAGTTTATTGCAGTCAAAGGGTTCAAGGCGAAAGGCAAACGTATCACCACCTACACGGTAGAGACTATCAACGAACTTGAACCGACCCGCTTCCCCGAACCCGAGCAGCAACCACAGGACGAATCGGAAGAAGAACCGGAGAACTTGGACCCGGACAGCGGCAAGAGTGAAGGAGATATTATTGACGAAATCACCGGGCAGATGAAGCTATTCTGATGAAGAAAAAACTAATATACTTGGGGGTGGCAGTATGTATCCTGTCCACCCTCTGCACAAAATTACAAGCGCAGACCGACAGTCTGCAAGCCCATCGCTACGTAACGCGTGCCACCATGTATGGTATCGGATTTACCAATGTGTTCGACACCTATCTTTCACCACAGGAGTACAAAGGAATCGATTTCCGTGTTTCCCGTGAAACGATTCGGATGACCAAGCTGTTCGATGGGAATGTATCTGTGCAGAATTTCTTCCAAGCTGATATCGGCTATACGCACAATCGTGCAGACAACAACAATACATTCTCCGGCTTAGCCAACTGGAATTACGGTCTGCATTACCAATTTCGGCTGACCGAGAATTTCAAGCTATTGGCAGGAGGACTGATTGACGCCAACGGCGGCTTTGTCTATAATCTCCGAAATACGAACAATCCTGCTTCGGCAAGAGCTTATGTAAATCTGGATGCTTCGGGAATGGCAATCTGGCATCTGAAGGTCAAACGCTACCCGATGGTGCTGCGCTATCAGGTCAATCTGCCCGTGATGGGAGTATTATTCTCGCCGCACTACGGACAGTCCTACTACGAGATTTTCTCTTTAGGCAATTCCGGTGGAGTGATAAAATTCACATCCCTGCACAATCAGCCTTCGCTCCGGCAAATGCTGTCTGTCGACCTTCCGATAGGATATACAAAGATGCGGTTCAGCTATTTGGCAGACTTGCAGCAATATAAAGTCAATAACATCAAGACACATTCCTACTCCCATGTATTCATGGTGGGGTTTGTGAAAGACCTATACCTTATCCGAAATAAAAAAGGTTCAACCGCTTTGCCGCCATCGGTAGGAGCCTATTAAGATGACAAATATGAGAAATAAGATTATACAACTACTTCTGCTAATCTGCTGCCTGCCGGCATTGACAGGTTGTATCAGAGAGGATGAATATGCCAATGACCCCGTAGGCAACTTCGAGCAACTATGGAAGATTATCGATGAGCAGTATTGTTTCTTAGAAGCCAAAGGCATAGACTGGGATGCGGTTCACGAAGAATACAGAAAACTGATTATACCGACCATGTCCAATGACGATCTGTTCGACATTCTAAGTCAGATGCTGTACATACTGAAAGACGGTCATGTCAACCTCTCCAGTGCCAAGCGTACCTCCTATTATGACGCGTGGTATCAGGGATATGACTGGAACTATCGGGAAGACATTCTCTACCAGACTTATCTGGGCAGTGCCAGCAGCGGTTATTACACGGCTTCCGGTTTGAAGTATAAGATATTCGACAATAATATAGGATATATACGTTATGAAAGTTTCAGTGCCGGGGTCGGAGATGGCAACCTTGACGAAGTTCTTCTTTATCTTGCCCCTTGCAACGGACTGATTATTGATGTGCGTGACAATGGCGGAGGAAACCTTACCAACTCCAGCCGTATCGCTGCCCGCTTCACCAATCAGAAGACATTGACCGGATACATCAGGCATAAAACCGGACCGGGGCATAACGACTTTTCCGACTATGAACCCATCTATCTGGAACCATCCAACAGCATCCGTTGGCAAAAGAAGGTCGTGATACTGACCAACCGCCGTTGCTACAGTGCTACCAACGATTTTGTCAATGCAATGCTTAGCATAGAAGATGCGGATATTGTGCAAGTAGGCGACCAGACCGGAGGCGGATCCGGGCTTCCGTTCTCTTCCGAACTGCCTAATGGTTGGTCTATCCGTTTCTCGGCCAGTCCTCATTTCGACAAGCACAAAGAACCTTTAGAGAACGGCATTATTCCGGCAATTCCGAAAAACCGCATCAATATGTCTAAAGAAGACCAACTTGACAATAAAGATACCCTTATAGAGAAAGCATTCGAGATGCTTAAGTAAATCCGTTGGCGGAATTCATTTTATGTATCCTTAATTCCACCAACGGATATGATTATTGTTTGAAAAGCCTCTGCCACATTTAGCTTAGCTACAATCAGTGTCTATCTTACTCGGTAGTATAGAATCTGAATGCACTTAAATAAATGCTCCAAGTGCTTGATGAATGCATACTTGTGAATGTAATCCGAATGTATCGAATATTTTTCGGACGGCTGAACTTAAATATTTGTACTCCGCGGTATGGCATTTCTATTTCATCGGCTTCATACGTCTCACCGTCCACGCTTGTCTCTATCTTGGCATGCGATGCGGCATAGGACGAATTGCTGTAATAATATGTCAGGTCAAAGCTTGAGATATTATAAGTCTTACTCAAGTCGAAAGTGAGAGGCTCATACAGATTGAATGCCCTATAAATTCTGGTGCTTACACTCTCCGTAGGTTGGAATACGGCATGTGTATCTTTTCCAAAGCCATCCGTTGTGCCACCGTTATAGTAAGCAGACCAACTATTCCAATCTTCCATTGTACTTTCCAATGTACCGACAGGCTGGGAAATCGAAACTATATTGGGCATCTTGACAGCATTGAACAACAGGTAGCATTCAGATTTCTCTTCATAGACACCACCTCCCTCTCCGGTCACCTCGGTCACCTTGATAGGTACGATGTAGTTTTCTCCAGCCTTTACACTTGCCATCTTGTCCGAAGAAAGCAAGGTAAGCACTTCAGTTGCTCCCATGTCACCTTTGGCAATATGCATCGTTGTGGCTTCAAGAGAGGCATTGGGCAACAGCTTGTAATTTGTGCTATTCTTGGCATTGTACGCCTCGATCAACCCCGGTTGGATTTCCAAAGAAAGAGTCATATCCGCATCAGCGGGCCACTCGCATGACAGCATACTATTGTATGTCAGTTTGCCCGGATTTTCGGGATCTATGACTTCCCCACCGGCTATATACAGAGTTTTCTCACTCGAAGAAGCAATCATTACCCTGTTGGGCTTGTATGTAGAGGTAAAGGTCAGATAAATTTTGCTGTTTTGACTGAGGGAGACACCCGCTCCTTCCATCTCGGTGACAGAGATGGGAAGTATAAAATTTTCGGCTCCGCTTTGAAATTCCGTCAGATCCGTAAAGTTGACCTTCAGTGTATCAGCCGAAATATAGTCGCCACGTTTGATGGAAAGTACATTATTCTCGAGTTGTGCACTTTTTAGTAGTGTATAGTTGGTGCCGTGCTCTTGGTTGTAGCTATCCACCAAAGAAGGAGCGATGTCGAAATACACGGTTACGTCTGTGGGGGCAGGTTTTGTACATTTCACCGGATTTATTACGCATTTTTCGGCAATGCCGGTCAGGAACACGCCATTTCCTTTGTATACCAGCGAGTTGTCCGTCTTTGTCGGAGAATACATATAGACGTAGTTCACGTCATACGGATCGGTTGATTCATCGTCACTGCAAGCAGTTGCCAACGGCAGCAAGGCCAGTGCCGAAACACACATCAACGAGTATTTAAAGAATGTTTTCATACTGATTTTCTACTTTTTTTATTATTTAGCAAATGTGTAAGAAGCCCATGACACAGAAGATGAAGAGCCATTGCCCGGCATATTGCCGATCACTACATCGTGTCCGTTGCCGGTCACGTCGTTCAGTGTAATGCCGTTACCCTCGTTCATAGGTAGATAAAGCACCAAATCCTTGTTACCGTAGTCCACCTCCTTGTACATGTTCTTTTTGATTTGATTGGCAGTGCGAGTTGTTTTCCACAAGCGCACCTGACACAGTTCGCAATTATCCCGGAAGTATGCAGCACCCGAAGATATCATTTGCAGCTTGTCTATTTTCATAGAAGTTCCGGCTCCACTGTTCACCGTACCCACCACGTTTCCATTTTGATAGAGTGTAGACACACCCGAAGCAGCATCAAAAGAGAGAGCGAAATGATACCACACATCAGCTTCCAATGGAGTCTCATTCGGGTCGCCCGTATCCATCTGACCTCCCATAGTCTTGACTTGCAAATACTTGAAATTGTTACCGTATACCAAATCGCCAAAACGGATATAGAGTTCGGATGACTCTGAACCGGAGTTGAAGATAGCCTGGTTGTTTACGGAAAAGCCACTCATCTTACACCACCATTCCAACGTATAGTTGGGCATCACCATATTCCACTCTTCGGCAGGAGCGGCTTGCATGGCATTGGTATAGTTGAATTTAGGAACTTGCTGTTCCAAAGGAGTAACCAACGCCAACAAGTAGTGGGAAGAGGCTTCCGACTTATCGATACCTGTCACGCTTTTTACGGCAAGAGGGATAGCATATTGCGCGCCACCTTCCGGGGTGAAAGAGGCGATATCAATATTTACCGGTTCTGCGCTTACCGAGCCGGCGGCAATTGTAATTTTCTCGGGGAAAGATACCGTACCGTCCAAGGGCATTTGATAATTAGTCTCATTCTTCTTGTTGTATGATTCCAGAATGCTCTTGTCCATGAAGAGCTCTGCCGTCACATCATGATCGGTTGCCTGAGCCAGTCTCACTGTAACGGAGGTGCGGGTGTCCGTACCTTTTTGCAGAGAAATCTCTTCCATTTTGGAAGTGGAAGCCTCGTTGATATAGAGCAAATTGTCTATCGCATCATTGGCGGCATCTTCGCAGGCAGTCTGTGCCAAAGCCAGCAGTCCGCAGGCTAATGTTAACCAAGTATATCTTTTCATATTCTACTGTTTTTTATTAATGATTGATAGGAGGATTTTGTGCGGCAATGGCTGCGCGTACAAATGGATAATCGGGATTTCCCGCATAGTCATACTCGATATGGTAGGCTCCCATGCCCGCATGTTCCACCCCAAACGAAGGATGATACGTCTGATGCCGACTGAATAAAGGCTTATCGGCAGCCCGTTCGAAAGTAGCTGTCACAATCGATTTCTTGACCACTTTCTCAAACAGTTCGGGATGATAGGACCGCACACCGCCAGATCCATTGAAGAAAGCGTCCAGCCCGCTGTGATCCAACTCATAAGTCTGCCACACGATATAGTCCAACCCTTCCACCACTTCGGCAGAGAGTGCATTGTAGAACCTGAGCCAAGCAGTTCCACCGGGGATATCCGCCACAAGCATCTTGCCGGTCTTATTGAACTCCTCGCGCAGTGTCTGCATGAACACATGTGCCCGTTGCGGATTGGATTGCGACATCAATGTCCCCCAATCCTCGATATCGTAGTCGAAACCGTCTACATTGTACTTATTCACCGTATCTACAATGGCAAGCGCATATTTCTTGGCTGCCTGGAGATAGGAATCCTCATCACCGTCTACCATTCCCCAAAATGCCTTCTTGTTTTCCGCATCGTTGCCACCGGGAGTCAGATTGTCGCCAATGTCACCGGCACGCCAACAGAGAATAGCCTTCGACCCACGTTTCTGAAACTTCTTCAGGTCGGTTTGTTGAGCCTCGTTCAAGTTTCCCCAGCACAACCAAAGACTGACGAAGTCTACGCTGTCCGGCAGTCCGCACAGGGAATTGGGCATACTGGATGCTGTCCAGTTTCCAAACCATCCGAACATCACCTTATGAGGAGAATTGAAATAGTCCTTTAAGTTGTTTTTGTATCCTTCAGTGACAGGTTCGAAGTAGTCTTTCGCCTCTATCTCCGTCCATTCGCTGCAAGCGGAAAAGAAAGTTCCTTGCAGGAAAAACAGTCCAAGCCCCAGCCCGCACAATATTTTTTTCAAATTACTTGTTATCATAAATAATCGTTTTTAGGTTAATCAATTCTTTTTGGCCCACCACAGGTCGGTAGCAGAGTTGTCGGCACCACCCAGCATAGAGACAGCGGCTTTCACATTGGCAGCATTGGTGTTGTATTCCGATTCGGGGAAAGGCAGACGACGCATACGGCGCTCCTTGCTCACTCCGTCCGTATTCAGATTATTCACCACCTGAAAATGCTTGGGATAACCGGTGCGGCGGATATCAGCCCAAGTTTCCCATCCGTTCGGGAAGTTGGCAATCCATTTCTGCACCAAGATGCGCTCTAAATTCACCTCATCACCTGCCGATTCGTCATAACGGGGGCAAACGGTGGAAAGAGGTTGCTGGCTGTAGCTCGAATTGGTGGGGTCGTTATAGTAAGCCGGGCGACTGGTACTGTACAAATAATAGTCGGCACTCACGCCGCGCTCCTCCATCGAAGTCTTTACCCCTTCCTCGTAAAGTGAGCGTGCGCTTCCGTTCATGTTCCATTTCTTCAAGGCACCTTCGGCGCGCAAAAAGTAGGCTTCCGAAGCCGACATGATGAGTAGCTTGTCGCTCTCTTTGATATTCAGGTTGGAGAATTTTGTATACGAAGCCTGTGTGCTGGCACTCTGGTAGATGCCGTTGCGTACTCCCGTATATCCGTTGTCTACCTCCGACACACTGACATATACAGGCAGGCGCGGATCGTTGTATCCGCTCAGATAGGACGTGATATTGGCGCTGACGCGAATCTCTTTCCATGAGTAAGCCACACGGTAATAAGGGTTCATTCCATCGTTGTAGCTGCTGTAGGCGGCATCATCGGCTGCGGTCATCACACCGATCACATCCGATACGGCCTCCTCGGCTTTCTGCTTGGCCAGTTCGGGAGATACGTTGGAGATACGAATAGCCATACGCAGTTTCAAGGTATTGGCAAATTTCACCCACTTGCGGAAGTCGCCGTCGAACACCAAGTCATATTCTTTCAGTGAAGACATATCCTCACCTGCCAGTACCGGAGTTTCCAATGCCACGATAGCCTCATCCAAATCGTTGAACATGTATTTGTACAAATCTTCTTCCGAGTCATAAGCCACCGTAAAGTCTGTTCCTGTAATCTTGGAGTAAGGAATAGGACCGTAGCAATCGCTTATCTTCAGAGAAGCAGCTACGCGCAGTATCTGTGCCCAATGATAAGCCAGTCCTTTGCCGCCGGAGAGTTTCCTGATTTGATTGAAACCTGTGTAAATCTGCGGCATAGTAGTGTCGAACATATTTCCATACCATCCTATCCGCGGGTTGTACGTATAGTAATTGCCGCCATTTCCCCAAGTAGCGATGCAAGTTATTTCACCGCCATACTCCGCACCAATCATTTGATCCAGCATCTGGGCATTGTTCTGCTGTCCTTGCACCAATGCCGGAATCATATTTTCTATGTGCGCTCCCGTGGAGGCGTTGTCACCCTTCATGTCATCCTGAGTAGGACCGAAAGGATTCGTGTTATAGTCTTCAAACATACCGGTGCATCCGGCCACCATCGAAGCTACTACGATATACGCCGAAATCCTGGCGCATTTGTTTATCAAATTGTATCTCTTCATAGTTCTCTTTTAGAATGAAAGTTTGACATTAAAACCAAGACTTCTCAAACTTGGTTGCTGAAAGTAGTCCACACCTTGATAGAAGTTGCTGGTAACGGAGGCTGTACTCTCCGGATCAAATGGAGCTTTGCAGTAAAGCATCCAAAGATTCTTTCCCACCAACCCTAAGGTCATGTTCACTTTGTCTCTAAACCATTTCTTGGGTAGTTGATAGCTTAGGCTCAGCTCCGACAGACGTACATTGGTAGCACTGTATGTATAGTAAGTGCCAATGGCCGTGGATACTTTATCATAATAATCTTCTGCATTTACGTAACCATTTTCGCCAATGTTCACCCCACCGTTCTGGCGTGCAAGGGCACTGGCTTCAGACACGCCATACTTGTCGAGCGTAGCTTGAGTGTCCGATACGACCAATCCGCCTACACGGGCCGTGAAGGCAAAGCCAAGGCTCAATCCGTTCCAAGCAACATTTCCATTCCATCCCATGTTGTATTTGGGAAGCACGGAGCCGATCTTGCGATATTCCGTGTTTTCGATTGCTACATTTCCGGTAGAGGGATCTTTCCAGATATACCCGTTGGGAGATTGGCGCAGACGGCGGTTCGTGTAGAGGTCGCCCATTGTGCCGCCTTCACACAGACGCAATGTCGGTCCGCCGCTAATGCCCAATGTGCCTTTGGTGTAGTACTCCATGTTGATCAGTTCGCCGGTCTCCGGATTGGTGGCGCCATTTGCCAAGCTCACAATTTCATTCTTATTGCGCGTGTAAGTCACGTTGGTAGAGACTCTTACCTTATTGAAAGTCTCTGTATAACCTACAGCCAACTCTATACCCTTGTTCTGGATGTTACCTGTCTGTACGATGTTTTTCTTGTAGCCGGAAGAAGCTGACGCGTCTACTTTGAATGTTTGGTTGAAAGTGTTCGATTTGTACCATGTCAGGTCTACATTGATTCTGTTCTTCCACAACTTGGCATTTACACCAAACTCCCATGATTTTGTATTCTCCGGTTTCAGGTCTGTGTTGTAGTGTGTGTCCGGATATTCATATTTATTGGTCTGCTCGTTGTACTCGTATTGCATCAGCGTGAGATAACGGCTGGGGGCGGAGGCTACTTCAGCCCATGAACCACGTACCTTCAAGTAAGAGACAGGCTCAGGCAATTTGAATAATTCGCTGATAACCCACGAAAGGCCGACCGACGGATAGAAATAGGAGCCTTTGCTGGTGAAAGCCAACTTGGAGTCCCAGTCATTACGACCTGTGAGCGTGAGATACAGTTGATGATTCCATCCCAACTCGGCACTCGCAAAGATGCTCTGCACCTGGTCGTGCCATTTCTTCTCGTTGCGTTTGGAAGTGTCCAACTTGATGTTGCCTAAATGGAACATATTGGGCACTTTCTCCAACCCGCCTTTCAAGTACATCACATCCTCCTGCATATCATTCAATGATGTACCTATCGTAGCATTCAGCGACAGCTTGTCATCAAAGAAATTCTTGTTCACGCTTGCCATCAAGTCAGCGTATACCGCACGGTCATTTTGCTTTGTGTGTCCGTAATATCCCTTGTCACTTCCTTCGGTAAAGGTGGTTCTTGTGGTGGCGTAATATTTCTCGATGCCGTCCAAGTCCGAATTGTCCACACGTACACGCCCTGTTACATTCAGCCAATGGGTAATCTCCCATTTCAGGCTGGCATTGAACATATAACGGCGTTTTGACAGACTGTTCTGCATACGGTTCATAATCCAATAAGGATTTTGCATGTCAAGGTCTGTGCCAAAGATGGCGGTAGGCCAATATTGTGTCATGATGTTGCGCGACTCGCTGGCACGCTCATACATACGCACTTCCTGGAAATTCTCTCCACGCGGGAAAAGGTAAAGCGAAACCAAAGGATTGAAATATTGTCCGCTACCCACCATGTTCTTGTTGTTCTGAAGAATATATTGCGCACTTACATCAAGGCTCAACTTATCCTGACAAAACTTAGCCGTGTTGCGTATGGAGAAATTATAGCGATTGTAAGCATTGTTGGGCAGGATACCGGTTGAATTGGTCGTAGAGATAGAAGCATATGTCTGATTCTGTTCCGTACCGGTGGTCATCGTGAAACCATTCAATTCGGTCACTCCGGTATTGAAGAAGTCGGCAGGATCATAATCGCTGGAATGCACGTTTCCCCAGCTTGCCACTTCACCTTCGCGGTTGCCATAGATGTTTTGGAACTTGGGCATCATCAACGGTGACGAGAAACTGGTGTTATTGCTGTAAGTCACTTTCACCTTGCCGGAGACTCCTTTCTTGGTGGTAATCAGGATAACGCCATTGGAAGCGTCCGATCCGTAGAGTGCCGCAGCCGACGGTCCGGTCAGAATAGTCATGCTTTCAATATCTTCGGGATTCAAGTCGGCCACACTGTTGGAGCCGGGTTGCTTGTTCATTGTTCCGCCGGCATTGTCACCGGAGTTCACGTTGAACATAGGAATACCGTCAATCACATAAAGAGCATTATCGTCTTTTTCCAATGACTTGGTTCCACGCATCACTACGCGTGCAGCTGCACCGGCACCGGCAGAAGAAGCGTTGATGGTGACACCGGCCACTTTGCCCGACAATGAATTGATAAAGTTGGCATCGCGCACCGTGGTAAGCTCTTCGCCCTTCACTTGCTGCACATTGTAACTCAACGCTTTCTGTTCACGCTTGATACCCAAAGCCGTAACCACCACTTCGTCCAAGGCTTTTGTGTCCTCTCCCAATGTGATTTTGAGAGGTTGGGCGTTGACCAACGTGACAGATTGAGAGGCATATCCCACATAAGAGAATTCCACAACGTCACCGGTAGCGGCCTGCAACTGAAACTTTCCGTCCATATCGGTGATGCTACCGTTTGACGTACCCTTCACCAGAACGCTGACACCAATCAATGGTTCTCCGGTGGCATCCGTCACCACTCCCGTAGCTGTAAGTGGAGTTTTCTGTGATTCGTTCACTTTCTTGGTCGACAAAACGATATGCTTGTCTACTATTGAAAAACTGACATCGGTTCCTTTAAAGAGGCGGCTCATTACACTGTTCAAAGATTCTTTCGATGCCTTGATGGATACTATGCGATTTACGTCCACATCGTTAGTGTTGTAAACTACAGACATGAAGGTTTGTTTTTCAATCTCCTTCAACGCTGTACTTAGGGGTACTTTTGATAAATTGAGGGTTACTGTCCGTTCTTGTCCATAGGCCGAAACAAACGACGAAAACAAGAAGAGGAAAAACAGCAAGTACATGGACTTGCACTTTGAGTTTTCTTTCATCTTATTCTTTTTAGTTAGAAATAATATTAGATAAAATTATAGGTAGGGGTGGCTATGTGCCACACGTGAAGAAAAGGATAAGGTTTATGTTTTCTTGTCTTTCATATAAATAATGCGATTTTAAATGGTTAACTAAAATAATACTTTTACAAGCCTCCTTTAAGAAGCCTTTCGATAGTAGTACATTTCAGATGCAAAGCATACTAAACAGAAACAAGATTTTTTTTATTTTTTGTTCGTGAACATTTCATTCCTGCAAACTATTATTTCCATAGGTGTGTTCTTTCCAACTATAATTATGTGTGCTAAAAAGTTGAAAATGCCTCTGCTACAGCTATGTGTGACAGAGGCATTTTTCAAAAGAAAAGCCACACTCTATTTTTTCATAAGTCGAATGATGTGCCCTTCTTTTTTATAGCTGAAGTGATTGGTATGTACCAATACGTTTAAGATTTCTTCCGGTTTGCTGTCTGTAGAGAAATCACCGGTGAAGCGTTCTTTCTTCAATTCATCACTTTCGTACACAAATTTGATGTCATATAGGATTTCCATTATGTTGGTGATTTCCCACAAAGAGTGTTGCCTGAACTCCAACTTACCATTTATCCACTGCAACACATCATTGGGGTGGTTGTACTCTATCAACTCCGCTTGATAATTATCCACATCGATATTCAATGTTTGCCCAGGCTTCAACAAGTAGCCATCCTCCTTTGTTCTTGGAGAGTCCACCCGCACTGAGCCTTGAAACAACGTTGTCACCACCTTGTTTTCTTCCTCTTTCGCACGTACATTGAATTTGGTGCCCAATACTCGTGTCTTTATCTGCCGGCTATTTACAATAAAGGGGGCATGTTTGTTGGGAGTTACTTCAAAATAAGCTTCACCGGACAAATCGACCTGTCGGGTTGAATTCCACAAAGAACTGTGATAAACCATTTTGGAGGAAGCATTGAGCCACACTTTTGTCCCGTCGGGGAGCGTTGCCTGTGCCCTCTGTCCGGCCATCGTCTGCACTTCGTAATCCGACAGCTTATCCGAAAGCGTACTCCACGCCACTCCTCCCGCAAAGCACAATCCGGTGATGAAAGCAGCCACCGCGATGCCATAACGTTTCCAACCCGAAGAAATTTTGCCCAACCGGGCATTTCTCTCCTTTTTATGAATGGCGGACTTTAATCGTTTCAACGAAGCCTCCGTGTCTACGGCATTCATCGCTTTCACTCTATCCGCAATGAAGAGTGTGCAATACAACTGCTCTAATGTCTTTCTGTTTTCCGGCCTTTCGTCACACCAAGCTTCTACGCGCTCTGCTTCTTCTTCATCGCACTGATTCTGCAAATACGCTATTAAAATT